>CAJMLT010000004.1 GCA_905214325.1 uncultured bacterium
TACGGAGCGAACGAGCCCATCTTCATGGAGGACATCGCCGCCGCCTTCCCCGGCAAGACGCGGCAGACGCTCTATCGCTGGATCGGCCGCGCGATGGAGGACGGGGCGCTGGCGCGCTTCGATCGCGGCGTGTACTACCTGCCGCGAAAGACCCGCTTCGGCCAGTCGCGCCTGCTTCCCGAGCAGGTTGTCCGGCGCAAGTGGATCGAGCGCGACGGCGAGGTCATCGGCTACGTCTCGGGCGCAGGACTGGCGAACAGCGTGGGCGTCACCGATCAGGTGCCGGCGACGCTCGAGGTGACCACCAACAGCGAGACCACGCGCGTGCGCGACATCCCCGCATTCGGCGGTTGGAAGTCCATCAGGCTGCGACGCCCTCGCACGAAGGTGACGGCGGAGAACGTGCAGGCGCTGAGGTTCCTCGACGTCATCACGAACGAGCCGGTAAGGGAAATGGACGAATACTCCATCTCGGCGCTGCGAACGCTGGCTAGGAAGGCCGGCCGCAAGCAGGTCTACGACTGTGCTACGTATTACCCGGCCAAGACGGCAAAGCAACTCATAGAATGCGAGCGAAAAGATGTATTTGCATGAAAACGCGGATGACTTCAGGGAGCTCGTGGCGGCAACGTCTGAGCACTTCGGGCGCGCCGTCTCCTTCATCGTGAAGGACTACTTCGCGGTAGCCATGCTCAAAGAGCTCGCTTCGGCCGACCCCGACCTCGTCTTCAAGGGCGGAACCTGCCTTTCGAAATGCTATGGCATCATCGAGCGCTTCTCGGAAGACGTGGACCTCGGCATCGAGGAGGCGCACGCCACGGAAGGGATGCGCAAGCGGATCAAGGCTGCCGTCGTCGCCTCGGCAGGCAAGCTCGGCTTGGAAATCCCGAACATCGGCAGCACCAGGAGCAGGCGCGAGTACAACCGCTACGAGTTGCCGCTGCCATCTATCATGCAGTCAGATGAGCCGGACATGCTCATCATCGAGACCGCGGTGATGACGCCGGCGTCGCCTGCGAAGGTGCGCCAGATCCAGAGCTTCATCGGCGAGTACTGCGCAGCGCAGGGCTTCGATGACGCCGTAAGCGAATACGGCCTCGATGCTTTCGACGTGCGCGCCAATTCCCTCGAGCGAACGTTCTGCGACAAGGTCTTCGCGCTCTGCGACTACTACTTGTCAGGTGAAATCCCCTCGAGGCAGTCACGCCACATCTATGACTTAAGGAAGCTCAGCGGCGCGGTGGACATGGACGGCGATTTGCTCAACCTGATGGCTGTCGTCAGAGAGCAGCGCGTCGGGGGCTTTCGCTGTCCTTCAGCCGACGCAAGCGTGAACATCCCGGCCACGCTGCGCGAGATCGTTTCCACTGCCGCATACAAAGCAGACTATGAGCGCCTCACGATGCCGTTACTCTATGAGGAAATATCCTACGGTGACGCCATCGGCGTGCTTGAGCTGATAGCCCGGTCACTCGAAAAGGACGAACGCTTCGCCTGATGGCGGCTTGGCGGTTGCATCCAATTGTCCTTTAGCGAGATTGCTGTCAAACTCGTCGAAAGTCACCCAGCAACCCAGCAAGTTCCTAGTCGCTCAGCATCTTCTTCACTGTCTTTCTTCGCTCGGCTTCCTCGAGAGCTTCGGCAGCCCTTAGCTGAACGATTAACTTGTTGGTTTCCTCGATGGATTCTTCCATTTCGCCTATCTCTTTTTTCATCGCTGATAGCTCTTCGTTTTTGGAAGCAAGCTCTTTTTCCTGTTCGGCAATATTGCCCTCAAGCATTGCAATCAAATCATCAGTTGAAACTTCCGCCTTGCCAGCCGCGTTGTTTTTAATCACCTGCTGCGCTATCACCAAGCCCGCAGAAGCTACAACGCCGCCCAATAATGCTGCGGCAGTGTACTTGGTAGGTGGAATCTCGGCAACGGTCATCCATTCGCTGGGGACACCTGCGGCCTGCCCGTTCTGGGCGTTGCTGCCGCAACCGCTCTGTAGTCTCATTCGCCCTCCTATCAAGTCCGTGACGTGCCGCGGTGTTGCGCGGCGTTACGCCATGTACGTTTCTCTGCGTTCTACACGAACGGCGAGAAGGAGGCTTTCGAAAGAGGCGTCCTGGGTTTTGTTGGGTTTCGTAAGTCCCGTATTCAGAAAAGGGGCATATATCGGCTTTGTGGCCTACTGGGACAATTTGTCCCAGTAGGGCCGCAATAAGGATTTCCCCGCATTTCCGCCCGACATGAAGTCGCCAAACATAGGATAATAACTAGACTGGGTATCATTTCTGCCAGAAGGCAGTTTTGTAAGGACGTGCATATGAAAAAAGTGACGCGCATAGAATACGACCCCTTCACCAACTCGATAGGGTTCAAGATTGCGCAGAGCATAGAAGGGCACTGGACGGGTTTGTCAGACGGCTCTGCATTGCTGAAGTATTCAAACCAGCGCGTGCTGTTCTCGAATTGCGTCGTTGACATCGTCTCGATCGTCAACGACAACCAGAACTCGGTTCCAGAGGGTCTTGATATCCAATTCGTCGGTCCCGTGGCGGACTATAAGCTTCTCGAAAGAACGGTGAAGAGGGTTTACGACGAGAGAGGGGGCGCAGGCCTCCTCACGTGTTCTCATGTGGGCTCATTTCGCGATGCCGACGAAACGCTTGAGATCATCAGGGCCGATTACGAAAGGATCTCATCGGAGTTTGACGACTATCTGCCCGGGGGTGCGTATTACGAGACGGAGGACAAGACGATTGGCGACACGATCATCAAGTTCGAAGAGACCATTAGCGACGCGATCCCGGTATGCGTGATCGGAAACTACAGTGTCGGCAAGTCTGCCTTGATTAACTCGCTTATCGGCGAAGATGTCCTTCCCAGCAAGGTCAACCCAAGCACTGCGAAGAACGTCAAGGTCGTCAGATCGGACGACTACCGCATCACCCTTTTCCGCCAAGCGGAATCCGAGGAGTTTGCGAAGGCGGAGTTCCGCGTATCAAGCCATGGGCTTGAACCGATCGACGACGAAGAAGAGTCCGCCAGGATAGCTCACAGGCTGAGCTCCCTCATTAAGGCGACATCCAGTAGCAAGATCTCTGTCATCAGGGACATCCTCGACGCGCTGAATGAGGGCAGCAGGCATCCGTCCGATGGCGAATACCTCTCTTCCTTCGGGTGCAACGTGATCATTGAGCTGCCGTTCAAGAAATCGCTCCTCGACAAGGCTGACAACAAAATCGTCTTCTTCGATACACCGGGAAGCGACAACAACGAGATCGACCAGCAAGAGCACTCTCTGGCGCTCGGGAGGCTGCTTGGCGAGCAGACCAACGCCCTGCCAATCCTCGTCACAGAGCGAGACCGCACGTCCGGGAAAGGCACGGGCGAGGTAATGCACATGCTGGATGAGTACGCGGAGAACTTCTCCTGCCCCAGTTGCCTGGTCGTGCTCACAAAATGTGACAAGCTGTCCAAATCGGAGCTCCGAGAATCGGTATCCGCAGAGATCAGGAGCTGGCACGGTAAATCGATTATTCTTTTTACAACTCCGATTGGTGCGCTTGGAGAGCGAAAAACGGAAAGCGAGCCGTGGCTCGACGAGTCCTATAAGGACATATATGAAGACTGGCAATTAAAGCAGAGCAGCGCCAAGCGAATTTCTCTCCCTGAGCACAACAGCTACCCATGCGGAAAGAGGGGCCTGAAAGAGGAGCTCGGGGTAAGCGACGACCTGTTCGATACGGGCATCCCATCCCTCGAATACGAGATCCTCTACTACATCGACAACCACTCAAAGTACAAGAAGTGCGTGAGGGGCAGAAAGGACCTCGTGGAAGCGTTCGCCGTCGTGAAAGCCGAGCTGGACAGCAAGAAGCGCGAGGCGGCGGAGGCCAAGGCGGAAGCGGAGAAGCGAAAGGCCGAGAAACGTGCGGCGCTGATATCGGAACTGGATTCCATCCGCATCGCCATGACCGTCGGGCTCGACGAGGAAATGGCGGCGCAATTCAATCGCCCACTTGAGGAATACTGCCGCGCTCTCCCCAGCGTGATGGATGGGATATATGGCGGCCTCGACCTCAACGACCCGCTGGCAATGGACAGCGATTTGAACGCGAGGATCAGGGAGCATTGCCAGCAAAACCTCGTCGACGCGGTGTATCTCGCGGACTCGGGCGCGAAGGCGGAGATCGTGAGGCAGATGACCTCCTACGCCGAGTCCTTCGCGGAAAGGCTGCAGGAGTACGTCAGCAAGAACGAATCGCACTTCACCGAGTACGGCCGCAAGCAGCTCGGTGATTACCTCAAGAAGGACCTGAAGCCCCCGGCATTCGGCGAGGTGAGCAGCGTTCTCGAGAGCATCGGAGAGCTGATAGAGAAGGCATCGCTGCTCCAGCACGGCGTCCTCCGGCTCACGAAGAACGAGGACATGGCGCGCCAGAAATGGGTCGAGTCCAAGGCCGGGGCCTTCGAGGCAAAGCTGCGCGGAAAGAAGGACATCTTCGGCAGAGACGTTCCTGGGCTATTCCTCTCCACCGTGTTCACGAAGCCCATCTATGCCTATTTCACCCAGCTTCAAGCATGGAGCGAGACCTACAGGAACTACATCAAGGGGCAGCTCGATCAAGACAACACGCTTCTCAGCGATATGGAAGCCGAGATCGAGGCCCTGGAGGCGAGAATCGCCGACCTTGAGCATAGGCTCGAGGACGTCACGGACGTTGAGAATGAGCTCGACGGCATTCTCAGCCCAGAAGAAACGAGATGATATCCATGTTTGGACAACCCGACCAAAAGCAACTCGCAAAGCAGGAGCGAGCCATAGCTGAGAGCGCCTCAAGCTTGGCCAACGAGCTTTACGGGCAGTGTCTCGCGGAGGTGTACAAGGAATACGCTCCCCATGTGTCCGAGTGCTACGCGGTGTGCAGGCGCGAGAACGAAAGCAACCCGACTGAGTCCGTCGCCAGCTTCGAGGTCTCGAAGCTGGTCCTGGAGAAGGACGACAAGGTAATCGAGAAGCTCAAGAACGTCTATCACCTGCTCGCATACTCCGGCAACAGCATCGCCATCGTCATCAACCGCTCGCATAGAGACTGCCAGCTGCACATCGCCGTTGGGACGGAAACCAACGACTCCGAGAAGGTCAAGAACCTGGCGGAGAACGTTCGCGACGCTTTCCTGGGCAACTTCCCCGGGTCCGAGTGCGGTCCCGTCAGATACTTCTCCGACGGCGAGGGCTCTGCATTCAGCGCCCTGAACGAGAGCCTCCGCTTCGGAAACGTCAGCTACAGCTCGATCGGAATCGTCTCGAATGTGGCGACGAATTTCGGCGACGAATTCTCAACCCAGGGAATCGAGAAGCTGATCGACGGCATCACCCTCAAGCATGATGAGGAATACACGATTATGCTCGTCGGCAAGGCGATGCCCCACGACGAGCTCGTCGTGAAGAAAGACAGGCTTTGCAATCTCTACACGGGCCTCAGCCCGTTTGCGAGCATCCAGAAAAGCTGGGGTACGCAGGAGAGCACGACTTGGACGAAGAGCGTCAACGTCGGAGCGTTCGGCTCGATGCCCGTAACGCCAGCAGGCCCATTTGGACCCAGTCTTGGAGCAAACATAGGCTTTGGCCTTTCGAGGGGCGATACGGTCGGAACCAACACGAATGACATGGTCACCATAACCGAGTACGGCATAAAGCACATGCTCGATACCATCGAAAGGCAGATGGAGAGATTGGAGAGCTGCGAGGCTCTGGGCCTTTGGCAGTTCGCGGCCTACGTGATGTCCCCGGATACACGCCTGGTGAGCGAAGCCTCCCATATGTACCTCTCCCTCACCCAGGGAGACGAGTCCTACATGGAGAGCCCTGCGGTCAACCTCTGGAACGCTCACGTTGACGGTGGCAAGAACAGAGGGCAGATCGCCGACTTGAGGGACTACCTCACCCATCTCAAGCACCCCGTTTTCACCAAGGTCGAGGAAACGCCCTCTCATCGGTTCAACCAGCAAAACTGGCCAGATCGCGTTGCCTGCACGGCGGAGCTGTCGGGCTCGGAGCTCACGAAGGCCATTAACATCCCAAGGAAGTCCATTCCGGGCCTTCCCGTTATCGAATGCGCACCTTTCGGTAGAGAGGTTTCTTCCTATGACAAGTGCGCCGTCGGTGACATCCGATTGGGACATATCCACCATATGCACCACGACGAAGAATTGACTGTAGATCTCTCATCGAAGTCATTAACTTCCCATGTCTTCATCACGGGCTCGACGGGCTGCGGCAAGTCGAACACCGTATACAAGCTACTCGATGAGGCTGACGCGAACTTCCTCGTAATTGAGCCAGCTAAGGGCGAATACAAGTATGAGTTTGCGGGCCAAGCAAACGTTTACGGAACCAATCACCTAATGGGTGAAATCCTTCGTATAAACCCATTTGTGTTCCCTCCGCAGGTCCATATTTATGAGCACATAGATCGCATCCTTGAGGTTTTCAATGTTTGCTGGCCTATGTACGCGGCAATGCCGGCCGTATTGAAGGAATCCGTCATCCGCGCATATCAGAAAGTCGGATGGGATCTTAAGGGATCAAGAAACGACTTAGGCAACTTCTATCCGACATTCAAGGACGTCTGCGAGGAGATCGATGAATATATCGAATCCTCCGACTATTCAGCGGACACAAGGGGTGACTACAGGGGTTCCCTTAAGACCAGGCTCGACTCCCTTACCAACGGCATCAATGAGTTAGTCTTCTGCAATGGCGCCACCCCTGATGAAGACCTATTCGACAGCAAGGCGATCGTTGACCTCAGCCGTGTTGGTTCCAGCGAGAACAAAGCGCTAATCATGGGCATTCTGATTATCAAGCTTCAGGAGCACAGGATGAGCCAGAGGAACGGTGCTACGAACGAGGGCCTCAAGCACATCACCGTCATAGAAGAAGCGCACAACCTCCTAAGGAACTGCCAGCCTGCGGGCGGCGCGGAAACGGGCGGCGGAATCGCCGCAAAGTCCGTTGAGATGATTTCCAACTCAATTGCAGAAACGAGAACCTACGGAGAAGCGTTCGTTATCGTGGATCAAGCACCGGGCCTCATGGATATGGCTGCCATCAGGAACACGAACACAAAAGTCATCATGAGACTCCCCGACGAAAGCGACAGGATGCTTGTGGGCAAGGCGGCCAACCTGAACGACGACCAGATACAGGAGCTTGCCAAGCTTCAAAGAGGGGTAGCGGCTGTATATCAGAATGAATGGATCGAACCCGTGCTTTGCCATATCGGCTTGCACGAACGCTCGGAAGAACGCATGGAGCCGCACGACGCATCGGCGACAGGCCTGGAGATTAGCGAAAACGAACTTCGCTTCGTCAACACTTGCATGGTCAATCCGTTCAAGCTCGACGAGCCTGGAGAATTTGACTTCTGCGGCTGCGTAAACAAGATGGATCTCCCAGATTCCTTAAAGGCCAGAATGGTCGAAATGGCAAGGACGCCTTTATCCATGAGAAAGCCGCTGTTTGAGTGGAGTGCTTATCGATACTTCGAAATCGGCAAACTGATGGATGAAGAAGGCTTGTCTGCCGAAGACCTAAAGGAACGAATGAGCTCCCATCTTCTTTCCAACTGGAGCTTCGAGGAAGGCTCATCTCCTGAAGAGTGGGGTCCTGCTCAGTATCTGTTCCTCCAGTCGATGCTGAATGCCCATATCGGCGAAATAGGAAAAGAACGCAAGGGCGTCGACGCTGCTGAACGCGCAGAATCCCTTGCGCAAATCTCAATAGGTCTAGCGCAGATAAGGCCGGTGGTTTAAATGGCCTTAGAAGGCATCGAAAACATCACCCCTGACATTGCCGAAGCAAGGGTCGCACTCGAAGAAGCACAGCGAACTGTCGCCGACTGCGCCAGCAACGCATGGAATAGCATAGCGTCCAACGACGTAGTGTCCTCAAGCGTTGCAAGCGTCCAAGAGGCGGCAGACGATGCTTGGAGAGCTTGCGAGCCAGCGCTCACTGCTGCAGGAGAGACCGTATGCGAAAGCGCAAAAAACGGGGCCTATCTTGGTGGCAGGTTTACCCTTGGCGTTGCTGACGTTGGGGAAAACGCATGCGTCGGCGTTCAATCCAACGTTGAGCTCCTGATCGGAGACGAAGAAGCGGCGGTTGAAACAGCCCAGATTCATGCGGTCGACGACGCAGCTGACTCATGGGGCGACTTCATGGGGGTCAACGATCAGGTCCGAGAAATCGGAGACTACGCCGAAGCGGGCGGCGGGATTGCGACCGAAGTTGCTTTGGGTGCCGCCGCAGTAACGGCTGCAGCTCCCGTCGCATTTGCAACTGGTTCGGTTCTCGTCCTTGACGAAATGGGGAAAAGCCTCGAATCGAGCGCCGAAGATGGAGAGATTTCTCAAGAGGACATCGCAGGAGAAGCTATTGCTGGCGCAGCCACAGCCACAACGCTCCTCGCTGGTCGAGGCTTAAACAATCTTCTTGCCTCAAGGGCGGCTGTTACTGAAACCGGAGCTAGCACCCAGATTCTTGATGATGCGGGGAAGGTTATCTGCGAAGGTGACTGCATGCTTCCTAATAACGAATTTGTGTTGGACGGAGTGAAGTGCGCGACAGACGACCTCGGCCAGGTTTTCAGGGTCGGCGATGACCTTGTTCCCAATATGAAGTACGAGCTAAACGGCTATAAGTACACCACCGATGCAATGGGACGAGTAGAGTCGGCAGAGGGTTTCCTGCAAACAAAAGCCCACGAAGGACGACTAGATATTCAGGACAAGATTCATACGATTGGTAAAGGATTCGAGGAGCTGTTTGACCAAAGAGGCCACCTGATAGCAGATCGGTTCAATGGTTCGAACGGCCTTGAAAATATTGTTGCTATGGGCGGTGAAGTCAACCAGAAAGCTTATGCCGCAATTGAGCAAAAATGCGCTGATGCATTGGCGGATGGAGCTGAGGTTTTCTTTAAGGTTGAACCTCTCTACGAAGCCGAATCCTTCAGGCCTAGTTCGTTTGTTGTGACAGATATTATCGATAGCGAAGAAACGATTACGTTTCTTCTCAATACCGTAAAGGGAATGTGATGAGCGAAAAGAAAATGCACCAGGAGATATTTTCGATTCTTGAAAACTCTCTTCCAGCCAAATGGTCCAAAGTTGTGTTTTGCGCAGAGTACACAGAAGGCTCGTTTTCCATCGAGTACTTCGTTAGCACCGACAATAAAAATGGCTTTATCAAGTGCTTTGATATAGATGGAGTCACCAGATCTTCCCTAATGAAAGATTTCATGGCGATTAATAAGATTATCGAACCTGAAAGAAATGCGCTTAGGCCAGAAAAGAGATGGGGATCAATGACCCTGACAATTCAATCTAACGGCAAAGTTAAGGCCGACTACGACTATTCGGATATGACTGAAAATGCATACAGCCGAAAGAAAGCCTGGAAGAAAAAGTACCTATCTTAATCAGCAGACTCCTATGGTCGATTAAAGCAAAGCCAGCTGCAATTATTCTTTGCATACATGATGTTCCAGCAATGAGTTGACCTGTGGTTTCTTTTCCAGAATGTCAGCCACTTGTCATTACTACTTTAGGTTAGTTGTAAGTGGCTTGCTGGTTTTTGGTATTAGGGGAGGGTTTTTGGTCTCCCTACCCCGCCCTGCCATCTACTGGGACAAAAATTGAAACTCAATCCGACTGAGTTTATTTTGAGTTTCGGTTTTTGTCCCAGTGCTGTCCCAGCAACGTGTCGCCACGTGCCGTAACGTGCCATCACGTCCAAATGGCGACACAATCTAAGGCACTCTGTGCACCAGATGAAAAAATGTATTTATAGAGTGGGAGTGAGATTTGGGTGATTTTGCCTGATGGAACGGATTTTTTCTACATTAACACACGTTGCTTCACGTGAACCAAAACCGCAGGAAAACGGCCATTTAGGATGGACCCAAAATGGACCCAGAGGTTTTCCGGCGATCTTCGAAGTACCCTTTGATTGTCCAGTACGCAAGATTCGCAGTTGGACCCAACACCAGTCATGAGCAGGGATTTCATCTATTCTTCCTATACCACATGCCGTCATCCCCGGGGGATACGAGAGTGTCGAGGATTGCTTCCAGTCCGTCGAACACCTGAAAAGTCTTCCTTGGCCATTAGCCTTCCAGCCTCTCAGTAGGGCTTCCTCTTCTCTTTTTGCGAATAAGACCCTCGCGCGGATCATCGTTCCCGATACCTCAACGCATATCCTCCGATGCTGAGATAATCATCTTGCCAACTTCGTTGGCAATTTCGTCCATGGTGTAATCAAGTTCGCCTGCAAACCAAAGCCTGTAAAGATTCACGATGCCACCCGCGAAATAATTGACACGAAGGATGTAAGCCGGATTGGTCCTTAGCGAAGACGGAATTGCCGTGTCGGTTGCCATTCGCTCGGCAAATGCGGTCTGAAGCTTCTCAAGAAAACCAGCCGCACCGCTTGCCCGAATAAGAATGCGATAGTATTCCCTCTCTTCATCTAGTTGCCGGCCTGCCTGTTGAAGTAAGGGAACGGGATTGGCTAAAAACTGCGAAGAATCTATTTGCTCGAGTATTGCCATCAGCTTCTGCATCGTCTCATCTTCGATGTATTCAACCACCCCGTATACGTCAGGAAAATGCGCATAGAACGTAGAGCGGTTGACGTCTGCTAATTTCACGATGTCGGTAACGGTGATCCTATTCAAATCTCGCGTTTTCAGCAGCTCGACAAATGCGCTGCGTATTGCTTCGCGTGAACGAACTGCGCTTCGGTATTCGGCTTTCGCTCCCATGTTTTCTCCCAAAATCCGTTAATTAGATTCCATCTGTGCAAAATCCAACATCTGAATGATTTTTGCTGGTTACAAAGGACTTTTCTCCGAATCATACTGTTTCTATCGACAAAAGACAACAACTGTAGGGGTTTGAAAGGAGCTATTTGAAATGGTTGAGGGATTGTATGACGTAGTGATGCGCACGCCTCTCGGAGCGAAGAAAGCCAAAGTGGAACTTTCGCTTGATGGAGCGACGCTCAAAGCCCGCGTAATGCTTAAGGGAAAAGAGGAAACATCCATCGGCTCATGCGAAGGAAACACCTTCTTCTTCGATGGTAGTGCGAAAACGCCTGTAGGGCTCATGCCTTACGAGGTGCAAGGTTCAGTAGATGGTGAAGCGATTACCGCCACCTGCAAAACCAAAAAGGGCTCATTTGAAATCACGGGAAAACGCGCGTGAGCGCAGAAAGGAAGTGCATCATGTTGGGAAATCACAAAAGAAGCGATGAGGCGCAGTTTTATTTCGTAGGGGCAGGCCTTGGAGGCCTTACCGGCGCCGCCTATCTGCTACGTGATTGCGGATTCGAAGGCGGTAACATTCATATCATCGAAGCGCTCGACGTGCCCGGCGGATCAAACGATGGCGCAGGTGACTCAAAGCGCGGATGGGTGGCACGCGGCGAGCGCATGTTCTGCAAGCTCACGTATGAAAACTTCTGGGACATCATGGGTTCGGTTCCGTCATTGGAAAACGAGGGAAATTCCGTCACCGACGATATGTTTGCTTTCGCCGAGAGGCAGCCAGTCTATGCACGCGCCCGTTTCATAGATAAAACTGGAGAAATCATGCCCAACGGCAGCTATGGCCTGGAAAAGCCTGAGTTGTTGTTGCTCTTTAATCTGATCAAAGCGGATGAAGGCGACTTAGATGAGCTCACTATCGAAGATTGGTTCGGAGCGCGCAACGGGCATTTCTTCCACACCATCTTCTGGTATTGCTATGAATGCACCTTTGCATTCACGCCTTGGACAAGCGTCATGGAATTTCGTCGCTACGTCATCCGCCTGCTGCCGCTAATCACGCGCCTTCCCACTTCTGAGGGAGTCATCCTGACCGAGCGCGATCAATACGACGGACTAATCAAGCCTTTGATGGCGGTTCTCGAAGAGGCTGGCGTTGAGTTCATCTATGGCCAAAGCGTATGTGACATGGACTTCGCCGACGGTGACGGTATTACGGTCACGGCGCTCCATACGGTTTCCTCAGACGGCAGCGCCGGCATCATCCAGCTTGCGCCTGAAGACAAAGTTGTGGCTACATTGGGCTGCATGACGGATAATTCAACCTACGGCGATGCAGATACCCCAGCAAGGAAAGACAACTCGTATCCGCAGAGCGCGCGCTTATGGAAAAACATCGCCGCGAAAAAGACAGGCTTGGGCGATCCCGATGTATTCTTCGCGCATCCCGACAAGTCGGACTGGATGACCTTCAACTGCACGTTCGCGGGCAACACTCTAATGGATTGGCTTGAGGGATGGACGCACAACAAGACTGGTGAAGGCCTTTCGAGTACTTTCGTCGAATCACCTTGGTTCATGGAGCTTCGCAATCCAACGCCGCCCTATTGGGACAATCAGACCGATGATCGCTCCTACCTGTGGATGTGCGCATTCCATAGTGACGAATGCGGTGCATATGTGGGCAAACCCATGTGGGACTGCACAGGGCGCGAAATCTTGGAAGAGCTTATCTGCTCTCTTCCTATCCCCGAAGAAGTGCGCGAGCAGATCCGTGGCGAAGTGGTGAGCGCCATTCCGGTAGCATTGCCCTACACCAACGCCCACTTCATGCCTCGAAGCGTAGGTGACCGACCTGATGTAATCCCCGCAGGATCTACTAACTTGGGCTTTACGGGGCAATATTGCGAGATTCCCAGAGACATTGTGTTTACGGAAGAGTATTCGGTTCGGTCTGCACGTATGGCCGTATACGGATTGTTGGATATGAAGCGCGAAGTAGCTCCCATCACCCCGCTTAATTACGACATCCGCGTACTGGGAATGGTTGCGCTTCACCTGCTGAAGTAGCTGTATCGAACGAGTACATAACGGAATGTCGTAGTCTACGTGGTTTGGCGGCAATTGGCAAAAGTATATTTCGCCCCCCTCCCCCCCGCATCACGGTATATCTGTGATGCGGGGGTCTGTACGAAGGAGTAAAGAGGTATGTCGGTTTTCAAGGAGTCATTCAGGGAGTTCGCGCACAGTAAGATGGCCATCGCGGCATTTATCGCCGTACCCTTACTGATTGGCTTTTTCAGCATGTTCTATGTCAGCAGTTTTCTTGACCCTGTCGAGCAGATGAAGCAGCTACACGTTGCGGTGGTAAACCAAGATGGCGGCACCACGGTAGACGGCGAACAGGTGAACTACGGCGATGATATGGTTTCGGCGATTTTGGAGAACGACGCTGTTGTATGGGAAGAATGCTCACCAGAGCTTTTAGATGAAGGGCTCGAGAATACCGACTACTACATGGCGCTTATCATTTCAAAAGATTTTTCATCGCAGATAGCTGCGGGCCAAGAAGGAGACGCAGAAGTTGCAAACCTGACGTTTTGGCGCAACGAACGCAAGAACTACGTCCTTTCGCTGTTGTCGAGTAGAATCAACGCTCAACTTGCAACGATGGTGCAGCAGATGGTCAGCACTCAGTACGCCCGCGCGTTGGAAACAGGCCTGCAAACAGCGGCGGACGGATACGGCGATGCGGCAACGGGTGCCGCATCAATCGAAGACGGCGCAGCAACATTAACCGACGGCCTTGGTTCTGCAGTTTCAGGGACCTCCAGCCTGCAGACAGGCGTCGATACCCTTTCGCAAGGAGCATCCACGGCAAGCCAAGGAGCCCAGCAGCTTTCAAGCGGTACGGCATCGCTGCAAAGCGCAACCGAGCAGCTCCCCGACAAAACAGCCCAGCTAAGTTCAGGCGTTACCTCTGCGGCGAAAGGTATGCAGACCGCCGCGAATGCTGCATCAAGCATGGAATCGGCTTCTTCTTCGGTTACGAGCGGGTTGACGAGTTTGAGCCAGGGGCTATCGGCGGGCGCATCAAGCCTGGGCGAATTATCTGTCAAATTGGGGCAAGCAAGCGAAAGCATCGGAGATAGCACCACTTCAGGCACGCTGCGCGCAGGCGCTTCATCTGCCGCTAGCTGCATTCAAGCCGCCAGCGCAGCCGAGGCTGCAGGTGGAGCGTATGGTGGCAAGACAACTCAGGAGTGGCTTGCCCTAGCGGCATCTGCAGTCGATGGCGTTGATGGAGGATTAGCAACGCTGCAAACAGGGATAAGCTCGGCATCCGACGGGGTGGCCGCAGCGGAGGGAACTCTTACCGAAGCGTCAAATTCTATCGGCAGTCCCGATGAGCCAGGCCAAACATTGGCCTACGCCTCCGCTCAGGTGACAACCGGCCTCTCCAGCTTAGGAATGCAGCTTTCAGCTTCGCAATCAAGCATGGAGCAACTTGAAGAGGGGGCAAACTCGCTTAGCGAGGCATCGGAAACGCTCACGAGCAGCATAGCATCCATCAATCAAGGAGCTTCATCGCTGTCGACAGGCAATGCGTCGCTGGCAAGCGGATCGGCAGAACTTGCTTCGAATATACCCGCGCTACAATCAGGTCTGCAATCGGCCGCCGAAGGCTCGACCGCCCTCGGAGCAGGGGCGTCCGAATTAGGCGGAGCGCTGTCTGACGGTCAGGCGACCATTTCAGATTCACTTCCCGCCGACCTGGATTCGTTCGCGCAATACGTGGCCGATCCCGTGGATGTCAACGACGATGCCTATGGAGAACTCGATCACTACGGCTTGGGCTTCGCCGCCTTCTTCATTACCATGGCTCTGTGGTTGGGCTCGCTCGTCATCTTCTTCGTTGCAGATCCCTTCCCAGCATCTGGCGTGAAAGCAGGGCGCATGGGCGTGGTATTTGGGCGCTTCCCGCTATTTTTGCTCTACGGGTTGGTTGAGGTGCTTGCCGTAATCGCCGCTTGCATTATGGTGGGAGTGCCGATGCTTAACGCAGGTATGTTCGTGCTGATCCTTGCCGTTACTAGCGTGGTGTTCATCGTCATCATGCAAAACCTCAACCTGCTGTTTGGTCTGCCTGGCAAGGCACTCGCCATTCTTATCATGCTGCTGCAGATGGTGGGCGGCTCAGGAACAATGCCAGTAGAGCTGAGCAATTCGTTCATGCAGTCGCTAAGCCCTTGGCTTCCGTTCACCTACAGCATTGACGCCCTGCGAGAGGTTATGAGCGGCGGAAACTGGGCCACGGCATTTACGGATTTAGGTATGTTGCTGCTGTTTGGGGTGGTGTTTTTGGCGATGACTTTGCTCTTGTACCCAATTGGGGAAAAGATGAATGTTAAGAGCAGAAGTGTGACCTTGAAGAAGTTGCAAGCCTCGTAGCGCAGGCATTTTGACTCGCAGCGCGCAAGCGGCGGGAGTGAGCTCTGATGCTGATACTGAAAACGCTAACCCTGGTAATAGTTGCCTAGTGAGTTTTAACGATGAAGCAGTCGGCTACTTCACATTATCGATTCTGGCAATCAGCTCATTAACCCAATCTATCGCCTCAGCAACAGTCGGAAGAACATCAAGATCCCCAATCTGATCAGAGTTGAGGGTGCCCCATCCTTCGTTTTCTCTCACGACGGGAGGCCAAGCTTGGAGCTTTCGATAGGCAAACAGGCGGATGCATGTCTCCTTGGTCTTCAGATAATCGATGTCGCCCAAGCGTGCGATAATCTGGAGGTCGATAAGGTCGTGCGCACGTCTGCTCCTTGCCTCCGAAAGCCCATGAAGCTTCTGCGCTATCTGGAAATGAAGGGGCATGAGCGGGGTCTGCTTTGGCGCTGGAAGCCCGACTTTCTCGAAAAGCATGCCGACGTCTGAGGCGATTGCGAAATCGGGCTCGTCGGCATCGCCCAGTTCGTTATGGCCGATTTCGAGCTGAACGGTTGTCCAGGGTTTTCCGTTATATGAGAGCTTGATGTCAAAAGGCTGCATCACGTACTGGGGCGGCACGTCTTTGGGTTCTGCTGGCGGTCTCTGGATCGCACGGCCGGAAAAGCCATGCCAGCCAGCGGCCAATGCCTCTTCGAGATCGTCGATATAGGCATCGACATCAGTTGCCCGCGCAGTATCAAGATCGGTTGTATAGCGGGTTTTCGCCGTCCCCGAATCGAAGCTTCAGGGCGCTCCCACCCTTTACGCTTACCAAGCTCGAAGTACTGGCCCGGGAACAATAGTATCGTCTTCATGTCACCCCGCCTTTTCTCGCAGACATGGATTTCGAATGCAAGAATCGTATAGTCTCAAGGAAATATAAGTGTCCTGAATCGAGGACAGCCATATACAACCTAAATTGTAAGATCCACACGACACTGAAAAAGACGAACATTTTAGGAGTCGATCATGGGACTGGACGCAACGGTTAGATGCAGATGCTTTGAGGAGGGCAAATTGAGCCCCGGCCCCGTGCCTGTGGACGATCTTTGCATAGACGAGGAAGGCTATCTATCATCACGAAAGCTCGACGAGGCTTACAAAAAATACGATCATCGACGCTTCAACGCTCGCTATGAACTGCTGCGGGATGAATTCGAGAAGTGGTCGGATAGCTGCTGCGAACACGAATACGGCGACTATTGTAGTGAATGGGTTAGCAACTGGGCTGGTTGTGCTCAGTTCAGGGATTTGGTCGAGGAGGCCGGCGGCGGGGAGAAATTCCCTTTTTTGAGCAACCTTCTCCCTGATGGAAACGGGGGGATCTATCCGGCAGACAAAGCCAGAGCAACCCTCGATGAGCTTGATCGTTTCATCAAGGTGATAACCGAAATAGACCAATGGGTTCTACGCGATCGTGAAACCGATGAAAAGGTTTGGGCATCAACGGATACCGGTGCATTCACCTGGATGTATGGTCCCTACGATAGGGTCGGAATGAGCGGAGGCAAAGTGTTCTTCACCCATAACGATCTCCCCTATATAGAGACAACGCATTTCAAGCAGATTCCCGTGGGAAATCCAGATCACAATGGTGGTCAAAGAATGAGAATCGTATGCTTGGATACAGGAGAAGAAACCGAAACCTTCGATTCATTAGGGCCCGAAGGGGCACCGAAAACGGAGCGTGAGTTCTATGTCACCAGCGAAAAGGCTCCTTTTCTCTATGAAGGCAAATATTGGACAGCCGAACGAATCAGGAACCTTCTTGTTGCCTCAATTGAAACCGGAAACCCGATTAGGTGGTGTTAACGATGTCGAACAGAAACGTGATTACGGATGACCCATCGGTAGATGTCCCTTCAGTAGAGTTTTGGGACAAGTACGAGCTTAATAGACAAACGGCTTACAACAGGAGTCGGGTTGAACACGCGGGCAAATGTGGGTGTTTCTATTGTGGAAGCACGTTCGCCGGATCAGAAGTCATCGATTGGCTACGCGAGAACGATGAAGAGGATACAGCCCTCTGCCCATATTGCAAAACAGATGCCATTATTGTCGGAAACGAAAAGTTCCCTTTGTCAACGGCACTGCTTTCCATTCTTTATATGAATTGGTTTGAAAGTGAATTCAAGGAACGAAAAGAGGCCGCAACCAGAATACCGATATATGATGATTGCGATGATTACAGAAGAAAAGGGATTCCCTTCCTGTATGAAAACGATGAAAACATCAATATCCTAGGTGAAATAAAATTATTCGGCTTGCATTCCGAGGGGGCTGCATGGGGCCCGGTCATGGCAGATCAGCCAAATTCTGAATACGCTCTCGAAAATGCCCATCATGATTTTGGGGGAATTGTAGATATCGTTCCGCAACCTCTCGATGATGGGTATTTCCTTGCAAGATTCATTACCGAAAATGGAAAGATATATCCTTACGAGCCTTGGTCCGGATCGGAACAGGATCTTTTAGAAGACTTGGTCGGTCAATATGGCAGCAATCTTAAGGGACTCGTAAAAGATGGCGGCTTTGCGGGAAAGATACAGCTGTTCGTAGAGCGCGACACACGTTGCTGATCCATAAAATATGCTCAATGCAACATTCGATCCAGCTACGCAGAGCGCCATTAAGGCTTCGCGAATGCAGTTTTTCGAGGATGTTGCTTACACGAATCTCATACTGGAGATAGAACGGAGAGGCGCGCTTCCGAATGAATTCCCACAATTCATTTCAAAACCCAGCGCGAAGCAGTCGCTAGAGAAATCCAGCGAATCGAAAAGTTCGCAATATGAAACACGGATATCTCTGAACTTGGGAAGCCACTTACACCCGAAAGCGACGAGCTCGTCATCACTGGACATATAGCCTGGGCTGGAGTCGCGATGCACGGCAACCTCCGATCAGATTATTTCCCGAATCATGGCGCCACCTCTTCAAACACCGGGAAACCGTGCGCCGCGTTGGCTTCCAAGAACCCTCTCAGGCAACAAAACCACCGACGAAACCTTCGGGCTAACCGGAAAGCAACCGCCGAGCGGATTCCCCTCCCAAGTTTTGATCACCACAAATGATGGAGGGAGATTGTCGATACTTTTAAATCGTCCTGAAATACCGCATGCCGCAAAAGGATTGGCTACAATGGAGAAAATACTCGAAAAGGAGTAGCCCATGTCTCAGAACCCCGCCATCGAAGAGTTGCGCCCCCGCATCTTCCGCGTGCCCATTCCCCTGCCCGATAATCCACTGCGCTCACTCAATTCCTATTTCATCCTGGGAGAAGACAAGACGACCATCATAGACGTGGGCTTCAGCCATCCCGACTGCGAAAAAGCCCTCGACGACGCGCTCAAACAGCTGGGACGCGATTGGGAATCGGTGGAGATCGTACTCACGCATTCCCACCCCGATCACACGGGAAACCTCGACCGCATCTGGCGCAGATGGATGCGCATCTACGCGAACATGCACTCCTTCCAGGAAGTGCAGAATCTCATGAACCTCCAGTCGTCGGTGTTTAATCCTCTCCTGCGCCACCTGATCGACCCGGGAGAATACGACGAGCGCAGCATGCAGAAGCGTGACGCGAGCAAATTCCGCGTGTCGGCCGAACTGCTGCCCCTCAAAAACCAGCCCGACCTTTTCTACCTGGGAGACGGCGACATCTACCGCAACGGCGACTATCGCTTCACGGTCATCACCACGCCCGGGCACGACGATTGGCACATCTGTCTCTACGAACCCAACCTCAAGCTGCTCATCGCCGGCGACCATGTGCTCGAGCGCATCACGCCCACCATCATGAGCTGGATGACCCCCTACAACGCCTTGCGGGAATTTATGAACAGCTTGGACAAGGTGCGCGATCTGGACGTGGACCTCATCCTTCCCGGTCACGGCGATCCGTTCACCGGCGTCGCCGAACGGGTTGACTACCTCAAGGCCCATCACAAGGCACGCCTCGAGGAGCTGTATACGCTGGTCGCCGAAGGGCACACCAGCATCATCGACATAGCCCGCAGCGCGTCATGGAAGCACGACAACTGGGACGGATGGACGATGGACCAGAAATTCTATTCGCTCGGTGAAACCTTCGCCCACCTGATCTATCTGGTCAACGACGGGCGCATCACCCTTACCATCACGCAGAACAAACGTCGCTTCTACGTTGCCGACCAATGGGAGGTTCGGCAGAAGGGAGCCGAATAGGAGCTGCGGGTTTCGACGGCGAAATCGGATGCCCGCGAAGCGGGTGCCAACTCAAAAGTGCAACCTACTTCGGTGCCCTCGGGCGCCGAAGCTCTTTAAGCAGCGGCACGTGCAGCGTTTGCAACATCACCGGACGGCTGCCCCGATCCCGACGACGACCCATCCGAACCGGCTCCGGAATCGGCGTTCGATCCGGTGTCGGAGCCGGAATTGGAGCCGGTACCGGAACTCGAGTCCCCGACACCTTGTCCGCCACCATCAACGGCGGAATCGGAACCGGTACCCGCACCGGATCCCGAGCTTGAATCGGAGCCCGAAGCGTTCCCTTCCTGAACCCCCGACGGAGCAGATCCCTGCGTATCGGCATCCACCACAGCGTCTTGAGAAGACGAATCGTCGATCGTCGCCGGCGCAGACGTGGACCCACCTTCCCGATGCTGAACCGTTTCAACCGTGGAAGTGGCCACGGGTTTTTCGCCGATGCCCTCCCCCGCGGTAACCATATCGATAACGACGGCGGAGATCGCGATGGCAACAAGTGCCGAAGCAACCGCTATCAACACGGCGCGCTTCTGCACCGTTGCCTTACGGGCTCGTTCGAAGCGCGCACGGGCAAGAGTCGATTCAGCGTCACCACAGGAGGTTGCGTCGGGAGCGCCACCGAGGGTCGAAGGATCACCGGAAGCGGAGGCGGAGGCGCGAAGCCTGTCGGCCATCTTGTCGGCCGAGGCCGACAGCATCTTCTTGTAGAGCTGCGAGGAGATGGTAGCCACCACAGAGCCGACGGCGACACCGATCACCGACCCGGCGATCCCTATCTGCGAGGAGAGCAACATGGAGGTGACCGCGGCTAAGGCGCCGGCGATAATCTGGGAAACCGAAAGGTCATCGAACAACGACCCCTTCTTCTCCTTCGCCTCTTTCGTTTCCCGTTGTGTTTCCATCGCAAGCGTTTTCCTCATTGCCAACGCTGCCGTCGATTCGGATGAAAGCATCGGATCCCCTTTCTCTTATCTCTTCCAGCCTAGCGAGGGAGCAGCCTCGTCGGGAAGCTTTCATCACCTTTTCACGCATTCTTGACGCTTCCTTGAAAAAGACTCCACGCAATGAGCGCAACCTCCCCTCCCAAGCACCACGGGATGCCGCGCGATGCGCATGAAGGAGACATCGAAATGACAAAGGGCGACGAAGTGAAAGTGCTGACGACGAAAAGGAGCGCGGACAACCCTTGACTTCGTACAAATGTTCGCTAATAATAGGTGACATGAAGATCGAACGGATGTACGTATGGACTTGGCTGACAAACTGGAAATACTCGCCGATGCCGCGAAATACGACGTTGCCTGCACCTCATCAGGCATAGACCGCAACGCACAGAAGGGCAAGTTGGGCAACACGATTGCAGCAGGGATATGCCACAGCTTCTCAGCCGATGGGCGCTGTATCACCCTTCTCAAGGTACTCATGACCAACGTCTGCATCTACAACTGCGCCTATTGCGTCAATCGAGTGAGCAACGAAGTGCCCCGTGCGGCCTTCAAGCCGCGCGAGCTGGCCGATCTCACTCTGTCGTTTTACCGCCGCAATTACATAGAAGGCCTTTTCCTCAGCTCGGGAGTCATAGGTAGCCCCGACTACACCACCGAACTCATGATAGAAACACTATCCATCCTACGTGGTGAGTACCGCTTCCGTGGATATATCCATGCCAAAGCCGTACCCGGAACCTCGCCCGACCTCATAGCCCAACTCGGTCATCTCGCCGATCGCATGAGCGTCAACATGGAATTACCTTCGCAGAAAAGCCTCTCCCTTCTGGCTCCCGAAAAAACCAAACAGCACATCTTGGCCCCTATGGCGCAAATACGAAACGACATCGCCGAAGACAAAGACACGCGGGCGCTTATGCGCAGGGAAACAACCTATATGGCACAAACAAGACCCGTGAAGAAGGAGCGCGCCTTCGTTCCGGCCGGTCAATCGACCCAGATGATCATAGGAGCTACCCCGGAAAGTGATTTTCAGATCCTCAATCTATCCGCCGCTCTATACCGCACCTTTTCGCTCAAGCGGGTTTTTTTCAGCGCATACCTTCCGGTCAACGACGACAACCGCCTTCCAGCCAGCGATGGCATACAGCTCAATCGCGAACATCGTCTTTATCAAGCCGACTGGCTTTTGCGTTTCTACCGTTTCGACGTGACGGAAATCATCGATGAGGACAATCCGTTCCTCGACCCCGAAGTCGATCCGAAAGCGAATTGGGCCCTCAACCACCTTGAGTTTTTCCCCGTTGAAGTAAACACCGCTCCCCTTGAAGACCTTCTGCGTGTACCCGGCATCGGGGTCCGTGGCTCCCGGTCGATCATGCGGGCCCGCAAGACCACAACACTGCGCGAACAGGAATTGCGCAAACTGGGCATCGCTTATAAAAGGGCACGCTTCTTCATTACCTGCAACGGATCGTACGGGGGCTTCGATGTCGATTTTTCCCGTGAGACCTTACGCAGCCATCTTGCCGCCCCCATAGCAGGTGGACGGCATGGAAGACGGGCGGACAAGATCCACCCCCGACAGATGAGTCTTTTCGAAACAACAACCCCCCTTCGGCAAAATCGCATGCAACCGGCAATGCAGCACGGGCTAACGCAAGGCACCACCACCCCAGCCGACGGCTCCTTCGGCTGGCAGCACGCACTTGAAGAGGCGGGATGAATATGAACGAACGATTCCCCTCAGGTAACCTTGCTCCATCGGGCGACACCGCGAAAAACACCCTCAACTCCATCGCCTACACCTACGATGGCAGCCTAGAAGGGTTGCTCAGCGCCGTCTTCGAAAGCTACGTGCGACGGGAAGTCCCCTCCGATATCGCCCCCTCATCGCGCCTACAACCCCGCTTGGGTCAACGCGTCCTTTTCGTGGAGACGGACATCAACAAAGCGCTTCGGGTGAGACAGGGTGTATGCCGCTACAGCGACGAAGAAACGTTCGACGACCTCAGAACGGCATCCGTATCCGACGACCCCCATACCGGTACGATCGTCTACGCCTTCATCAGACACGTCATGAACGAAGGACCGAAGCAGGGACGTTTTCGGCCCTTATCCGACATACTACATCCCGCCGTCGAGCCCTTACTCGCTCTGCGTAAATCCGTCCTCAACGAGCGACATCGCATGATACAGTTCATGCGATTCGAACATCTCGAAGGAGGGCTATGGTTTGCACGGTGCAACCCGCAGGCATCGGTGGTTCCCCTTCTCATGGACTGGTTCTCCGCACGATTCAATACCCAGCCCTTCATCATCTACGACGAAGAGCATGACCTCGCCGGCGTCTATGAGGGGACGGGCTGGCACCTCGTACGCAGTGACATCATCGATATACCCGAACGAACCGCCGATGAAATTTCGATGCAACGGGCTTGGAAACGTTTTTACAAAACGGTGGCGGTCGAATCCCGCTATAACCCCGAGCTGCGAAGGTCCTTCATGCCCAAACGCCTTTGGAAGAACATTACCGAAATGCGGGAGGATCTTCCCACTGACGGCCTCCTGTCACCACGGTAGACAAGAACCATCGGATGGGGTTGGCATCAGGCAGCAAATCGCACTCGACACCCAACTAAAAAGGTCACCCCGCCCGCAGACGGAGTGACCCTATTGTCTTACCCGTTCATCCCGTATAAGAGATGCCCCTCATGTATCCGAAACGAATCCCCCGTGCTCACCGCACGGGATCGTACATTGCGGAAACTTCCAACCCTACTGCACCGGCGGCGTAGGAGGTGTCGGAGGCATCTGGTTGTTGGAATAGGAGGAAGATCCCTGATTGCCCGGAACGCCCGGATCGGCATAGGAACCGGGATAACCGGCAGGCACATAAGCAGGTGCCACAGGACCCCGCTTAACCCTGTTGATATACACCGCCGAAACAACAAACAGAACGCAGGAAATGATGCTACCGAACAGGAAGCTGATGATAGCGGCGATGATAGCCCACACGAATGCGGCGCCCAGCTTCTCGGGCTTGTCGGCATTGCGAAGAGCGAGGATGGAGGCGATCAGCGCCACGATCTTGGCAATGAGGACGAGACCACCCACTACACCACCGAAAGCAGCAAGGAATATCGCAACCACGGAAGGATCGATTTCCTCAGCACCGTTCGTATACAGATTGACATCGGCATTAAGCGAACGTGCCACGCTTGGATCGGAAACGGCCGCACCACCGAGGGCTGCCGTGAAAATGATGATCAACGCTCCCACTATACCGAGAATGGTTATGATGAGCGTCGCTATATTCAGCCCCTTAACCACACGTGAATCAGAATTCATAGTAGGTCTCCCTTCTTAAGCACCTATCGTACTTAATAAGTTTAACCGAAAGATCTCCCTCTTTTCCCTCATAAACAAGTGTTTTACCATTCGTTACCTTGAGTTTACCTTCCTCTCCCCCAACGCCTCTCCCGAAAATCAGCGCACCCACCCTCATCGCCATTACGGCAAAGGGAAGCCCGCAAGCACTCCGACGAAAGCGGTCAGACCGAAGTGACCACGTGCCGCGCCACAACGAAAAGAGGCTCTCAAGCACTCTTTCTTTCGAAAAGCGAACCTAGGCACAAAAGCGGGGGGAAATCGAGTCTTATCTTATGTCGGTCAAAGGCGTATATAACCTATGAGAGGTGATGCGTATGAGCCAAGCACTATCGATTTCCCTTCCCCTTCTTACCCGGAAAAGCGTCCATGACGAGCTGGCGGCCTGTAACGAAGCAGGCAGCCGTCACGGTATCGTTCTCACCGAAGAACAGATGGCGGATCTCATTCGAAACCGCAACGAAGCACTCAAGGCAACGGGGCGGGTGGAGTTCGGTCCGGGCATAACCCCTCTCCTCATCGAATCCTTCGGAGATTCACCCCATATCCAAAACGACACCATCGAACGAAGCTTGGAAGAGCTGCAGGATATCTTCTACCACCGTAAATCGGATGCCGATGAAACAGAGGGAATAAGTGACGAAGACCTTGCCCGGGCACTGCGCATCGCCTTCGACGAAACAGCGCAGGGCAGCACCGCCCTTCTCGAAGAGGTAACCATCGAAGCCCTGCAACGTATCGTCGATCGAAGCACGGCGGGCGACGATGACCAAGCAACCGATTGCGGATTGGAAGAGGAGCATCATGACGAAGCAACAACACGACACCAATCCTCACGGGACGCATTGGACCGCGTCTACGAAGCAGCACGACGCGAACGACCGGATAACGCCTACGCCCGATCCTTCTACGAAGACCACGACGAACTTCAGCGATCGGAATATGACATCGATGGACGCATCGGAGGATCTCGCCTGCTCTGAAGACCTTCTCGATCTGTCCTTCGAAGAACAGACGGAGCTCCAGTGCCAATTAGGAGGGGCTTTCACCTCTCTTGCCTTTCTCTACACCATGGGCGAAAGCACGTCGCTGCCGGAATATACCGCCCATCGTCTTCTTGAGTCGATCTGCTTCGTGCTGAAGCTGGATCCCCGCGATCCCGATCCCCTCATCGCCCGAAAAATCTTAGCTCAGTCAGCGGAGACGGCCTTCGCTGTCGGCATCGAAGGCCTAGAAGAACAGGCGCGCCACTTCGATGCCCTATGGAAGAACGTCGTACTCACCACGCCCCTCCTCAAAAGTCGCGCTCTGAAAGATACGCTGGAAAGTCTACGGGGATTCCGCACACGCTATACACCACGATTCTTCGCACAGGATATTCCCGCCGATATAGACTACCCCTTGAGCATTCCCGTACCCGAAAACATCCAAGGCATCACCTACGCATGCGCCTATCTCGAAGAACTCCTGCGGGAAAACAGCTTCCTTCGTCTTTTCGACGTGAACGCCTGCAAGAAGGTTCTTCGAAGTATCCATCCCGATTACGAACAACTGATACTCAATCTGTTCGAACCGATAGCGGCGTGCGCATTGGGATGCACGATTGCGGACAAGGATCCCCGTTGCCTGAACCTGGAACAAGACGACTACGAAACGATTTTTACATCCTGCTCCGCTCTTTCGGAAAGATGCCTGCATCAGCACCTCGAATCAAGCGCCCGCAAACTAAGTGAAGCCTTGGAAGCGGATACGGAAACGGAGACCCTTCTCATTCACCTTGCCTCGTCTCTTCAACCGCGACTCGAAATAGCTCTTTCGGCAGGTGATATACGTGGGGTGTTCCCCTGCTGAAGGCAGCCGATACTCGGGGATATTTCTCCACCGATCGTTGCCGGCATAAACCGAAGAGGATCTTTGGGATCTTGAGCCTCTTCTCTACGGAGCGTCGATTGAACATACCGACAAGCACCACTATTCTTGAAAAAACCGAGGAGGATCCATGAACGACACGACAACGGGATCGATCATACGAAGCATTCGACAGGAAAAAGGCCTGACGCAACAACAGCTTGCCGATATCCTCCGCGTCAGCGATAAGACCATTTCGAAATGGGAACGCGACCAAGGGCTGCCCGACGTATCCCTCGTCGAGGCACTATCGCGCGCACTGGAAGTGGATATGAGCGGAATGCTCCGAGGGCAGCTGGATGTCAACGACAACGACGGAGGCAACATGAAACGACTGAAATTCTACCTATGTCCCACCTGTGGAAACATATTGACTTCCACGGGTAACGCGGACCTTGCCTGCTGCGGGCGAACCCTCGAAGCACTGGAGGAGCAGCCCTGCGACGAATCCCACACCCTGACGATCGAAGCCATCGAAGAGGACTTCTACATCACATTCCCCCACGAAATGACCAAGCAGCACTATCTCGTATTCATCGCCTATGTGAGTTACGACCGCATGATACTCGTTCGCCTTTATCCCGAACAAGGCAGTGAAGTGCGCTTTCCCCGCATGCACGGAGGAAAATTCTACTTCGCCTGCAATCAGCATGGTCTACGAACTCAAACACACTGAAAAGCCGCAGCAAAGAATAAGTGGTCACCAAACTAGAGCTGGGGTGGAGCACCGAGCGCACTGACGTATCAGCATGACTTTCGGTGCAGCCAAGCGGTCGATACAACCGACGGAATCGGGTAGGTCGAGATCCGAGACCATGGGGTATCGCCGATGGTGATCTACTTAGGACGACGGTAGATATCGAACACGACGATAACCGAAAGCACGAAAGCGCTCACGTATTCGACGAAGGAAAGCACCGGGATGCCGAACACCTGGGGTATATCGGGGTTCGTGGTGATGAGACTCGCGCTGACCAACAGTCCAGCGATAATGAGGCCGAAAACGAAGCGGTTGGCGATGCGCGACACCTTCTGAAGAGGCTCATCCGATCCGAGCATCTCCATATTGAGTTTCAGCTGACCGCGGGAAAGCATGCGAAGCGCGTCACCCGAGTATTCCGCCGCCGTCAAAACTCCCCGGCCGGACGTGTTGAGGGCAACCGCGAAATCCCGCAACGCGGCGGCAATGTCCTCGGACGAGGTTTTCGTACGCATGATGTGTCCGTTGATGATGTCAATGATGTTGAACGACCCGATGAAGTCGAACAAGGTCCCTTCTATCGTCACGATCCCCCGAGACACCGCCGTCACCGATGAAGGCAGCTGTACGCGACACTGCTTCGCCAGAACCATGATGTCGCTGAGCAGGGCGCCGATGTCGATTTCGGAAACCTCGCTACTCCCATACCCATCGATGATCACATCGAGCTCGGAGAGGAAGCGGGCGTGATCGACGGCGCGCGTGTCGTGCGAAACGGAAAAAGAAACGAGTGCATCTTTAAGGGCGCTGGAACTTTTCGATCCCACCGCTTCGATAATCTGCCCGAAACATGCCCGATCGCGCGCGTTCAAGCGTCCCATCATACCCAAATCGAGATAGACGATCTTGCCGTCCTTGATGACCATATTACCCGGATGGGGGTCGGCATGGAAAAACCCATGGTCCAAAATCTGGGTAGCATAGTTATCGAGAACCTTTTCCCCTATTTCCGCAAGATCGTAACCCCGATCGATCAGGCACTGGGTGTCACTGATGGGAATACCGTCGATGTCTTCCATGACCAGAACTTCTTCTTTGCAATACTCGAGATAGGGTCCGGGACAGCGGATGTAGACGACGTCTTTGTTGAGAAGGGCGAATTCCTCCAGATTTTCGGCCTCGCGGGTAAAATCCGTTTCCTCGAGAAAGGTGTTCCAAAGTTCTTCAACCACATCGCGCAGATCGATCATCTGATCAACCTTCATGAATCGCGCACCGCGGCGGGCAAGAGAGCGCATGACATCGATGTCCTGCGCCATGGTAGCCCGCACGCCGGGACGCTGAACCTTGACGGCCACAACGTCACCGTTTTTAAGTACGGCTTTGTGAACCTGCGCGAGCGAAGCGCTTCCCAAAGGAGTCGGATCGATATCCGTGAAGATAGCCCGCCAGTCACTCCCGTAATACGTTTCGAGCGTGGTGAGCACGACATCGAAGGGCATCGGATCACTATCGGTCTGCAGTGAAGCCAACGCATCGCGATATGCCTTGGGAAGGATTTCCGAACGCATGGAAAGCGTCTGCCCGATCTTCACGAAACTGGGACCGAGATCCTCCAAGACCGCACGAAACTGTTCCGGCGTGAAGCCTTGCAGAAACTTATGCTTTCTCAATATCGAGACGATTTCTCGAAGGCGCTTCGACCGCGATTTACGATTGAGGCCGAACTGCTGCTGCGGGTCAACGTCGGTACGGGAATTGAAAAAATGTTTGAGAAGCGTGCTCTCCCTCATAGCCGAACATCTTCATTCGCGATGTATGACACGATCAAGCTTCGGGCTTTTCGGCATCCGCCACCGCACTATCGGCATCGGCGGACTTCTGCGCATCGGCAGTTTGGGCCTCGTCGACCATTCGGGTGATGGAGGCCATGAACGCTTCGCGATCCTCGGCGGAAAGCGACTTGATATGCTCCCCCAATGCCTCATCGCGGATTTTACCGATGGTCTTGTCGGCCTTGTGTTGCAGTTCGGTATTGATCTGCTTGCCCTGCTCGACGGAAATCTCACCTTTTTCGATGAGCGTATCGACGATCTCCTTCGCTTTCTCACCGGTAATGGCGAGCGCACCCACGCCTGCGAGGAAGATATCCTTGAGTCCATCTCCGAAAGTAGCCATGGTAAGCCTCCTATCCCTCCGGGTTCTCCCTTGAACCCTTTCCTTCATTTATAGCCTTATCAGCGCAAATCGTCCAGACCAAACTCTTCCCGGCACGAGAGTGGTACACCCTCACGGAACGAAACGATGCGGCGAACCTACGTTGCATCGACGAAATCAGGCGAGATACCCCAACACCGTGTCGGTGGTGACCACACGACTATCGTAGCAACGGGAAAAATACGTGAGCCCCTGCTCCTGTGTACCGATGAGAAACGTCGCGCAGGCATCGGCGGCCACGACGCTGCGATACCCACGGAAGTAGGCTCCGGCAAGCGTCTGCAATACACAGATGTTCGTGTCGCAACCCACCACTATCAGCGTATCGACACCCAACTCCCGCAAGGTGAGATCGAGGTCGGTCTGGAAGAAGCCATCGTAGCGACGCTTGGGTATGAGAAAGTCACTTTCGCAGACGTCGAAAGAAGCCAAAGGCTGGGCTGCATCCGATCCGGCCAGACCGTGTTCGCCCCACAATTCGATCTCCCGATCGAGACCGGGAATGTGAGCGTCGTTGGAAAACACGATGGGCAGTCCCTTCCTGCGGGCAGCTTTCACGATGGCCACGGCGTTTTCGGCCATGGACTCCAACCCGGCTACGACACCCCCCTCACCACCGAGAATATCGATAACGAGAACCGCCACATGGTCGAGTTCGAGACCTTCGGCCTGCTGCCAGGGCGTGACCTGAGCTTCGGGAAGATACGTCATGAAATCAATCCTTTCTCCAAGAGTGCGATGAGCGGAATTGCCTTATCGTCATTGTACCCTTGTCGCGCTCATGCCCCCAACGGGAGACTCCCTTCTTTCAAATCTGTTTCCGAAAAACTTCAGACCCGTTTCAAAGTCGAAGCCCAAACTGAAGAAACCGTTTTCTAGGAGGTTCCATGTCCCATCGAATCGCACCACGCAGAAGCTACCTGATAGTCGGGCTTCTCCTCGCCGTGTCGCTTTGCGCATCCAGCGCGTACGCAAGCCTTGCGAAAACCACCGCACATGCCGACGGTGTCACCATAGAAGTGAGTGTGGAAGGGTTCGAGGGTGTTTTGCCCACCCTCCACGAGGGAAAGGATTTCCGCATCGGGTCTCCCGTCAAGGCGGACCCTCGCTACATGGTCGACGATCAGGGAAACTCCCCCTTGGCCACCCTGGTGGAACAACGGGAGAAGCAGGGATTCACCTTGACGTGGGTGGATGAATCGAATGAAGCGTTCGATTGGTTCAGCACCCCCATAACCACCAACAAACAGATACAGGGGCGTTTCGTCTCAGGGGTATTCGAACTGCGGGTCGTATTCAACGATGACGCGAAAAGTGCCGATCTGGTGGTGTCGGTGGAAAAGGGATCCTCGTTCATGGAAGCGCACGCTTCTCAACCACCCACACCCCACAAGACGGGCTACGCATTCAAAGGGTGGGTTGATTCGACCACCGGTGAGGCCTTCGACTTCGACGCACCCGTGAACACCTCCTCAACCATAATCGCCTCCTATCAACTCGACAATGCTTCCCTGGTCGAAACATTCGACCCCACCAAGGATATTCCCACAACGCTCGAAGGATCGTGCTTCATCGGTGAAACCTGGGGAGTGCATCCGGCGCAATTCAGCATATCGGAATTCACCGGCGGTCTGTCCGGATGCGCCGGCACGGGGCAATGCTCCCTACCCAGCGCAGCAGCCCCTTCGTTCACCTACGCCTCCTACCGCGCAACACTGCAAAACGTAGATGTCCTCGCCGGCAAGGTTACCTATGACGTCCATATAGTGCCCCCCGGAGCGGCGAGCATCGATGGTCCCCGCAACGAACTCGGCCTTATCGGCTATCAGACCGTATCCTTCTCTGCCGTCATCGAAAAGAGTTTCGGAGGGTATCTGCGCATCGGAAAAAGCTCCGGAAACACCACCCTGAGCAACGACAACGCCTGCTATTCCCTCGAAGGCGGCGTGTTCGGCGTATTCGATCAGACGGGAAACAAGGTGGCCGAACTACGCACCGACAGCGAAGGCAATTCGCCGCAAAGCCCCCTTCTTCCCGTGGGAACCTACACCATCAAAGAGGAAACGGCACCGCCGGGCTACGCCGGTGCCGATACCGACAAAACGCTCACCGTGGTTGCTGGCAGCATAACGACCGTACCCTTCGTCAATCTACCCAAGAACAATCCGGTCGATGTGGTCGTAGAGAAAATCGATGCCGAAGCGCAGGAGAACCTGTGTTTGGGAGCAGGTAGCCTCGAAGGAGCACGATTCGCGCTGTCCTACTACGACGGATACTACGAATCGGCGCAAAGCGCGAAAGACTCCGGGGGGCCTTCCCGTTCATGGGTGATCACGACCGATTCACTTGGATATGCCCGACTTGACGACAGCGCCCTTGTTGAAGGAGATCCCTTCTATCATGATTCCAAAGGAGCGATAACGCTACCTCTGGGTACCTTACTCATAGAAGAGATCGAAGCACCCCACGGCTACAATCTCTCACGCGAAGTGAAATGCTGTTCCATCACAGACGAGGGTGAAATCGAGCACGTGAAGACCTTCTCCTTGCCGACCTATGAGAATCACGTGATACGGGGAGACATCTCCTTCAGTAAAGTCAATGAGGAATCCATGGAGCGTTTGAGAGATATCCCCTTCACCATAACCTCGCAAACCACCGGTGAGACCCATAGAATCGTTTCGGATGAAAACGGCATGGTCGATACGGCGGCGACATGGACCCCTCACACCCACAACACCAATGCGGGCAACGATAGCGAAGATGGTCTCTGGTTCGGCTTGCTCCCCGATGGACGCGACACTCAACCCGATGATGAGCGGGGAGCCCTACCCTTCGACACCTACTTCATTCAAGAACAACGCTGCTCGGAAAATGCGGGTCTCGATCTTATCTCGTTCGAGATCACCATCTCGCGGGAGGCCATCGATCTCGATCTGGGAACCATCGACGATCGTTTCATACCACCGGAGCCCATCCCCGAAGAGGAGATGTCTCTCGAAGACGACAGCCCTCTTAAAACCCTCGTGAAAACGGGAGAGGGGATCCCCTTAATGGCGGTTCTGTCTCTCGCGCTGGGGGTAGGGGCGCTCGGCGCTCTGTCGATAACAAGGAGAGTCCGCCGCCGACAGGCGTTTCGCACGATGATCCATGAGCGCTATCGCCGCTTCTAACCCTTTTCTCCCAACGAGGGGCCGAGCAGGAACAGGCGATGCTTTTTTAGGAAATCCCGGTCGAAGCACCACTCGGAAGAGGGTCCCGCTCCATAGCGGGTCGTAGGAAATCGTGCTCGAAATCGATGGCGGGCTTAGGCTTACCGAAATAGTATCCCTGAATAAAACGACAACCGCAGGAACGGAGGTATTCCACTTCACGAACGTCCTCCACGCCTTCGGCAAGCACTTCGAAGCCGAGCCCGTTAAGAAGATCTACAACCGAAGACACGATCACGCGTCCCTTTTTCGTGGGGAGAGATCCACCGAAAAAAGCCCGATCGAGCTTTACGCCATCGAAGGATATATCTTTCAAAAGGGAAAACGACGAATAGCCGCTGCCGAAATCATCCATGATGACCGCAAAACCCTTTTCCTTCAACGCAGAGCTGACCTCGTTGAAAAGCTGAAGGCTCTCAGACATCACGCTCTCGGTGATTTCGATCTTGATCAAATTCCGGGGAACGCCACAGGAGTCGACCACCTTCGCTATCTCTTCGACGATATCGTGCTGATAGAGACTTGCGGAAGATACGTTCACGGATACGGGAACACACGTGATGCCCTCGTCCAACCACTTCCTCAAACACACACACGTATTTTCCAACATATAGCGATCGAGTTTCGATATGAATCCGTTTTCTTCGAACAACGAAATGAACTCATCGGGGCTCAGAAGTCCCAGAATCGGAGAGTCCCAACGAACGAGCGATTCGGCCCCACTCAAAACAAGTTCCTCTCCCCCGATGTCACATTGGGGCTGGAAATAAACTTGGAATTCCTTGTTCCGCAGAGCGGTTTCCATGACACTTTCGATATGGCTCCTCCGATACCCCTCGCTCATGATGTCCTGACTGAAAAATACCTTGGCATTTTCCGACACATGAGCCAAACGGCGCAGTAATTCATTGACGCTCTGGATGATCAGACGCTTGTCTCCCGCCGCATCCTCGGGCATCAGGCGCCGAGCGGCACATTGCAAAACGATCTGATAGCGTAGATTATCGGGTACGAGATCGCGGTGTATTTCCTCCATGATCTCATCGAGCCTCACCGCAAGATCGGAATCGCACGCCTCGCAAAGCAATAGACCGAACCTCTCCCCTGAAAGCCGGACGATAACTTCATCCTTATCGGCATCGATGTTCTCGGTGAGAGCGGACGCCAGCGAGGTAATGAGCTCATTGCCTCGTTCATAGCCGAAGACCCTGCTGAAATAGGAGAACCCCTTCACGTTACATTCCACGAGAACCCAATTCCCGTCAAAGTAGAACGACCCGTTCTGCAAGGTGCGCGTAAGCGCATATGCGTTACCTATGCCCGTGAGCTCATCGGTGGACGCCGCCTGCAAAAGACGCCGCTCCCCTCTCTTATAGAGATGGAAGATGACAAACATGAACAGTATGGCGACAACGATGGTGAACACCGCCAAAATAAGGGCGACGAAGAAGATGGCGGCATTCCTTTCATCGAGATACGACAAAGGAACCGCAAGAACCACCGACCAATTGTTCATATCCAAAGGCTCGTAGGAAATATAAACCGATTCGTTTCCCTCCCCGGAAAACATGGCTTGTCCGGCAATTCCGTCAACAAGGTTTTCCCTCATCGTTTCGAGACCCGACGATTCTTGGTAGTTCCTGGCGAAGAAATCACCATCTCCGTCACTATCGACATCAAGGGATTTCGATGAAGAAATGATATCGGCGTTGGAATCCAGAAGATACAGGGAAGCCTTACCTCCGAATAAATCGGCATCGAGAATACGTGAGAACCGATCCGATTCGGTGATACCCAACAAGACCCCGATAGGCTCGGTGGAGGCATCACCGTAATTGTAGACGGGAACGCTGAATACCCCATATTCACCATCGCCCCAACGTCCCACCCGCGGAGCGACGACAACGTCTTCTCCTTTCATGGAGTCGACGAAGTAACTCTCCTGTGCATACGACTGGACGGGCAGTTCCCCTAATTGGGAATCGTAGCCGAAGCCCGATCCGTCATCGTAGCAAAGGCCGACCCGATCGAACGTACCCGCAGCGACCATTTCCTCGAAATGACGCATCAGGGTTTCGTTGTCGTCGATGTTGTCCAAGGTGATAAACGATGCCGCGCCATGAAGCACGCTGAAATTCTTCTCGATGGCATCATCGACGTTTCGGGCGGTACTCGTCGATATTTCACTCATATATTCATCGAGAGACGTTTTGAGATCACGGGAGATAGCCCCGACACACAGGGTGAGAACCACAAGGATAACGGCGAGAACGACAACGCCCGCAAGAGCGATCTGGGCGATATGCCGCTTGGACATCTTCACATCCGGGGAAACGAGCCCCATAAGCAAATCCCCCCTCACTGAGCCACCCTACCACCCAACGCGCCGAGAGACGAACGGGAGGCAAACCCGATAGAGCGAATCGTTCCTGTGAATCCTTTTTGTGACAGGAGTCATTATACGCAGTTTATAAGGAGAAACGAATACGGAATCTCACATCGAAACGACCCGACGCGAATAAAAGCGGCAAGACGATCAAACGATATTGACTCCGGCGGCCGATGTAGCCACCAGAATGAGGGCCCCCACCACAATGATGACGATGCCCATAGCACCCACCAAAACACCGATACGGATTTCCTGCTGCTCGGCGTCGGAAGAAGGCGGCGGGGTTTTCCCGTTGAAATAGGGTGCCTGCACGAAATTCCTCCTTCTCATTGCAATCGAAGCTGCCACGAAACGCCCTGCCCACAAACTACCCGACGGCAATCGCCGCGTATCTCTCGGAGCGGCAAGGCGATACCGACACGAAACGTCTATCCGCTGATTCCCCGTTTGATACGAGGACGGCGTTTTCTCTCCTGAACGGGATCTCGGAAATCGATCATCATCTGCTCGGAAATACCCGAATCCTCCGATTCGCGCACTCTTTCGACATCCTTAACCGTCCATGCAACCGCTTCCGAACCATAGATTTCGAGCATCTTATAACGGGCGTCCTGTACATTGAGTTTGGAGCCGGCGCGATGATCGCTATCGAATTCGATTTCGCTGGTTTTGGGAGCCTTCCCTTTGGGGGATACGATTGTCGCCCGATACTTCACCATATGACGTCCCTACCACCTGTTCTCCCGAAATGTCCCACGTATGGCCACAACGTCAATTCTAACCGCTCTTTCCCTTGCTGTCACAACGAAGACGCCCCTTTGAAAACCATCTTCGCAGTGCCCCCTCTAAAACCAGTCAAACTTTTCATTTTGCTCATTTTTATACAACATTTTGTTCAATATAATTATGACAATACGTGTTCTTCGTCACCATTCAGAGGTATGTATGTACCATAATCACACAGAACAGACCAGGGGGAACCCTTCGCGCATCCATGTAGGAATCGATGTAGGTTCTACGACAACGAAAATCTGCGTTCTCGCCCCCCGGGATCACGACGTCCTGTTTTCCCGCTACATCCGCCACAACGCACGTCAAGCCCAAAGCGTCGTCGCGATACTGACCGAACTGGACAAGCGCTTCCCCACCTCATCTCTGCGCGTGGCTCTCTGCGGGTCAGGCGGAAAATCAATCGCCGATGCTCTGGATCTCCCCTATATCCAGGAGGTCGTGGCCAACTCCCTTTCCGTCCGCACTCTACATTCGGCCACTCGTTGCGCCATTGAGCTCGGTGGACAGGATGCCAAGATGATTTTCTTCCGACCCGACGAAAACACGCACAAGCTCGCTGTATCCGATATGCGCATGAACGGAAGTTGTGCCGGAGGAACCGGGGCCTTCATCGACGAGATAGCCGCGCTCCTGAAGATTCCCGTTGAACATTTCGACGACCTTGCCCGTCAAGGTAAAACGATCTACGACATATCCGGACGCTGCGGTGTGTACGCGAAAACCGACATACAACCCCTGCTCAACCAAGGTGTTCCCAAAGCTGATATCGCCCTATCCGCTTTTCATGCCATAGCGAAACAGACCATCGGAGGCCTCGCTCAAGGTATCACCATAAAAGCTCCGGTCATTTTCGAGGGAGGACCCCTCACTTTCAATCCCACTCTCGTACGCGTATTCACCGAGCGACTCATGCTCACACCGGAGCAGACCATCATTCCCGCCCACCCCGAAACCATCGTGGCCTACGGAGCAGCTCTTTCCCTCTCCGATCTGTTCGCGCAAACCTCAGCCGGCATCGACATCTCCCGCGCACGTGCCTGCCTTGCGAAGATGGCGGGAACGAAACCCGCAGCAGACGCAAAACGCTTTTTCGCAACGGAGGATGAACGAATCGCCTTCGAGCGACGGCACGCACTTCCTCCCCTCGTTTCACGAAAAGCATCATCGAATCCCAAACGGATCCGCGCCTATCTCGGCATAGATTCGGGCAGCACGACCACCAAATTCGCCCTCATCGACGAAGACAAGCACCTCGTCGACGAGTTCTACGCGGTCAACGAAGGAGAACCTCTCGAAGTCCTCAAAAACGCTCTCGGAGAAATGAACGGGCGCTATCGAAAACGGGGAATCCAACTCGACATCATCGCAGTGGGCACTACCGGCTACGGAGAGCTCCTGCTCCACAAGGCTCTCCACGCCGACTTCCATACCGTCGAAACCGTTGCCCATGCTACGGCGGCCACCGAATACCTGCCCGAAACCAGCTTCATCTTGGATATCGGCGGGCAGGATATGAAAGCCATCTGGGTTGACGAGGGCATCATCAGCGACATCGTCGTCAACGAAGCATGCTCTTCGGGATGCGGTTCGTTTCTGGAAAGCTTCGCGTCATCGCTCGGTATCCCCGTTGAAAACATCGCCGACGCCGCCTTCCGATCGGAAAACCCCGCCTCCTTGGGCAGCCGCTGCACCGTGTTCATGAACAGTAGCATCGTCACCGAACAGAGAAACGGAAAAAAACCCGATGACATCATGGCCGGCCTGTGTCGTTCCATCGTGGAAAACGTCTTCACCAAAGTGATCCGCATCGCGAACCTCGATGATCTAGGGGATTTCATCGTCGTTCAGGGAGGGACCTTTAAAAACGATGCGGTCCTGCGTGCACTCGAACAATATTTGGGAAAAGAGGTGACCCGCGCTCCTTACCCCGGGCTTATGGGAGCCATCGGTGTAGCCCTGTTGACGAAACGCCATGTCGAAGCGACGCAACGGGAAGTTGGCAGGGGCACGCGAACCTTTACCACGAACTTCATAGGCTTCGACGCCCTGCGCGACCTTTCCATCACGCAAGGTGCCGACGAGGTCTGCTCCTTCTGCGCCAATCACTGCACGCGCCACCTGATGACCTTTTCCGACGGTGACACATGGATCACGGGCAACCGCTGCCCGAAAGGCGAGATCATCGGAGACCCACGCGGCGAAGAACAGCGTGAACGATTACGCGCAATCACCGCGACAGAACAGCGGATACCCAACCTCTTCGCGGAAAGGGAGCGCCTTCTGTTCAAGGATTATCCTTACCGAAAGCTCATCGAGGAACAAAACATCACCATCGGATTGCCCCGCGTTCTATCGTTTTGGGACACCATGCCTTTCTGGACGACTTTTTTCCGCACCTTGGGGTTTTCGGTTCGACTTTCACGTCCCAGCACCCGGGCCATGTTCGAGCGGGGACTCGCCTCGGTTACCTCCGATACCATCTGCTTTCCGGCCAAACTCGTACATGGCCACCTCCGTGACCTCGTCGATCAGAAGGTCGACCGCATCTTCATGCCCGTGATCACCACCGTCGAATCGGAGAACACGGAGCAAACCAGCGAGTCAATGTGTGCGGTAGTGAAGGGCTACCCTTTGGTCATACGCAACTCCGACAATCCCGAAGAGTACGGCGATGTCGTATTCGATGACCCACTGTTCCATTGGTATGACGAACGCGACCGCGAAACACAGATCATCCGCTACATGGAAGAGACCTTCCAAATCGACGCTAACACCACCCGCGAAGCCCTCCTTCAGGCCGATCGGGCGCAGGATTCCTTCCGTACCACCTTGATACAGCGGGGCAACACCGTCCGCGAAGAAGCTCGGAAAAACGGCACCTACGCGGTTGTCTTGGCTTCGCGGCCCTACCATAACGACCCCCTGATCAACCACGATCTCGCGACCCTGTTCACCGACAGAGGTATAGCCGTGCTCACCCCCGATGCCGTGGACGACATCAACGAGGTGGATTTGAGTTGCAGTCGTCTTGATATCGTCAATAACTTCCATGCCCGCATGCTCTCTGCAGCCCTGATAGCCGCACGCGATCCCCATCTCGAATATGCCCAGATCGTGAGCTTCGGATGCGGACATGATGCCTACCTTTCCGACGAGATCGTCCGTCTCATGAAGGAGGTGTCGGGAAAAACACCGCTCATCCTGAAAGTGGATGAGAGCGATGCCCGTGGCCCCCTGCGCATACGCGTGCGCTCCTTCGTCGAAACGATCGGCATGAAACGGGAGCGCCGAAAACAAACGACCACCTCTGAACCACACCGCGAACCCGACGACCCCTATCCCGTCAAATACGACAAAAGAGACCGCCACGAAAAGATCGTACTGGTTCCCAACACCTCACACGCCTTCTGTCGCCTCATGAGTGCCGCCTTCGTCAAGCAGGGTATACGCGCCGAACCTCTCGATGTCGGTCGGGAAGAGGCCATCCGTCTGGGAAAGAAATACGTCCACAACGACATCTGTTTCCCGGCGCAGATGACCATCGGCGAAGCGTTGGCGGCGCTGGAAAGCGGAACGTATGACGACAAGGAAGTGGCCATCGGCACCGGCAAGTATCTGGGAGACTGCCGCCTGACCCACTACGGAGCGCTTCTGCGCAAGGCTCTCGACGATGCGGGCTACGCCCATGTCCCCATCATCACCAACGACGACGTGGATTCGCATAACCTCCACCCCGGCTTCAAGCTCAGCACGCTTTCCGCGGCGCGTATCGCACTCGTGCTACCCATGATCGATGCGCTTGAGGAGCTTCTCCGCAAGATACGCCCCTACGAGGCGCATTCCGGCGACACCGATCGGGCGTTCGAACGTGCGCTCGACGAGGTGATCGAAGGGCTGGAAAAGCACGGAGTCCATGGCGCCGTACGGGGCTTCAAGCGGGCTATCGGAGAAATGAACTCCGTCGACTACGACCGTTCACACCCGAAACCGAGCGTCCTCATCGTGGGGGAATACCTTCTCAACTTTCACCCGGGAGCGAATCACGACATAGAATCCTACCTCGAGGACAACGGGTTAGAAATCATCGAAGCGCGCATGAGCGACGTCATCCGCAAGACCTACTTCTACAAAGATGCCCAGATCAGGGAATTCGGGATAGCCAAACCTCCGGCGGAAAAAATGTGGTACCGCGTGGCTAACCGTCTTTTCGAAATCGCCCATGACATCACCGATCACCTAGCGGCGAAGCATCCCCTCTATACTCCGGTCTGCCGCATGCCGGAGCTGGTTCGGGAAAGCGACCCCGTGATCCATCACACCTTCGATGCCGGAGAAGGCGTGCTCATACCGGCTGAAATACTCCATCACGGCAAACACGGATGTCGGTCATTCATCATCCTACAACCCTTCGGCTGCTTACCCAATCACGTCTGTGGACGCGGCGTCGTCAAAAAGCTCAAGGAAATATATCCCGACGCACATATACTCTCGCTCGATTACGACCCCGATGTCAGCTTCGCAAACATCGAAAATCGACTGCAGATGCTCATCATGAATGCGCACGACAAAGACCGGGAGCCCTTCACCGATCCCATTCCATACCACGATATAATGAACGACGCACAGGCCGCTTCGATGAAGCGCAAGCCTTCGCCTCATGTTGCATAAGGAGCGAACCCTTGGGAAGACCGAAGAAGAATTCCGCTATCCCCAGTGCCAGAAAGCGCCTGATCGACGCATTCTGGCACCTCTTGGAAACGCACCAACTCCATGACATAACGGTTGGCATGGTCGCCGGCACCGCCCACTGCAACCGTGGTACGTTCTACTATCACTATGCCGACATCGACGAACTGCTCGCCTGCGCTCTGCAAGAAGAATTCTCCGGCGAATATTCCCTCCCCAACGAAATCTTTCTCATCGTATCCGGAGTCAACAAGGACTTCCTCGACGACCCCACCATCAACGAGCGTATAGCCCGCATCTCACTCGTCATGGAAAAGGGCGGTAGCGACGTCGTCGATGCCTACATCAAGACGATGGTCGTCGACATGTGGAAAGCGGTGCTTTGTTTCGACGGCGCTCCTCTCGCACCGGAAACACGCATCGTCATCGAGTATGCCGTCAACGGTATCATCGGCGTCATCACCTATAAGGCGAAATTCGATCGAGACAACACCACCTGCGACGAGGCCCTCGCCCGCTTCATGCGTAAGAACTCCCTCTTCCTGATTTCACGTATAAGCGAAGCTCAGGGCATATCCCGCAAGGAAGTTCTCTCCCGATTGCAAACGGTCGGCTCGTTCATGAATCTACCCAAGGAAAACCATCCCGAAGAAGGTAGCCGCGACGCCGCACCATCATTGCGTGAGCTGACCGAAGTTGCCTCTCCTTTGGGTTCTTCGGGCGTGCGCTATACTGTCACCCAATGATGATACTTCGTTTTCACCCTTCCCATCAGCGGATCAGAGGCGCATAGCCCTCGGAGGGGAAGCGAAGCGGGAAGGGGTAGCCATGCGCTACATCTTGGATAACGGTTCCCTCATCGAAGAGGAGTCGGGGGCACAGGACGGCCCCTCTCACCCCTCCGATCGTCCACCGATCGTCGAGACGGTGTCTCTCGGGCAATTCCACGCCTCTTCGGCATTACCGGCGCTCATCGACTTCGTAACCGAAAGCCTGCAGAATGCACGCATCTGCAAAGCGGAGGCGACAAGCGAGGGCGTATACGGCATCCTCGTCATTCCCGATGAGCAAGACATCATTCACAGAAGCCATCGTCTGGCATTCCACCTGAGTGAAGACCATCTCACCTTCATCGAAGATGGAACCTTCGCCCAGGACATGCTCGTCCGGCTCAGCACGCTCCCCACCGGCCCCATCGACTCGTTGAGTCACTGCCTTTACTCCTTCATTTCCCTTACCATCGATCAAGACAGCGACTATCTTCATTCCTACGAAAACCACATGGAACAGATTGAGGAATCCATCCTCGATTCCGTATCGTCTTCCATGAACCGCAGTATTCTGACCATACGAAGACAGTTGGTCGTGCTCGCCTCCTACTACGACAGCCTCTCGGATATGATGGATGCCCTCACCGAAAACCCCCTGTTCACCCTTTCGGGTGCGCAACGACGTCTGTTCCGTTCGCTTTCCCACCGCGCGGACCGCCTGCTGTCCACTACCCAATCACTCAAGGAATACAGCCTCACGCTACGCGAGCTCTATCAGGCGCAGATAGACCTCCGTCAGAACCAAACCATGAAGTTTCTCACCGTGGTGACCACGGTGTTTCTCCCCCTCACCCTCATAGCCGGTTGGTACGGAATGAACTTTTCGAACATGCCTGCCCTGAACAGTTCTTTCGGCTACCCCATAATCATCGCCGTCTGCATCGTTATCGTCATCATGGAAGTGATCTTGTTCATCCGCAAGGGATGGTTCAAGTAGCCTAGCCGTACTCGACGAAAAACGGCTTCGGATGCCTGATCGACATCCGAAGCCGTTATAGGAAAGTTTGCCCGTCGCCCGTAGTCGACGGATGACGATATCACCACGTGCGCCATGCGCGGGGCGCACGGATCACCGAACTCAGTGGTCGTCTCTTCGTATCATATTGCGGGCACACAGATAGGTTATGGCGAAATAGGTTCCATACACCAACAGGAACACGCCCGCCGTGATGAAGGCCATCTGCCCGATATCGAGATGCCCGAAAAACGACACCACGCTCACTACGGAATTCATCGCACACACCGAATGGGCGACACCCAACAGCAGCGGGAACAGAAACGCGATGAGAATCTGCTTGAACAGCGCTCCATCTATCATGCGCGGCGTGGCACCCAGCTTGTGGAGAAGACGGTAGCGCCTGACATTGTCCGACACTCCGGTCAGCTGCTGGATAGCCAGGATAGCAGCGCAGGCCACCACCAGCACGAACCCGATATAGATAGCCAGATAGCTCACCACCGTAGACAGCCCGACACCTTGGTCATACACCTCCTGTTTGGTCATGTACGTGGAGAAAAGCCTGTCTTCTCCCTCATCGGAGAAAGTGGAGAATATCGAGTGCATCATGTCTTGCCAAGGCTCTTCGGCACCGGCATCGACATACTGCACGTTGAGCTTGGAAATCGTACAATGAGCATCCGTGGGAATCACTTCGTCATTGACCACCAGAAGTCCGACCTGCATCGGGATGGACGTGGTCTCCAGACAGGTGGTGTCAAGCTCCCCTCTCAGGTGAATCGGGCTTCCGAACACCTCCAGCGTCGTGGGGTTGCGTAATACGGAACGAAGATAGTCCTCGACCACATTCGCATCGGCGCTGATCATCCCCTCGTTTTGGCCGAGAGTGATCGGCTCGTGTCCGGCAAGTTCGAGCGCGCGGTTATACTGGGACAGCTTGACCATCCCCAAAGGTTGCTCCTGATAAACATCGTTTACCGAAGAGTTGTAGGATGACAGTGGTTTTTCGGCCAGAGCATCCAGATCACCGAAGGTGACGGTCGACGCATACGTGTCGATCTGAGCCGACTCCCTCACCAGGGAATCCCACGAAGTGCTTCCCCTCTTCTGTGCCTCCTCGCTCAAGGCGCGGGCCATGTCGAAGTCGCCGCCCTGATCCGGCGAATCGTCTGCACGTACTTCGGCATCGGAATGATAAGACGTCACCGTAGCGCTGTAGCGCGTCTGCTGATCGTATCCGCTCTGCAGGGCATTGCAGATGCCGATACCACCACATACGCTGGTGATCGCTAAAAACAACGTCATGCAGATAACACTCATCGACACGAACGACGAATTGATACGGGAAGCGACCTGACGCAAGGTGAACATGTTGAGCCCACGGAAGTAGATCGGCTTGATCATCTGGATCAAACGCAGCAAAAACCCCGAAAGCGAATAGAAGAACAACAGTGTACCCACGCAAACCAACACCGTGGAAAGAAGGAAACGCTCATTGACCACCAAACCGTTTTCCAGCAGAAGATAATAGGCGCAGGCGATGAGGGCGCAGGAAACGATGAACAGCACGAATGCCAAAGGAAGATTGCGCAGCTTCATGTCGTCGTTTTTACGTTCGTTCAAGATGAGGTCGATCAATTTGGCACGCATGACGTAACCGACGTTAAAGAACAGCGCCACAACGAAGATTGCAAGAAACACCAACGCGGTCTTCACCGCCACCTCGGGAACGAACAGCAAGGAGAATCCGGGGATTTCGGCCACGAAAAGTGCAGCGGTCACCTGCATCAATACCTGCGAAAGCACAAACCCCAACAACAATCCGATGGCAAGCGAGACCGCACCGACGAACAACGTCTCCACCAGCGTGATACGCAGCACCGTCGACTTGGGCATGCCCAACAGCAGGTAGACGGCGAATTCACGATTGCGCCGCTTGATCAGAAATCGACTGGCGTATATCACCAGAAATGCCAGAATAAATGCGATGAAAACGGAAACACCGTCGATCAACACGCCCAGAAGCTCGATGATATTCCCTTGGGCTTTGCTCAGTTGAATGGCCGTCTCCTGCACGGTAATGGTATTGAAAGCGTAAAACACCGCGACGCCGAACATCAACGTGAAGAAGTAGATCGCGAAATCCTTATACGAACGCTTCACGTTCGCAAGGGCGAGTTTAACAATCACGGGAATCTCCTTCCTCGAGGCGCGTCGTCGCATTGACGATGCGGGCGAAAAACGCCTTGCGATCATCTTCGCCCTTGCTCATCTGACCCCACAGGCGCCCATCTCGGATGAATACGATACGATCGCAATAGCTTGCGACGGAAGCATCATGGGTAACCGTGAGGATGGTTGCACCCATATCGTTGAGAAAGCAGAAGGCATCCAGCAGATCCTTGGCGGACTTGGAGTCGAGAGCACCCGTAGGCTCATCGGCCAACACGAGATGCGGCTTGGTGATGACGGCGCGCGCGGCGGCGGCACGTTGCTTCTGGCCACCCGATATCTCATAAGGATAACGATCGAGCGTCTCCGCAATGGAAAGACGCGCGGCCAGTGATTCCACCTGCGTAACGATCTGCGAGGCGGGAACGCGGGATATGGTGAGCGCAAGCGCTATATTCTCCCTCACCGTCAACGTGTCGAGAAGATTGGAGTCCTGAAAAACAAAGCCCAACTCCTCTCGGCGAAACCGCGCCAGATCCTTCGACGCGAGTCGCGTGATATCGTTACCACCCACCAGAATGCGCCCGCTGGTGGGTGTGTCGATGGTGGCTATACAGTTCAAAAGCGTCGACTTACCCGAACCCGAGGGGCCCATGATGCCGATGAACTCACCTTTATCGACGAAAAAATTCACATGATCGAGCGCCCGGGTAAGATTGGCCTCATGGTGTTTTCTCCCCTTGCCCGTAGCCCCATAGCATTTCGACACATCACATACTTCCAAGATTTTCTCGCCCATCATCATTCCTTTCCCAGGCTTGAAACACTGTTTCGTATACGACGTGGACCGTCTGCGGTATTCGGGTCGAAGCGGCGGATCGCATCATCACCACAACCGCCGCCGAAGCGGGGTCCACGCATCTTCGATTCAGTATGGAAGGGCGGCTTTAAGCCCAGCTGTCGTGCACCTTACTTTTTCCTGACTTTTCGTTTTCACGAAGATGACGTCTGTCGAAACGTGCTTAAATAACGCTATGACACACGACCCCCTACAGACCAAACGCATCCTCCTCGTCGATGACGAGCCGGAACTGATCGATCTTCTTCACACCATTCTCGAAAGTGAAGGGTTCACCGAACTCGCATCGGCCCATGATGTTTCAAGCGCACTGCAACTGTGCCAGGACGAAACCTTCGATCTCGCCATTCTCGACGTATCACTACCCGATGGTGACGGTTTTGCACTCTGTACCTTTCTGCGACAACTGACCTCGCCGAAATCGCTCCCGGTCATCTTCCTCACCGCGCGGGACGAAACGGCCGACCGGCTGACGGGGCTCCGTTCGGGTGCCGACGACTACATCACCAAGCCCTTCTCCCCTCAGGAACTCATCCTGCGTATATATGCCATCCTGCGTCGCTGCTACCCCGACGCGACGCCCTACCTCGAACTGGCCCACTGCAGAATAGATCTGGAAAACGTCGAAGTCATCCGCGACGACGGGCGCTCGCTCTACCTCACGGCCAAAGAACATGCTCTCGTGGCCGTACTCTCCCACAACGCGAACCGCATCGTCACCACCGACAGACTCTGCGAAGAATGCTGGGGGACTTCGTTTGGTTACGAACAAACGCTCATGACCCACATCCGCCGCATCAGGGAAAAGATCGAGAAGGATCCCTCCAATCCCTGTTCGTTGATCACGGTAAAAGGACTCGGCTATAAGCTCATGGTCGGGAAAGGATGACGATGGACGAGCGGTGGACAACACCCGAGCCGAAACCGGGGCGCTTCTTTCTGGCGAAGCAGATCGTTCTCTTCGCAGGTCTTGCCCTCTTCATCGCGCTGCTCGATCTGTTCCTCTATATCGCCATCATGGCCTTCGAGATGAATGAGGTCTCCCTTCATGAAAACGAACCGGGGACCGTCGTGCGTATGGTGTCCGATGCTCTTGTCGCCGATCCGCAAGGACACTACACCCTCGATGATGCATCGGTGGAATCCACCCTTTCGAAGGAATCGTGCTGGGCTCTCCTGCTTGACGAAAACGGCCAGGTGATCTGGTCGTACGCTCAACCGGAATCGGTGCCTTCGGGTTTTTCGCAAAACGACATCGCGCTCATGACGCACTACCGCAACTACGACCAATACCCCGTATTCATCTGGACCCACGATGAGAAACTGGTTGTGGTGGGATATCCGACAGGCTCTTATATCAATGGGTCGTACAGCATCTCGGAGGCGACTTCGCAAAAGATTCCCCTCTACGTCACCGGCGTTCTGCTTCTGGATGCCTTCATATTCTTCCTGCTCTATCTGATATCACGTCGCTCGGTCGACAAGCAGGTCGAGCCCACCATTCAAGCGCTCGACGACCTCGCGCAAGGTAAGCCGGTCACGGTTTCCTTCAGCGGCGCGCTGCGCTCGATCGGCGAGAAGATCAACCGCGTCTCCGACACGCTTCTGCGCAAGGATGCCGCCCGCAAGAATTGGGTCGCCGGAGTGTCCCACGACGTGCGCACACCGCTTTCCGTGATCATGGGTCGCGCCGAAAGGATAGCATCCGATAGCAACTCATCCCCGCAAACACGCACATCCGCCACCATCATCACCGCACAGGGAGAGCGCATCCGCGACCTCATCGAAGACCTCAATATCGCCACGCAACTCGAATACGATATCCAGCCCCTGCGCGTCGCCCCCATCAAAATGGCCCGCATGATGCGCGACATCGTCGCCGACTATCTGAACCGCGGGCTCGAAGAGCGCTATTCGTTCGATCTGAATATCTCCGACGGCGCTGAAGCCATCACGCTTTTCGGCGATGAGAAATTGCTCAGACGTGCCGTCATCAACGCTCTCAACAATGCGGTCAAGCATAATCCGCAAGGATGCGCGATCACGCTCACCCTGGAGGGTACGCAAACCTCCTTCACTCTCACCATCGCCGATGACGGGCAGGGCATGGACACCCAGGCACTCCGCAACCTAATCGCCGTCATGCGCTACACCACCGAGGAGGAGGGCATCACACCCGGAAAAACCGCTACGCCCCTTTCCGAATATCCCAACGTAGTGGACCAGCGTGTCATCGGGGCACCCGAACCTCCTCCGGTCGATCCCGCATGGCGCTATGACGACACCTCTCTTTTCAGCGCCCAACCCATTTCCACGCCACCGCGCATCGCGCTCGCAGAGGATCTCGAACCATCACGGACAGATGAAGTCCGTAAAGCGCCATCCCGCATCGGCGGGTCGCCCACGAAAAACACTCCCCCTACACCTCCCCTGCCCGATGCGGGATACTTCAAGGCCACCGAAGGCATCGACTCGGTCGCCTCCTCCGCAGGGCATAACGATCCGCAAAGCGCACCCGAAGAGGACCTTCTTCTCAAGCAGCATGGATTGGGAATCCCCCTCATCGTCCGTATCGTCCTCACCCACAACGGAACCATCGTTTTGGGAAGCGAGCCGGGTGAAGGATTCAGTATCAGGATGCACTTCGAGCAGGATCCTCTTCCCTGATTTCCTCGGAAGGTAGGCCTCTCACACTTTTCCACTCCGTGACCCGAAGCGCACCCCGAATACCCTCTTCGGTGTGGCACAATGAAAGTTATGAATACCACGAAACCATACTGCCCCGTTTCGAAGCGCTGTGGAGCCTGTCAACTGCTCCATATCCCCTACGAAACGCAGCTCACGAACAAACAGCGGGAAATAGAGGAGCTCTTCGCTCCTTTCATGGAAAAAGACACCCTGATCAACCCGATCGCCGGTATGGATAACCCCTTCCATTACCGCAACAAAGTGACCTCTCCCTATGCTCCGGGAAAGAAGCGGGGGACATCCGGCTCGAAACACGGTCAGGGAAGACGGAGTGGGTCGAAAGGGGCGAGGGCCCCTCGGGAGATACGGTGTGGAATGTATGCCGGCGGATCTCATCACATCATAGAAAACGACACCTGCCTGATCGAAAACCAATCCGCGAAACAGGTCGTCTTGGCGATCCGCTCTCTCATGCAGCGCTATGGGATCGAGCCCTATGACGAAGACAGCGGACAGGGCTTTATCCGCCATGTCATCGTGCGCATCTCCCATCAGCGAAACGAGATGTTGGTCACCTTGGTGACCAACGGCGAAAAGTTCGTCGGAGCGAAGAATTTCAGTCGTGAACTCGTCAAGCGCTGCCCACAGATCACCACCATCGTGCAAAACGTGAACACACGGAAAACCAACGTCATCATGGGCGACGCGAAAGAACACGTCCTTTACGGTCCGGGATTCATATTGGATACTCTCTGCGATCTGAGTTTCCGCATCTCATCACGTTCCTTCTATCAGGTCAACGCCGATCAGACCGAAGTACTCTATCGGCGGGCCATCGAAATGGCGCACCTCACCGGAAGCGAAACCGTACTTGACGCCTATTGCGGAACGGGAACCATCGGACTCGTTGCCGCCCGGGGTCTCTCAGGTAAAGACGAAGCCCATGCGAAGTTCGTAGTGGGTGTCGACAACGTTGCCTCCGCCATCAACGATGCGAAGAACAATGCCCGACACAACGGCATCGACAATGCGGAATTCTTCACCGGTGATGCCGGTGAATTCATGGTCGACATGAGCGCCTCGGACCGCTCACTCGATGTGGTACTGATGGATCCTCCCCGCTCAGGTGCGAGCGAAGCGTTTCTGAGGGCGACCTGTACCCTTTTGCCGAGACGCATCGTCTACGTTTCCTGCAATCCCACAACCCAGGTACGTGACGTAGAATTCCTCGCGGAGAACGGCTACTCCGTATGCGAAATCCAAGCGGTCGATATGTTCCCCCATACCAACCACATAGAATCCATCGTCGCTCTTTCCCGCCGGACCGGCTGACACCGCTTCCGCCGGGCCCGAAAGATTCACGATACACACGACGAACCAGTACTTCTTCGGATCGCATACCACGGCAATCCTCACACAGGGATTCCACGAGGCGACCTTGGACTATCTCACTCTCTGTTCAAGCACCTGAATGACCTCGCGATAATCCACCTCGACCCGAGCGAACAGATCGGCAGTCCCGGATAGACTTCCTGCACGCAGCTCTTCGACCAGAGGCATTATGTCCCTGTAGAGTCGATTCATACTCAGATTTCCGCTGAGCCCTTTCAGGGCATGAGCGGCCGCAAACGCCCCCTGTACATCTTGGGAGGCAAGGGCCTCACGCATTTCCTCAAAGCGGGATTCTTCGGAGAAGCGATCAAGCAGATGCTCGTATAACGCCTCATCGCCGCCACAGCGGGCAACTCCCTCATTGACATCGATACCCGCTTTGGAAAAAAGATACCTGTTCATACGATCAATCTCTCCCTGATAGATCCGAGATGTCTTCGGGTGAATCCGTTCTATCGAAAATGCTCTGCAGAATCCGATAGAGAACATGAGTGTCGATGGGCTTGGCGATGTGTCCGTTCATGCCCGCATCAAGCGTTGCGGCAATATCCTCGGAAAAGGCATTCGCGGTCATGGCGTAGATGGGAATGGTGCCCGAATCATCCTTGCCGCAAGCCCGGATGGCGCGGGTGGCCTCATATCCGTTCATGACGGGCATGTTGACATCCATCAAAACACAATCGAAGTACCCGACGGGTGCCTGTTCGAACGCCTCGAGGGCCTGCTTCCCATCTTCGGCACACACCACTTCGATACCCACCATGGTAAGGAGTTTGACGATGACCTCCTTGTTCAATTCGACATCTTCGGCAACCAGAACACGCCTACCGCTGAAATCGTATGCGTCATCGATCGAATCTGCAGAGATAGAGGAATGGGAACCGTTGGCGATATGCATGAGCGCATTGAACAGCGTCGACTGAAACAAGGGCTTCGGCACGAAATAGTCGGCCCCCACCATCTTCCCCTCGGCTTCGACCTCACTCAGATCATAGGCGGAAACGATGACGACGATGGTTTCATCACCGAAGATCTCACGGATGGCGCGGGTGACATCGACGCCATCCATGTTCGGCATCTTCCAATCCACCAAACACAACTGGAACGGATCGCCTTCTTCCTCCGCCGCCCCCAGCAATTCGAGCGCGGTATCACCATCGGAAACATATTCCGATCGAACCCCTAAACGCTCGAGCAACATGGCACTGTATTCGCAGGAATCTTCGTCGTCATCCACGACGAGAGCACGGATAGAGGAAAAATCACTCACCACCGACACGTCGGCATCCGGATCGGTACCGAACGGCAAGTCGACCGTGAAGGTGCTCCCCTCGCCGACCACGCTTTCCACATGGATGGAACCGCCCATCATCTCCACTAAATCCTTGGTGATGGAAAGGCCCAAGCCACTGCCGCCATGTTTGCGGGCGGTGGCGGCGGATTCCTGTTCGAAGGGCTGAAAGAGACGGGAGAGCATGTCCTCACTCATGCCGCAGCCGGTATCGGATACGGAGAAACGGAACCAGACCTTATCATGGGAATGACCGGACTCTACGATGGTCAATTTGATGCAGCCGGCTTCGGGGGTGAATTTTATCGCATTGGAAAGCAGGTTCATCAGTACCTGCTTGAGGCGCAGCTCGTCACCGACGAGAACCTCCGATGCCATCGTCGCACCCATGCGAACCTGAAAATCTATCTTCTTCGCTTTGGCCTGCTGATAGAACACGGTCGTGATGTCGGTCAACATCTGCTTGAAGTCGAAATCGGCCTCATCGATTTTGAGCTTTCCACCCTCGATGGCCGACATGTCCAGAATATCGTTGATCAAACCCAGCAACAAACGTGAGCTGCCATCGATTTTGGTCAGGTACTCATCGATCTGCTCGGGACTGTGGGTTTCGGTTTTCGCGATGCCAGTGAGGCCGATAATGGCGTTCATAGGCGTTCGTATCTCATGGCTCATCTGTGCGAGGAACTGAGATTTCGCAGCATTGGCGCTGTCCGCTTTTTCGATCGCCTTCTCCAGATTCCTGTTCGTCCGTTCAAGATTTTCGGCAAAACGACGCTTCGTCGATATGACGACACCCATAAGGCCGAAACAGGCCAACAGCAACAAGGCGATGATCGCTATCTGTCCACGGAAACGATAGAGGAAGTCTTCGAGCGTGTATTGATAGGGGGAAGCGAAGGTATGCTCGATCAAGCTGGCGCTGATGGTTGCATCGTCGAGATTTTCGATGGACTTATTCAGCACGGACAACAGACGGGGATCGGCCGAACGGGAAAGCGCCATAGCCGTATGTTCGGTAGCCACCTTGATGGGAAGGATCGCCAGGGTTTCATAACGCGGCTCCTGAAGCAGAAGACTCAAGATCTGCGTATTCTGAATGAATACATCGGCCTCCCCCGCCATCACCGCATCCAGACACTCCCGGTTGGTGCCGTAACCGACAATATCCATATTCGGATAGGAAGACTGTATGGTTTTCCAAAGCGCCCGATACGACGAGGGAATGGCCGCCGTGAGATGGCTAGACAGATCGAGCTCGGTGCCCGACTTGCCCGCCGCGACGACGGAGCTGTCGAGGAATGACCGTGTGGAGACCACCGCATCGTTGGTGATGAAGTTGTCCCGCTCCACGCCGCAGACGACATCGCAGGTTCCCGCCGCAAGTATGTCGGGTGTCGTAGCGCCGGTTTCCTGCACGACGTATTCGAATTTCAAACCGCTTCGTCGGGCGATCTCATCAAGCACATCGACACAGATACCGCTGAACGTTGAGGTTGCATCGTCGTAGTGCGAAAACGGTGCCCTGTTGGCGTTGAGCGACACCCGTATCGTGGGAGCGGTGGCGATATAGTCCCGCTCCGCCGTCGTGAACTGAAGCATCGTCGCCGCAGAAGAGTCGTCGTAATACTTGTGATAGAGATCCGTTTCGAAATCGACATCCGTCTTTATCTGTTGCAGGGCATAGTTTATCTCGCTCACATAAGGACTTCCCTTATATGACATCAGATAATAGGCATCGGCGCCGAACTGAGCCAGAAGCGAAAGGTCCTTGTGGTTGGCGAGATGTTCGCTGCATACGGCATCCACCTCACCCGAAGAAAGCGCCTGCATCAGTTCGCTATCGGAGGCATACTCGACGAACGAACAGGAAAAGCCATGCTGCAAGCGGTATTGCTCGAACATGTCGTTTATCTCGCTGCCGCGGATACCCCCGATTTTCAAGGAATCGAAAACGGTATAGTCCTCATAGGAGATGTCACTGTCGGCCCTAGCGTAGAGAAGCCCTTGGGTGTAGCCGATGGGGTAAGCCGTGTAATCGTAGATAGCCGCACGATCTTGCGTGTATTGCGCCGTGCACACCAGATCGATATCCCCATTCTTCAACTTCTCGAGAAGATCGGACCACTCACCATAGACGTATTCATAGTGGTAACCCGTATACTCGGAGATTTTGGCGAGGTATTCCGCTCCGTAACCCGCATAGGTTCCATCCGACTGCTCTTCGATGAAGCCGTTGTAGTCCATGTAGCCGACCCGCACGGTTGCGCCTTCTTCCGCTTGGGCACAGCAGAAAGGCACACCGACAAGCACGAGCAATAACGCGATGAAAACACCCGCTTTGCCCATTCGAGCACTCATGAGAGCCTTCTTTCCTATCGGTTCTGCTCTTTGATGATCTTCTTCAAACGAGATTCATTGACGGCCTGCTCGACATGATGGAGAAGGATTTCGGGATCATAGGGCTTGGACACGAAGCCACTCGCACCCAAACGGATGGCGCGGAGCTCGGCTTTGTTGCCGTCTTCGGTTGTAATGACGACCGGAATCTCATCGAGAAGACCTTCATCGCGCATCAGATCGAGCAATTGGAAGCCATCCATGATGGGCATCATGAGGTCCAGGAGAACGCACGCTATTTCGGTGTGGTGCTCGGAAATGTAGCGGTACGCCTCCTGGCCGTCGCACACGGCGGCGGTGGTGTAATAGGGACTCAGCAATGCGGTGAGCAATTCACGGTTGCTGCTTACGTCCTCGACGATCAGAACATGAGGGCGCTTCTGCGAGGGAGAAGGTATGGCGGGATGGAATCGCGTAGAAGCCGCATTCGTCTTGGCGGCGACATCGGATGCCCGCTCGTACCGGTCGATATACTCTTCGAACTCCGCCACGGGCATGGGCTTGGAGAAGAAGAACCCCTGGATGCAATCACAACCCAGCGTTTTGAGTTGCTCCAGCTCGTCTTCCGTCTCCACCCCTTCGGCAACCGTCGAAAGCTGTAACCATTTGGAAAGGGAGATGATGAATCCTATGATTCCACGACGTCCATTGAGATAGAAACCGTCGCTGCTCTGAATGAAGCGCATATCCAGTTTCAAAATATCGACCGGCAGTTCGGATAAGGTGTTGAGCGACGAATAGCCACTGCCGAAATCGTCCATTTCGATCAAAAAACCTTTATCGCGCAAGCGTGATACCGCCGAAATGATCTGATGGGGATTATCCGTATAGGCGGATTCCGTCACTTCGATATGAATCAATTCATGGGGAAGGCCATAGGAATCGACCAGCGCTTCCACGGCTTCCGGATAATCGTCGTCATTGAAATCGGCACGGGAGGCATTCACCGACAAGGGAACGGTTCTACGTCCCTCGGAAATCCACCGCTGCTGAAGGCGACAGGTTTCCTCCAAGATGTACCAATCGAGCTTGGAGATGAATCCGTTCTTTTCGAAAAGTTCGATGAATTCCCCGGGCGAGATAAATCCGAGTTCCGGATGCTGCCAACGGACAAGGGCTTCCGCGCCGATGACGGCTTCCGTTCCCACGTCGTGTTTCGGCTGAAGGTACACGAGGAATTGTTCCTGTTCTAACGCCTCCTCCATGCAGTCGCTCAACTGATGCTCACGGAACATCTTCTCGCGCATGGAGTCATCATAGAGCGCGTAATGCACTCCGTAGCGCCCTTTGATGGAGTTGAGAGCCACCTGAGCACGATCGCACATGACCGACACGGAAACGCTTCGGTCCTCGATGGCGAACACGCCGTATTTCATCACGAAATTCTTAACGGGGGCATCCGCGAACGTTTCCGTATAAAGGCGACCGATCTCCTCTTGGGTACGCAGAGCCTTGCGCTTTCGGAATACAGCGAAGGTGTCGGCACCCAGGCGACCGCACACTCCATCATCGCCGACACAATCCATGTTATGACGCGCGATACAGCGCAACAGGTCATCCCCCACTTCGATACCGTAATTGGCGTTGACGAGTTTGAAGTCTTCGATGTCGCTGCAAACTATGTCGTAGGCACCTTCGGGGTCTTCCTGTAACAAAGATTCGACACGACGATAGAAGAACTCCCGACTGTAAACGCCCGTCAGGGGATCGGTCTCCAACTGGCTCAACAAAGCGGCGTTCTCGCAGAGCCTCAAAAGGCTTCTAACCCTATGGCGGATGACATCGACCTTATAGGGCTTCGTGATGAAATCGGACGCCCCATAGCGCAGGGACTTCACCTCTTCATCATCCTGATTGTTGCCCGTCGTGACGATGACGGGAACCTGCACGAGAAGACCCGTCTGCTTGAGTTTTTCCAATAGCTCATAACCGTCCATGACCGGCATGGACAAATCGAGAAGGGCCAGCGCGATGGGTGGCTCCTTTTTCTTGAGAATGTCGAAAGCGACGCGACCGTTTTCAGCCTCCATGACCCGAAAGCCATCGGATTCCAATATCTTCCTCAGGACCCGCCGGTTCAATACCTCATCATCGATGATGAGAATGGTTTTCTTCATCGGCATTGGAAACGCCCCCCCCCCCCGTGGATGTCGAGTCGAGATGTTCGTTGGTATCGTTTCCGTTTGTGGTGTTCATCGGTACCCCCGCAGCTCCTTCGCGACTTTCCCGATCACTCCGAGCTCCGTCGTCGTTGTTTTTCCGTTTCTCATAGGGCACCACGAAGTAGCGATTGCGCCCCTGTTCCTTCGCTTCATAAAGAACGCCATCCGCCGCCCGCAGCATATCGGAGACGGTTTCCTTGTCCAGCCCGTCGCTTTTCCCATACACGCACCCCGCGGAAATACCCAACGTGATACCCCGATCGGTAAAACGATGGGCGGCGATACGTTCATAGAGTGAATCCAAACGCTTGGTCAATTCCTCTTCGTCCCTGACCCATATCCCGATGACGAATTCCTCACCACCGAGACGGATGACATGTTCTTTACCGAAGGTGGCGACCAGAATCTCCCCCAACTCGACCAACACCGCATCACCGATGCCATGACCGAACGTATCGTTGATCTTTTTGAAGTAATCGGCATCGGCGATCATCAGGGCGAACATCGAAGTATGGCGGCGTGCGTTCATGCGCTTTACGAAAAGTTTATCGTAATAACCGCGGTTATAGACGCGCACAAGGGAATCGAGGTAAATCAGATCGAATTGAACCCGTCGATGCCCTCGATAAATCCATGCGAACAGCACCATGAGCATCGCAAGCGAAGCGAACATCAACACTTCCAAAGCACGAACGGCCTGCACACAGAAGGTATCGTAGTCGGTTGTTTGAAGCTCGACTCCCATGACTCCGATATAGCTACCCTCGACCGTATAGATGGGAGCGTAACCACACAGGTGATCGCCCCATTCACTCGAGTTGAAAAGATAGGTGGGGGAATTGTTGAAGATCTGCTCATCCTGGTCTATCCAGTAGGAATAGCGGGAAAGTTCGTCGACGGCTCCCGTTTGGTCACTGGAAGAATCCCCCACATTGACGTCAAGCAGCCACATGATGTTCAAAGGTGTACCGACGGGTGCATCGAAGCGGTCGGCGTTTCCTTCGGTGACTGCGTATTTCACCTGATCATCGGGAAGAAGAACCATGATGTAGGCATAATCGACCTTGCGGGAAAAGCTTTCATTGCTCATCATCGAGGCGAGCTGTCGGTTTTCCGGAGAAGTCATCAGCTCCTCATACGTGGAGTTCTTCAAGGCCTCGACCTGCTCGTCGGTGAGTTTCGTATTGGCGGCGGTCAGCACCGCGAAGTTCTCAGCCGCACTCCCTTCGGAAGCCAGATACCCCTCGTTGATCAGGTTCTTGCTGTTTTGGAACATGACGAGGCAGACCACTACGAATGTAATCAGAAGCAGGAGCAGAATATAGAGGAACCGTCTTTGGGTCTTCATCGCACAGCCCGGCCTTCGTATGTCGGAAGAACTTCTAAGAACACGGCTCCTCCGAAACGCATTCATCGGTCAATATGCCGAACAGGTAGACTTTCATATCCTGAAGCGTGCGGTTTTCGGAAAGCAGACCATCCATAATCCCAGCACGGAGAGGCTCGACGATTTTCTCCACTTGTTCGAACAGAGGGGTCAAACCGAGATTGGCCAAGACGCCCTTCAGCGCATGGGCACGATCGAAGGCGGTGGACGCGTCCCCCTACTCCAAAGCAGCACTCAGAGCGTCGAAACCTTCGTCTTCCATAAGCATCGAAAGGCACTCGAGATAGAATTCCTCATCATCGAGCATGCGCTCGAGGGCACCATCGACATCGCAACCCCAATCGCGTAAGCGTTCGAGCTTTCGGTCCATCCGAATCCCCTCCCCTATATCATCTATCGAAGATGGGAGCGGGCGAATACGATGACTACCCCATTACTATCGGCTCCCGAAAGCCCCAGCGCGTCGAAAACCGACTCCGAAAAGCGGAGTCATAAGGAGAAACGCCTTATGACCATCCGGATCGCTAACGCACCATTTGCATACCACAATGATACTCTTAAATCACTTCGATTCCCATCATCCCCTTCGGCAAACCCCGCTTGTGTACCTCAAGAAAAACTTAAGTCGAAGCGAAAGAGATGCCTCATCAACACGCCTGCTCCGCGCATCCACGCATCAAGCGGCCAAGGACCCGATAGAGCATGCGGGTATCGATCGGCTTGCTCAGATGACGGTTCATTCCCGCATTCAAGGACTTCTGCACATCCTCATCGAAGGCATTGGCGCTCATCGCCACGATGGGTACATTCGAGGCATCATCTCTATCACATGCACGGATGACACGCGTCGCCTCGAGGCCGTCCATAACGGGCATACGGATATCCATGAGCACGGCGTCATAGAGACCCTCGGGGGACGCCATGAACATATCCACCGCCTGCCTACCGTTTTCCGCCTGATCGACATTCACGCCTTCCCGCTCCAATAACGTGGTGGCTATCATGCGATTGAGCGCATGATCTTCCACGAGCAGGATGTTCCTCCCCGAAAGATCATAGGACGCTTCGGAATCGTCGGATGTGTGGGAAAGGTTCTTGGCGTAGCGATACTCATACGGCGAAGTGAACGTGAATGACGACCCCTTCCCCAGCTCGCTTATCACACTCACCTCACCTCCCATGGCTTCGCTGATGCGTTTGACCAATGCAAGCCCCAAGCCCGTACCCGGTGTCATATCCGAATGGGGATCGCGCTCCTGTTCGAAAGGCTGGAAGATGCGCTGGAGAAACTCCTTACTCATACCGCATCCCGTGTCGCTTATCGTGAACGAATCGACGGCATGATGTCCATCCCGACTGACGTTTTCGATGCTCAGCTCGATCCGTCCTCCCTCAGGTGTGAACTTGATCGCGTTGTTCAAGATGTTCATCAGGACCTGCTTCACCCGTAGGGAATCGACCAGAATCTCCAGATCATCATCGATTTCGACATCGGGATAGATGAATGTGATGTTCTTCTCCCTCATCACGGAAGCGACCATGTTGACACACGTCCAAAAGATATCCTTCGGGCTGGCCCATTCGAGATGCAATTCGAATTTTCCACTTTCGATGCGACTCATATCCAGCACGTCGTTGACCACACCGAGCAGATAATGACTCGATTCATCGATCGCGTGCAGATACCCTTTCGTTTCCTCGGGATTGCCCTCCACCTCCTCGGCAAGCTTCGTCATACCGGTGATGGCATTCATGGGCGTGCGGATCTCGTGGCTCATATTGGAAAGGAAGGTGGACTTCGCCTCACTTGCGGCCTTGGCGGCTTTGAGCGCCGCCCGCAAAGCATTCTGCTGAGCCACTTCGGTCTGCCATTGCTCCGTCACATCCTGCACGGCACAGAGAATCGTCGAGGTATCGTGTGATAAATACGTATACAGGGCTCGTTTCTGCCGCACCTGCCCGTCTTGGATGATTGAATAATGGGACAGATGCACCTGCTTCGTCTTAAGATCCTCCAATATGACTTCGAAGGTGTTTTCCCGAAGAACGCGCTCGATGTCTTCATCCGCACAACACTCGCGGATGAAGGCCAGCACCCCTTCCTGATAATCTCCAACACGATCTTGAGCCTGTTCGACCCCCTCGAATTGATGGGAAAGAGAACCGGTGTCGGGAGCACCTGTCTGGGCGTTGAACGTGAAGATGTTTTCGTAATCGACCGCCGTGAGCGTATGCACCATCAATTCGGCACGCATTTCATCGGTGACATCACGCGCATGGAGAAAGGCCTCTATGTCGCCGGTGCCAGGATTGGAGATCATGTCGTAAGACAATTCCAACCATCCTTCATAGCTGGTGATGCGATAGCGGATCTGCCCATGCGCCGTGCCCCGATGGAAGGACTCGATCATCTTCTCCCGATCGAAAACGGTGGTGAAGTCGATGCGATCCTGTTCGGTAAGCGTCAGATCCGCCGTCTCGGCGAACAGTTCATCGACCGTAGCGACCCGCAAGGGAGTGATCGTCGTCTCCTCCCCCGCCCGCGTTTCCAAGACCTGGTTTCGGGTAAGATTGAGGCTTGCGCTGGTGAGAGAGCCTCTGGTTACCGAACGATAGAGCGCCATCTGCGCTTCGTATTCACCGGTGACATCGGTCACGTAGAGGATATAGGCCGGAAGACCACTCCAATTCATCAGCTTACCTTTGACGGTCAAACGGCTGCCATCGGGTCGCACCCGATACAAAGTCGTGAAATCGTCTGCGGTGAAGGCGGCGATATCATCCTCCTGCACGATTCTCCGACTCGAATATGATAGGTTGGCCGGCGAAGTACCGATGATCTCGACCCCATCGGGAACACTCTGCAAACGGCGCCATGCTCCGTTGGCGTAGATCACCTTCGATGTCTTCTGCTCGGCAACCAGAATGGCCGTCGTCGTCGTTTCGATCACGTTGCGATAGAGGTCAAACTCCACCGAAGGTGGCGTGAACACCGCACAATAGATCAGATCACCTTGCTCCTCACGGATAAGCTTCGCGCTCAGCTGTATCCACGAAAGAGATCCGTCTTTATGCACGAGACGATACATCGAATCGATGGGAGCGTGGGTCGCGTAAGCCTCATCGACCTGACGAACGAGAGCCGGTTTGTCATCGTCGTAGACGAAGGCATCGATGGGATTTTCGGCGCAGATAGCCGAATACTCCTCGGATGAATGGCCCGACAAAGCGGGAATATCATCGCTGAAGTAATCGACCGAGATGGTCTTTCCCAAACGGTAGATCACCACACCACCGGGCATGACGCCAATGAGGTTACCGAGGGCAATATTCGCTTCCTCGAGCGATTGCACGAACGAGAAATCGCCGCTGATAGGTTCCCCATTCATGTTGATCGTCCCGCCCTTATCCATCGCGCGCCCACAATGTCCGCTCAGTCGACCAACGAAGTAGATCGATCGGCACCGCCGCCGCCATCGTCATCCGACTCCCTCTCGGAAATGCCTTGGGTCTCCCGAGAAGGTATGACTCCCCTATCATCAAAAGGCTCATCGGTTGCCGCCGGTTCGTCTGAAATGATGAGAGAGGAATCAGGAGTGGCAGCAGGTTCGTCCTGAGCGATCCGATCGGGAAAGGAAGAATCATCGTCTCGAAGGGCACTGGGCTGAAGGCTTTGTTCATCCTGACCACTCCGTGCGGCAAGATTCGTATCTCCACCCACGAGGTTGAGCAGCGTGGAGTCGGCCATCGGGAATATGTCGGATAAGGCCAGATCCCAGGCGTTTTGGTAATCGGTGAGAGCCGTATCGGCAACGGTGACGGTGGCCGTCCATTCAGCCATCCCCAACGACAGACTCATCGGATCCCCGAAGGCAGCCGCACCATCACCGAGATCGGGAGGAGTGGTGCCTTGGAATACGACATCGCTACCGGCAAAGCCCGAGAGCGAATCGTCTTGGAGGGTGGTGAGTGTGGAGGGGAAGGTGACCTTGGTCACGTTGGGACAGGCATCGAAGGCTCCGGTGGCTACGGTGGTGACACCGTAGGGGACGGAGATGGCGCCGGTGGCTTCGGCCTTCACGGACAGAAGGGTCGTCTTGTCGGCGGACAGTTCGAAGTAGGTAGTCGCATCGGGCTCATCGGGGACAAGGGGTTCTCCCGTATCTCCACCCACGAGGTTGAGCAGCGTGGAGTCGGCCATCGGGAATATGTCG
>CAJMLT010000005.1 GCA_905214325.1 uncultured bacterium
GGCGATCGTGATAGTTTTCGTTTCGGGATCCACTGTCGGACTAATTGCTGAAACCTCAAATCCGAGGCCGATAGTACCTTTATAAGCAACCAAAACAGAGCTTTCCGTGAGGGGAAGGGGTGCATCGCCTAAAGGAGTGGGGATGCTTTTCGAATCCTTGTCAAATACAAGGCCTGCATAATGGACTTTTGTGATAGTCAGATCGCTGCTTGCCTCTATTGTCTTTTCGAGTTCGATGACATTGATTTCTTCGGAGTTTCCCATGCTGTGAAAAAGCGCCGAAAACCCGATAGTTGAAACCATTAAGCCAAAGACGAGAACACCCCCGACGATTAGGCCCATGCAGAAGGCAGGTATCTTCCCTAGAAAGGATCGTCGCCTAATCTTCTTTTCGGCTTTTTTATATTGAACATTATTGAATTGGGTTTCAGAACGTTGTGAGGGCTGGGCACCCTCTGTGGAGCGATTCTTATTCTCTTCCATATTTCTCCTTGTTGTTCTCAATCGTCAATCCAGTATATCGCCGTTGAACTGCAATTATCTTTCACGCTCTGGGGGGGGGGTATTCCCTGCTCAACGGTTCTTTATAGTCCCACTTGGTCGCAGGCGTAGTTCGATTGCTCTTCGGTGAAATGGCTGATGCTGAGCCACTGCATCACCTGTTGCCTCGATCCGCCGGATGTTTGCAGGTAAAACTTTGCGGACTTTACGGCTTCGGCGTTCCAGTCGGCTCCACAATGATCTACCGCCAGCATGGTTTCAGCCGTGGTGAAGCCTTGGCTTTCCAACTGTTGGATAAGGAAATCACGCGACATCCCCGTGGTCCCAAACAGCATCTGCATGGCAAGCTTGCACGCCCCTTCTTCCGCTGTGGTCAATTCCGGCTTCAGTACCTCGGTTTTGAGCACGGTTTTGCAGAAGGTGCACTTCTTCGCTTGTTCGCCGGCATCGACACCGCCTGCGCTGTTGAGCGTCCAAGCTTTGGTGACTTCCCAGTCTCCTTCGCTATGGGGGACTATGTCCATCTGCTCGCTTTGCTGTTTTCCGCATCGCTCGCAATTACCCGTGCGGATGCCCGTTGCCGCGCAGGTGGGCTCCTTGGTTATGGTCCACTTCGTTACTTCGTGGCCAAGCGGTTCGCCTTGGGTGCGCTCGCATATGCCGCAGATTTGCGGCTCGGTACAGGTGGCGTCTTGCCATTCATGGATGCATAGCACGTGCGTGGCGAATAGGATGGCAATGGCTGCGGCCACTAAGACGACACCCGCTACGATGCCGACAATCAGCTTCTTCTTCGATTTCGGTTTGGTGGCTTCCGTCGTTGCTGCAATTCCCGTAACCCCTTCGTTCTTCTCTTCTGTCATCTGTAGCCCCTTTCTCAAAGCTTATTTGCATGCACGAATCCAAGCCCTGGCGTGCCGGGTTTTAAAACGTGCTCTTCGTTTGTGTTGATTGACGCTAAGTTGCGTTTACTTCAATTGATGCCGATGGTCAGCCTAGCTTTTCAGCGATTTGATATCTTGAGAAGCCTTTTCAAGGGCTATAGCCATCTTCTCCAGACGCTCGGTCTCGCATTCTTTACAAAGGGTGGCGTTTGGGTCATCGAGGAGTTCGCCGCATTCCATACACGTTCCCTTTAGGTTGGCATCGGTTACATCGTTGGCGTGGCCGCACTCGGTGCATTTCCAAATCCCCTCGTTGCTGTCGAAGCCTTCTTGCGTGTTCAGGAATTCGTCGCAATGGTCACAAAACCAGAAAACATACCCATTGAGGAATTCGTCTTCGGGTAAAACGAAGTTACAGTCTTCGCATGTCCAGCTTTGCGTTTCTTCATCGAACAACAGGTTGGCTCCGCAAGCAGGACACTCCATCCACTTCTTTATCTCTTTGATGTAGAAGTAGGTTGCCGCATCGGGTATCGCCGCTGGGCTCGGAATGCGTCCAAGGGTGTCGGCTATTTTTGAAGCCATTTTCTTGACGCCCGATTTTTCTTTGGTCGAGTGGTTTCCAACCGCATTATCGTTTGTGTGCATTTCTTCCTCTTTCGGCTAATTGATTTTTACGGCTTCACTCCAGGAAGTGGTTGTTTTAGCAATCCCTTTTAAGATGCCCTCACCACAAACCCGCTCGATTTCATCGCCTAGACATTCTGTTGAGTCGGCGTCAAGGAGGTGGCGATCGATAAAGCGACAGAACAGTTCGACCTTTTTGTCGTTGTCGAGGTCGGCGAAGGTCCCGCTGAATCCATCAAGGTGATCCATGAGAAGGCAGAAGTTTCCGTAGGCTTCTTCCGCGGCATCGAATAGGCGATTTTCATCGCTGTTGTTCTGTAGTTCTATACCGATTACAACAATGCTGTACCAAAATAAAAGGTATGCATCTAAATCGTATGAATCTATTTCGCCGGCAAGTTCGGATAGCCTGTCCGTAAGGCCATCGAGACAACTTTTGAAATTGAGATCTCGATAGGTGTCAACGGGCTTGATGCTGTCTAAAGCGTTCTTTGCGGACTCGGATAAGCGTGATTCTAGTTTCAATAGCCGCACGGTTCTGATCTGACCATCGATCCTTTTCTGTTTTTCGCGGAGGATCACGATTAATTTGTCGTATTCCTCATCGAGCTTTGTTGTTTCGGATTCGAAGATGGCCTTCGTTTCCTTTCGCGTATAGCCACCGTCTTGGAATACCTTTGCAAGGATTACCTGTCGGATGGCGTCATCGTCATAGAGCTGATAACCGTTTTCCAGAATTTCCGTTGGTGCTACCACGCCTTCGCTCACGTACCCGCGCAAGGCTTTTGGCGTAATGCCGACAATCCTACAAACCTCGTTCGGTGATTTCATGGCCGTATCTCCTTTCAAGGAGAATCGTAAGGCTTGCCCCTGGGGAAAGGTCAATAGTATTGAGCGAATTATTTATTTAACAGGTGTTTTAGAGGGATTTTCTCACCGATGGGTCTCAAGGTATCTTTGCGAGTAATGCTTGATTGGCGAAGGTACCTGGGGCTTGACAAGATGGCTTTCGTTGACGTGCTACCCAATGCGCCTGTAGCGCGTTGCACGCGCCGCGCCGGTCTTTTCGATGAATCCTTCGTCCTGCAGCTTCTTCAGCACTCGCTCCGTTGTGCGCGTGCTGACCGTGGGGTAGGCATCGGTGATTTCGCGCTTCGATACGGCACCAAGATGAGTTTCAAAGAAGTGTCTGATCAATCTCTCCGGGTTCAATGTGTCGATAACTTCCATGCGCATATCAAGCGTTTTATAGCAGGTAAGCACAACCCCAAGAAGGTAGCTCACGAACGGCAGGTAGTCGTTTGCTTCTTCGTGCCAACCCGATGAGCTCGCCTCAAGTGCCTCGTAATAAGTGTCTTTGGTTTTTTCTATCTCATGTTCGATGGAAACGTATTTCCCGATAAGGTAGTTACTCTTGTAAAGCAGAAGCAAGGTAAGCAATCTGCTCATGCGTCCGTTGCCATCGTTGAAGGGATGGATGCTTACGAAGTCGAAAACGAACATGGCGGAAAGGATAAGAGGGTCGTTCTCACCCCGTTCGATGGCTTTATTGTATTCGGCGCAGAGAGCTTCGACGGCGGCAGGAGTTCCCGCTGCGCTGGTGGGCTGGAACCTTACGGCCATGGTCCCGTCGGGCAGTCGTTCCTGAATCTGGTTGTCGCTGTCCTTCCAGTTCCCGGAAAAAGCCGAATCAACCTGTCTATAGAGGTCTCGGTGTAGTTGGAGTATTACATTCGGTGTGACGGGGATGTGCTCGTATTGCGTGTGGATCATATCGAGGACGTATCGATATCCCGCGATCTCGCGTTCGTCCCTGTTTTTCGGTTTCACTTTTTCGGCGAGGATGTCGCGCAAGCGTTTGTCGGACGTTTTGATGTTCTCGATTCTATTCGACGCGGCCGTGCTCTGAATGGTTGCGACTTCGCAGAGCCTATCGAGAATGGCGGGTGTTGTCGCCCGATACAGTTCCTGCTTACCGCGATGTTCGTGTATCGATAAAACCAGCCTCATAATGTCAGGCGTCATGAGTTCTTCGGGTCTTTTGTTGTAGTCAAACATGGCTATACCTATTTCGCCAACTGCTAAGTATCTTCGCCAATTCTAACATATTGGCGAAGATACTTAGGCTCTTGTAAAAGGATAAAACCATGGATTATCGCTTGAAAATATGGATGTAAAACCGTTGGTTACGAACGATATGTCTATAACGCTGTAGTTGCTTCCGATAAGGACCTCTCTTTCAGAAGTTTTTTATTACTGGATTGTGTTTCGGCTGGCAAAAAGATGGATGCTGACGAAATCCGTTACTACAAGATGTATGGGAAGATGCTCGAGGACAACCAGATCGACGATGATGAACTCGAAATGCTTAGACCCATCATTCTCGAGAGGCATGGCTACGAAATTGAGCGAATGCAGGAATGCGATCTAAAGTCGGTGTTTGAGCGGATTCGTCTCTATGGCGTGGCTGAAGAGACCCCAAAATTCAAGGGTCTTTTCCGTCACTAGGTGAAAACCTATCGAACATACAGCTTGGGTGGTAGTTGGTTTCAGTGACGGACTTTTAGCGGACGCATTCACTCTTGAGCAATAGATAAAGGTGCTTGCCGTGTCGAAGGAAAGTTATCCAGTCACGCTAGAGTTTGTTCTGAACTACCAGCAAGAAAAGGGCGGGTACATCCAATACGCAAGAGCATGCGGTCTTGTGGTGGATCCCACCCATGACGCGCCTTCTCAAAAGTGGCATTTCTTTGAGTCTTTGATCGAGCGTTCTTTAGCCGAAGGAAGCTATTCTTTAGACGATCTGGCCAGTGCGAGATATAACAGCCTGAAATGTCCAGAGCTTCTCCTGTGGATTGCGGAGGCATCAGGAGTTGGCGAAGAAGTTCTTCGTGATGCGTCCGACCAGGCAAAGACAATAATCGATTCTGGGACGGACGGGCGCTTGCGTAATAAGGCAGGAGCTCGCATACGACAAAGTATTCCTTGGTCGATGCTCGAATGTTGTTATATGTCACAGGAGAGATCGGAAGATTGGAACGAGCCTCGATCCGCCCCGTCTTGCCCGGCAACGTGCCGTGGGGACGTGATGCCGGGGAATTCGAAGTTGCTTTTTCGGAATTAAACATAAATCGCACGTTTTCGAGAAAAACGAGTTCATTTGCGGTATTGCGGGGAATGTCGTGGCGGTGCTATGCTGGCATCGTATTCGATTCGATCCTTTAAGGGGATGTCTTTTTGGTCATTGTTCTCTAGCTTCTTTGCTTCATGCGAAAAGCACGCTGCGATGCGCGTAGGCATTGCAGGTGGAATGCGCTCTTTTCCAACTATTAGGAGAACAAATACCATGAATACCCTTTCCAAAGATTTCATTCAAGACAATTTGATGGGGCCCAATGTTGCCCTCATGTTTGACGAGTTGTGCGGCGGTATCTTGCCGACGAGCACTGACGCGCTCATCTGTGATTTAGGTTGCGGGGCAGGATTGTCGTCCTTGCTTGCCGCGCAAGCATACCCCGGTACCATCTATGCCGTCGATTCCTGGAACACGCCAGAGGAAAACCGTGCGCGTTTCGACGCCTTCGATTTCGGTAGCCGTATCAAGGCCATACAGGCCGACGCCCCCGTATTGCCCTTTCAGCCGAACTTCTTCGACGCGCTGTTCAGCTTGGACTCGTATCACTATTTCGGTCGTGAAAAAGGCGTGATCGACGCCATTGCCGGCTACGTGAAGCCGGGCGGGACCATACTGCTGTCTTTCCCTGGGCTGGTGCGACCGCTTGATGACGATATGATGAACGTGTTTTCGGCATCATGGACGTCCGAGCAGATGGCCTACATCCGCACCATTGCCTGGTGGCGCGATCTGCTGAGCGAATCCGGCGCCGTTTCCCTCGATTCCATAGAGGAGATGGACTGCTACGCACAGGCGTGGGCCGACTGGCTTGCTTGCGACAACGAATATGCGCGTGGTGACCGCGCCGCTATGCAATCGGGTGGCTTGGGTCTGATGAATCTGATTCAGGTGAAACTGACCGTTTTGTAGATCGATTGGATCCCAAGGGCGGCGCGCGCCGGGCATAGCCCAGGCAAGTAAAAGATGCGGCAGCTCCGGTGTCGCGCGCCGCCCTTCAAGCGCCTTCAGACCACTAGACCAAGGTCCTTTTGCGTGGCCGGCCGACAGGGTGTTTTCCGTTTGCCCTATCGCGCACGCTTGATGTTGCAACCAGCACGGATGAACCGACTTTGGATGAATCCAGTACGCCGTCGCGAACCATGGCATATACACGTGGCTTGGACACCCCTATGATGTCGGCAGCATTCTGCACGCTCATGTATTCTTCTTCGGGCGTATTTTCATCACACACGACCATGACGCCCATAGCCATGGAACCGTCTTCGATTTCATGCTCGAAGGATGCGTCCGGTAAAGTGTCGCCTTCGGATAAGAGCGCAGGAATAAGGGTATAGAGTAGGTCGGCGGCGGAATCGACGGCATCCTTGATATCTTCACCTTGCGTAACGACATCGAAGTCGGGAATGAACACATCGTAGCCGCCCTGTTCGTTGGGCGTGAGAATCGTTTCGTATAAGTATTTCATGAGCACTCCTATCCGAAGCTGATCGGCGGGGGATTCATCGAAGCCCCAACTTCTCGCGGATATCTTTTTCGACCCCGGAGCTTAAATCCTTTGGGTGCCTTGGTATCGGGATGATCGTTCCGTCTTTTGACTTGTAAAGATCATGTCGCGATCCGTGTCTCAAGAAGGTGCCACCGTTATCAAGTACCAATCTTGCGGCCTGTCTAGGCGTTAGGGGCATCGGTCGTGCTCCTTTCCCCGCACCGGTGTTTATATTATATAACTGTTATATAGTTTTGCGAATAGGTAATACGGTGAAGGAGTGTGAAGGTTGGGCGCCACGCGGAGTCACTATTGCCTTGCGATTCCCTCGAATAGCGAGTCTACGACGTATATCTGATAGGAATTTGAAAGAAGTTGGAAAAGCACTAGACCAAAGCCCTCTTGCGCGGCCGGCCGGCTTTGCGCCTTGGTGCGTTGAAAAGGGATATTACATCTTCAGCCGACACAAGGCGCATGTTTCCTTCTTTTCGTGACCCGATGATTCCTTCGTCGATCAAGGCGTAAATACGGGTACGGGAAACGTCCAGCGTCTCGGCGGCTTCGGCAACGGTCATCGTTTCGTCGAGCAGATCGTCGACTTCCGCCAGGGTTACTATTGCCAACGATAGGGAGTCATTCGGACAAGGGTAGCCAAGGGATCCGACCTGCTTGACATCGACACCCGATTTCAGAAGCCCGGAAATATGAAGTGCAAGAACATCTTGAGCCATGAAAGCGGCATCTTCTAAATTGTCTCCTTGGGTAATCATATCGAATTCAGGTATGAAGGCATCGTAGCCACCCTGCTCGTTCTTTTTCAGGATTGCCTGATAAAGATAGCGTTTCATAGCCGTTCCTTTCCTTTTGGGAGTGATCGGGGGACATCAGCTCTCGGTGGTTTTCGTTGCCTTTTTGATGATGTCCTTCTCAACGCCTATCGAAAAATCTCTCTTGTGACGGGGAACTTGGATTTTCGTGCCCCAAGGCATTTCGAATTCATCGTGATTCGCCCCATGGCCAACGAATTTGCCGCCCTGTTTTCGGATGAGCTGTATGGCGGTTCGTCTGTTCATGGGCATTGGCGATGTCCTCCTCTGCATTCATAAATTATAACAGAGTGTAATGTTTATCGAATAATAATTATTACATACTGTCACTATTGCCTTGCGACTCTTCGAATAGTGAGTCTACGACGTGCACCTGATGGAAATTTGAAAGAAGTTGGAAAGAAAAGATCTGTTCATTTGTGATCTTGCCGTCATGATTCAAAGCCATCCAGGCCCCCGCACCCCCCCAATCTTCTTCGTGCGTATCTTCGGTGCACTCGTTCCCTACTCCAGCCAAATGGAGTACAATGGATCAACTGCTCAGCATCACGCTGAATTTCGAGCATTTCTCTTGGCATGAAAGGAAGAACAATGGCAGATCTTCAACCGGTGGATTACATCTGGAAAAACGGGGAAGCGGTGCCTTGGGAACAGGCGACGACGCATGTTCTGTCCCACGCCCTGCACTACGGATCCGGTGTATTCGAGGGTATCCGTTGCTATCACAACACCGACACCGATGAAGCTGTCATCTTCCGCTTGCAAGATCATATGGAACGCCTCCATCGCAGTGCGAAAATCGCCATGATGGACATTCCCTACTCGGTCGAGGAACTGTGCCAGGCCACGATCGACCTCATTGAAAAGAACAACCTCAAATCCTGCTACATCCGTCCTCTGGCCTACTACGGGTATGGTCAGATGGGTGTCGATCCCACGGGTGCTCCCGTCGACGTCATCATTGCGGCGTGGCCCTGGGATGCCTACCTGGGGGACGAAGCGTTGGAAAACGGTGTTGACGTGGGTGTGTCTTCCTGGCGCCAGCGTTCTTTCAATGCCATTCCGCCTGCGGTCAAATCTTCCGCGTCATACCTCAATTCCATTTTTGCCAAACTGGAAGCGAAACACAACGGCTATGCGGAAGCCATCATGCTCAACGAAGCGGGCTATGTGTGCGAAGGCACGGGCGAGAATCTTTTCGTCGTGCGCAACGGCATTCTGTCCACGCCGCCGCTGTCCGATGGCCTGCTCGAAGGCATCACGCGCGATACGGTGCTCACCCTTGCGGTCGACATGGACATCCTCGCCATCGAGGAAAGCCTTACCCGCTCAGACCTGTATATCGCCGATGAGATGTTCATGACCGGTTCCGCGGCTGAACTGACACCGGTCGCCAGCGTCGACAGCCGTCCCGTCGGCAAGCCCGGCCCCATCACCATGGAGCTGCAGAAGCGCTACTTCGATGTGGCCTACGGCAAGGTGCCCGAATACGAAGAATGGATCACGCGAATTTAATGCACCGCACGCATGGCGCACGGGCGCATGGGTGCGGTTGGGGGAGCCTTGATTTTCAGGGCTCCCTTTCTCTATCCACGTAAATAGTTTCGCGATCACAGGGGCCACCGAAAGAAAGAGGGCTTTCATGGAAGACAAGGTCTATATATACGATACGACGCTGCGTGACGGCGAACAGAGCGAAGGTATCACCTTGTCGCTCGAGGACAAGTTGCGCATCGTCAAACGTTTGGACGAATTCGGCGTGGATTACATCGAAGGTGGCTATCCCGCCTCCAATCCCAAGGATATCGCCTTCTTCCAACAGGCTACTTCTATGAATCTCGAAAACGCCAAGATCGTCTCGTTCGGGTCCACTTGCAAGAAGGGGGTGGCACCCGCCGACGACTCGGGGCTGGCCGACCTGCTTGCTTCCGGCGCCCAGGTGGTTACCGTGGTGGGGAAGAGCTGGGATGCCCAGGTCGAACGCGCGTTGGTGACCACCCTCGAGGAGAATCTGCGCATGGTGGGTGAATCCATCGCCTACCTGAAGGAGCACGGGGTTTCCGTCGTGTTCGATGCCGAACATTTCTATGACGGCTACAAGGCGAATCCCGCCTATTCCCTGCAGGTCATCGAGGCGGCGGTTGCCGCCGGGGCCGATTCCATCGATCTGTGCGAAACGAACGGTGGTGCTCTGCCCTTCGAGGTGGAGGAAATCACCCGCACGGTGGTTGAGCGCTTTCCCAACCAGCGCTTCGGCGTTCACTGCCATAACGATTCGGGTTGCGCGGTGGCCAACACGCTTGCGGCGGTTCGCGCGGGATGCACGCAAATCCAGGGCACGGTCAACGGCTACGGCGAACGGGTGGGCAACTGTGACATCCTCACCGCCATCGCCGATTTGGAGCTGAAGATGGGCAAGACCACGGTGGGGCCGCAACGCCTCAGACAGCTTACCAGCGTGGCGCTTTTCGTGGCCGAAACCTGCAACATGGCACACTCTACGCATCACCCCTACACGGGTGCTTCGGCATTCGCCCACAAAGGCGGCCTGCACGCCAGCGCCATCGCACGTTTCCCCCAAGCCTATGAGCACACTGACCCCGAAAACGTGGGCAACAGCACACGCGTGCTCGTCAGCGAATTGGCGGGCAAGGCGTCGCTTGTCGCCAAGGCGGGGTCTCTCGGGTTCGACCTGTCCGACAAGGGTCAGCTCACCCAGAAGATTCTCGACGACATCAAAGATCGGGAAAACGCCGGGTTTTCCTATGAGGTGGCCGACGGTTCGCTGGCCATCCTGCTCCATTCGCACATGGGAACGTTCGAGCCCCATTTCGCGCTGGAGAGTTTCCGCGTCATCGTCGACGACAAGGAAGACACGAACGCCTGGGCGAAAGATGCGAAAAGCGAAGCGACCATCAAGGTTCACGTGGCCGACAAGCGCTATGTGGCAACAGGCGAGGGGACGGGTCCCGTCGGTGCCTTGGACAGCGCGCTGCGTCTTGCTCTGGCCGACGCCTATCCTGCGCTTGAAGGTATAGAGCTGACCGACTTCAAGGTGCGCATCCTCGATGAAAACGTGGGCACCGGCGCGGTGACACGCGTCATGATCGTATCGTCCGACGGACAGGATACGTGGGGCACCATCGGTGTTTCGGAAAACATCATCGAGGCTTCGTGGAATGCGCTCGTCGATTCGATCGAGTACGGACTCATGCGGTTAGGAAAATAACATGGCTGATTTGCGTACGCGGGAAGTGGAAGATCTTCTCAGGGTTTTTGCCGGATTGGACGATACGGACAAGATTTTCGCCCTTCTGGAGGATTTATTCACCGTGAGGGAGATAAAGGACACGTCCCAGCGTTTGGATGTGGCACGATTGTTGCGCGAAGGTAAATCTTATGCGGTGATCGAGCAGACGACGGGTGCTTCGGCGACGACGATCGCCCGCGTGTCCAAGGCGCTCAACTACGGGGCGAACGGATACGAAGCGGCGTTTTCCGTGCTCGATTCCCTCGAGCAAGCAGACGCGAAGGACGATGCACGGGCGTAGAGCGACTTCTGCGGGGGACCCGGATAGGCCGGGTGCCTGGGGTGTGATCGCTTGTTCGGTTGCGGGGTACGTGTTCGTGTATCCGTGTATTCGCATCCGTTGTCCTGCAGGATGAAAGTGAATCGGTGCCTGCGTGAAGTCGCGGGCACTTTTCATAGTGGTTGACGATATAAGAAGCAGTAGGGGCGAAAGGTTTCAGGGTTGTTTCCATGGGTGCAGTGAAAGGGTTTTTCAAACGTAAGGATATCGAAATATCCGTACAGCGTTATCTGATCGACGCGTTGGGGGCTATGGCACAAGGCCTGTTCGCATCGCTTCTGATGGGTACGATCCTCTCCACGATAGGGCAGCAATGTGGCCTTCCGCTGCTCGTCGATATCGGTGATTTCGCCAAGAGCGCAGCGGGGCCGGCGATGGCCGTTGCCATCGGGTTCGCCTTGAAGGCGCCGGCGTTGGTGTTGTTTTCTTTGGTGGCGGTCGGATACGCCGCCAACGCACTCGGTGGCGCGGGTGGCCCCCTTGCTGTTTTAGTGGTTGCGGTCATCGCTGCCGAATGCGGGAAAATGGTGGCCAACGAAACCAAGATCGACATTCTGGTGACGCCACTGGTAACCATTTTGGTGGGGTGTCTGGTGTCGTATGCCTGTGCGCCCGCCATCGGTGCCGGTGCCACGTGGGTCGGTAGTCTCATCATGTGGGCGACCGAACTGCAACCCTTCTTCATGGGTATCATCGTTTCGGCCCTGGTGGGTATCGCGCTCACCCTTCCCATATCCTCGGCCGCCATCTGTGCGGCGTTGGGTCTGACCGGTCTTGCCGGTGGCGCCGCCGTTGCGGGATGCTGCGCCCAGATGGTCGGTTTCGCGGTCATGAGCTTCAAGGAGAACCGCTGGGGTGGCCTCATCTCCCAAGGCATCGGCACGTCGATGTTGCAGATGGGCAATATCGTGCGCAATCCCCGTATCTGGATTCCACCGACACTCGCCTCTATGATCACCGGCCCCATCGCAACGTGTTTGTTCCAGCTGAAGATGAACGGTGCGGCCATTTCCTCGGGTATGGGAACATGCGGTCTCGTCGGCCCCATCGGCGTATATACCGGTTGGGTGTCGGACGTCGCGGCGGGCACCATGAGCGCCATCACCGCATTCGACTGGATCGGGCTTGTGTTGATCTGCTTTGTCCTGCCCGCTATTCTGAGTTACGTCTTCGGACTGATTCTGCGCAGGATAGGATGGATCAAGGAAAACGATCTTCTGCTGGAATCCGCCGACGATATGGTCAAGGCGACCAAGCCGGTTGCCGTCCAGGAAGACTAGGCGTGTCGGTTGCGTTCATCGAGAAGGGTTGTCATGAGATTGGGAAAAACCACGGGAATGGTTTCGCTGGCGTTGGTTTTCGCGCTGATCGCCGTTGCGCTGACGGGATGCTCGTCCGCTTCGAATGCTTCCAAGACTCCACAGTACGATCTGGCCCAAGATGGCGTGTTGACGGTGGCCTCGTCTCTCGATTATCCGCCCTTCGAATATCTCGATGGTGAAACTCCCACCGGGTTCAGCATAGCCATGATACAGGAGGTGGCGAACAGGTTGGGTCTTGCCTGTTCGGTACAGAAGGTGCCCTTCGACGGCATTCTTTCCTCCATTTCCGAAGGGGGCACCTACGATGTGGGGGTTTCCTCCATCACCATCACCGCGAAGCGCTCCGAACAGGTGGCTTTTTCGGATCTGTACTATATCGCCGATCTCGCCGTGGTCACCCGTGGCGGCGCGTATGTGAGTGTTGCCGACTTGAAGGGCAAACCGGTGGCTGCACGTCACGCCACCACCGGGGTCGATTACGTGCGGGACAAGATGTCCGGAACCGTTGTCGAATTCGATGACCCGCGTGCATGTTTCGCGGCGTTGCGCGCCGGCAGCGTCGAAGCGGTGGTGATCGATCTGCCGTATGCCCAGAAGATGCTCGCCGGCGACTACGCCGACTGCACGATACTCGAATGGGTGGCTTCATGCGAAACCTATGGTATCGCGCTGAACAAGAAGAATATCGAACTTCAAGCCGCCATCAACGATGCGCTTTCCCAGATGGAATCCGACGGCACGATGGTGCGTCTCAGAACCGAATATCTGGGTCGGTGACGCGCCTCGAAGAGCGTTTTCAGGTGCTTTCCGATAAGCGGCGCATGCGTAGATGATGCGCCGGGTGGTATCGCGGAGTCATCGGCGTGTGAAACGTGGTGGTTTCTCGGTAAGCCCTGATGAACGGGTTCATGGAGAGAACGTGATTTCCCCGGCGGTGCGCTTACGAAGGCTTCTCGCTTTTGCGTACCATCGGAAGTGCAGATATCCGCAATGCAAAGCATGAGGACACGTTTCCCAGTGCGTAGCATGAGGCTCTGGTCTTTTGTTCGACACAGGTTAGAAACGAGGTACGCCTTGCGAAAAGGTATGGTTCCCATGCTCGCCGTTCTCTATTCGGCGGGTTTCATCGCAGCATTCAACGAAAACATCATCAACGTCGTGTTGATCGACATCATGAACGCCTACGCCGTCTCATCCACGACGGCTCAGTGGTTGGTGACGGGATATATGATCGTCACGGCTATCGTCGTATCCGTGATGGCGTTTCTCTCCCGACGTTTCGGGCTTCGCCAATTGGTGATCGCCGGGGCGGTATTTCTCATCGTCGGCTCGATCGGGTGTTTCCTTGCGGCTGATTTTGCCGTTCTTCTCGTGTTCCGTCTCGTTCAGGCGGTGGGCACGGGTATCTTCATTCCCACGATGATGACTACGGTGCTCGCCGTAGCGCCTAAGCAGAAACTCGGCACGTACCTTTCCATCGGTGGTTGCTGTATCACGTTCGGCCCTGCGCTCTCACCGGTGGTTTCAGGCCTGTTCGCCACGATGTTCGGCTGGCGCTTCGTATTCGTCACGCCCGCCTGCGTGGTCGTGATCATCGCCGTGGCGGCGCTGTTCGTCATGCGTGATGTGGCGCAGACGCAACGGGTGAAACCGGATGTTGTCTCCGTGCTGGCGTCGGCTCTCGGTCTGGTCGGGCTCGTCTACGGTTTGACCGAATTGACGGCGGATCCTCTGATCGCTTTGGGTGCGGTGTTGGTGGGTGGGGTGTGCCTGGCCTTCTTCGTGTGGCGTCAGACGAGGTTGGAAGATCCCATTTTGAATCTCGCACCCTTTTCGAAGCGCAATTTCGTGTTCGGTTGTGTTTTGGCCGTCGTCGCTATGATGACCACGTTTTCCATGAGCGTTATTCTCATGCTCTATTTTGAAGCGGCATTGGGTATGAGCGCATTTGCCGCCGGTGCCCTGTTGCTGATCCCCATTCTGTTCAATGCCGCAACGGCTATCGTCGGCGGGCGCGTGATGGACAAGCGCGGTCCTTGGCCCTTGCTGCCGCTCGGCTTTCTCGTCATCGTCGTGGGCCAGGCCGTGGTTGCGGCAACGTCGTATGAGGCCGCCTTCGCCGCCGTCGTGGTGGGTTCGGTTATGACCTATGCCGGCGTGGGGCTGGTGTTTTCTCCCTCTCAGACGGCCGGCCTCAATTCTCTTGCCCGTGACGAACATGCCAGCGGGGTATCCATCATGAATCTGTTCATCCAGATAGCCGCCTGCATCGGGCCGGCGCTGTTCGTGGGCGTTCTTTCCTCGACAGCGGCCGGGCAGATCTCGACGGGTGTGAGCGACGTCATGTCGCAGGCGCGCGGGTTTTCGGCGGCCGTCTGGGTTGCAGCGGGTGTGGCGCTGGTGGGTACCGTGGTCGCGTTCGTTTTCACGCGTACCTACGAGGCGAAGGCATCGCGTGATGATTCGGCTCCCCAGCAGCCCCATTTCTCCCTGACGGCCCTCATGGCCTCCGATGTCTACTGCGTCGACGATAAGGCCACGGTGGCCGAAGCGGTCCACCTGCTCATCAGCAGAAAGACGGGCAGTCTTCCCGTGGTGAGCCGAAGGGGTGAAGTGGTTGGTTTCGTTTCCGATGGTGACATGATTCGCTACCTCACGGGAGGGCAGGCCAACGCGCCTATCGCTTCGGCGACGGCACTGGTGCAGATGCTTCAGGAGGAGGGAATGCGTGAGCGTATCCCCGAACTGTTGGCTACTCCGGTGATGGACCTTGCCGTGCATCAGGTCGTGTCGGTGAATCTGGATGCTTCGTTCGAGGAAATATGCAAGGTGCTCAGCGACACGCGGGTCAAGAAGGTTCCCGTGCTCGATGGTCGCAAGCTGGTGGGTACGGTCAGTCGTTCCGACCTCATGCGTTCGTTCCTCGAAGATCAGATCGCGCTTGCCCGTTGAGGTAGGGCGGATCGGATCATCGGATGAGGGTATCGCGCCCCTTTGACGCTATCCCCTTTCCTTTTCCAACGAAAAGAGCTCCGCAGCTTTGAACTGCGGAGCTCTTTTTTGATCGAAGCGATGAAGTGGTTCGGCTTAAAACTCGCGGAACTTGTCGGCGGGGCAGAAGCAGATGGGGCACTTCTCGAAATCCTTGCCCTTGTGGATGTAACCGCAAAGGGGGCAGAGGTAATACTTCTCGTCATCGGCATTGTCGATGTTGTTGTATGCCTGCAGGTAACGTTCGGCATGATAGGCTTCGGCGAGCTTCGCACGGGTGAATACGCGGACGGCGTCGGCGCGGCCCTCTTCCTGGGCCTTCTTGATGAATGCGGGATACATGTCGGAGGTTTCGTAGATCTCTCCGTTTGCCGAATCAATGAGATTCAGATCGACGGGGGCTTCGGAAGGGGCGCTTGCGCTCGGTTTGGCCCAAGAGGGATCATCCTTTGCAACCAACTTGTATTCCATATCGATATGGATCAACTCGGCGGCTGCGGTTGCACGCCACAAGCTGGCGATTTGCTTGAGGCCGGCCTTTTCGGCCATTTCGGCATAGGCGGAATACTTGGTGGTTGCACCCGTTTCACCGGTGACGGCGGCTTTCAGGTTGTCGAGCGTGGAGCCGACGGTGGTGGCGCTATCGGCAACAACATTGAAGTTGCTTGAGTTTTCTGCGGAGGGCATTTCACTGCGGACCTGTTGAGACATTAAAATCAACTCCCTTTTCTTATTGATAATCAGTTCTATTAAGATCATACGATAAGAGCGGTTGAGATGCAAGAGGAGAAAGCGTTACTCTGATGGAGAATAAGAGAAAAAGAAAGGAAACGCACATGGAACGCGAGATAGCTTGGAAACGGTACTCCGCAGAGCAGCTGCTTCAACTCGAAGAATTATGCGGCGACTATATAGATTTCATATCCGATTGCAAGACGGAGCGCGCCTGCACGAAGCGGGCTATCGAATTGGCCCGTCAGGCGGGCTACATCTCTCTCGACGAAGCCCGCGCACAAGGCACTCGCCTCGAGGCGGGTGCCAAGATATGGGCCGATCTCTACGGCAAGGCGGTCATCCTCATGCACCTCGGTACACGTCCGCTCGAGGAGGGGCTCAACATCTTGGGTGCCCATATCGATTCCCCGCGTCTCGATATCAAACAGAATCCCGTCTACGAATCCCACGATTTCGCGTGGCTGGATACGCACTACTACGGCGGTATCAAGAATTATCAGTGGGTAACGCTGCCCCTGTCCTTGCAGGGGGTCATCGTCAAGAAGGACGGAAGCGTCATCGAGGTGTCGGTGGGGGATGATCCGGGCGATCCTGTATTCTGCGTGACGGATCTGCTGCCTCATTTGGGAGAGGAGCAGATGAAGAAAACCGCCAGTGCCGTTATAGAGGGGGAGCACCTCGACATTCTGGCCGGCAGTCGTCCGCTTGTTCTTGATGATGACGAGCGTGGCAAGCTCGAAGAAAAGAAGGACCTCTCCTACGAGGAGAAGGTGAAGGTCATGGCCGGCAAGGAAGCGACGAAAGCCCATCTACTCATGCTGCTCCATGATAAATACGGTGTGGAGGAAGAGGATTTCCTGTCCGCCGAACTCGAAGTGGTGCCGGCCGGCCGAGCCCGTGAATGCGGTTTCGATCGCAGCATGGTGATCGGATACGGCCAAGACGATCGCGTCTGTGCCTACACCTCGCTCATGGCCCAGCTTTCCGTCGATGATCTTCAGCGTAGCGGCGTGTGCGTGTTGGTTGACAAGGAGGAAATCGGTAGTGTGGGGGCAACGGGTATGACCTCGTTATTCTTCGAAAATACCATCGCCGAACTGCTCGATCTCGCCGGTGTCCCGGGCGATCTGGCCCTGCGTCGCTGTTTGGCTCGCTCTTCCATGCTCTCCAGTGACGTCAGTGCGGCCTTCGATCCCGCCTATGCTTCGGTGTTCGAAGCGAAGAACGCCGCCTATTGCGGTCGCGGCCTCGTGTTCAATAAGTATGTAGGCGCCCGTGGCAAGTCGGGAACCAACGACGCGAATGCCGAATATATCGCCGCTCTGCGCAAGATCATGGATGATGCGGAAGTGAGCTATCAGACCGCCGAAATCGGTCGCGTCAATGCCGGTGGCGGTGGAACGATCGCCTATATTCTGGCGAAATACGGAATGAACGTCATCGATTGTGGCGTGCCGGTCCTTTCCATGCATTCACCCTGGGAGGTCACCGGAAAAGCCGACATCTACGAAGCGTATCGGGGATATCGGGCGTTTCTGTTTTCCTAGATGGGTGAATGTGGCGTTTTTTTGCCGGCTTACTGTGGCGATAGGTTCACGTGGTGTCTATAATGATGGAACCGCACCTCGGAAGTCACGTTGTTTTGCTGAAGCAAGGTGATGATACCTCTACTTGAAAAGGAGCATTTCATGGCTTACTACTTCGAAGAACCGTCACGTACCTTCAACGAGTATCTGCTTGTTCCCGGGTATTCATCTTCGGAATGTACGCCTGATACGGTGAGCCTGAAAACGCCCCTCGTCAAATACCAGGAAGGCGAAGAACCCGAAATCTCCCTTTCCATTCCCATGGTTTCCGCCATCATGCAGGCTGTCTCCGATGATGGCATGGCCGTCGCGCTTGCACAGCAGGGCGGGCTATCTTTCATCTTCGGCTCCCAATCCGTCGAAAGCCAGGCGGCCATGGTTTCCCGGGTGAAGGATCATAAGGCGGGTTTCGTACGCAGTGATTCCAATCTGCCCCCCACGGCTACCTTGGCCGATGTCATCGCGTTGAAGGAAAAGCGCGGTCACACCACCATGCCCATCACGGAGGGCGGTCGTTCCCAGGGCAAGCTCCTCGGTATCGTTACCGGTCGTGACTATCGCGTTTCCCGTATGGAAATGGACGAATGCGTGACCGATTTCATGACCCCGCGTAAAGATCTCATCGTCGCATCGGCCGACACGTCTTTGAAGGAAGCCAACGACCTTATCTGGGATCATAAGCTCAATTCACTTCCCATCGTCGACGATGACGACAATCTGCTCTACATGGTTTTCCGTAAGGATTACGAACAGCACAAGTCCAATCCCGACGAGCTGCTCGATGGCCACAAGCGCTATCTCGTGGGTGCGGGCATCAACACGCGTGACTACGCCGAGCGCGTTCCCGCCCTCGTCGAAGCGGGTGCCGACGTTTTATGCATCGACAGTTCGGAAGGGTATTCCGAATGGCAGGCCCGCACTATCGATTGGATCCGTTCCCACTATGGCGATTCCGTCAAGGTCGGTGCCGGCAACGTCGTCGATACCGAAGGGTTCCGATTCCTCGCCCGTGCGGGTGCCGATTTCATCAAGGTCGGTATCGGTGGTGGCTCCATCTGCATCACACGTGAACAGAAGGGCATCGGTCGCGGTCAGGCCACGGCGCTGATCGAAGTCGCCCAGGCACGCGACGAATACTTCCGCGAAACGGGAACCTACATCCCCATCTGCTCCGATGGTGGCATCGTCTATGACCATCATATGACGCTCGCTTTGGCCATGGGTGCCGATTTCCTCATGCTGGGCCGCTATTTCGCCCGCTTCGATGAAAGCCCCACCAACAAGGTCAACGTGAACGGCAACTACATGAAGGAATACTGGGGCGAAGGTTCCGCCCGTGCCCGCAATTGGCAGCGCTACGATCTGGGTGGCTCCAAGAAGAGCATGTCTTTCGAAGAGGGCGTCGACTCCTACGTCCCCTATGCCGGTTCGCTGAAGGACAACGTCGATCTTTCGTTGGCCAAGGTGCGCTCCACCATGTGCAACTGCGGGGCATTGACCATCGCTGAACTCCAGGAGAAGGCCAAGCTCACGGTGGTCAGCTCCACCTCCATCGTCGAAGGCGGAGCCCACGATGTGTTGCTCAAGGACAAAACCCCCTACGTGGGCAACACCATTCGTTGATTGGTTTCGATCGTTCGGCTCCTTCACAGAATCTGCGCGTTTCATACTTTGGAAAAACCTCAGTTCATCTGGGGTTTTTCTTTTCGTATGCGCCCTTTGACCGGACATCGGGGCTCTCGGTTAGGTCGATGTCGCGATCTGGGATACAATGAACGTCATGTGTGCACGAATAACAAAAACGCTCTTAGCACTGATGGTGAGCATCGCTCTCGTCGCGTCCGTGGGTGTGTCGCCGGTTCCGTCGGCATCGCTTGCCCATGCGGATGATCTCTCGGACGCCAAAGCCACGCTTGACGGTGTTTCGCAGCAGCTGACCTCCATCTCGGCCGAATACAACGAACTGCAGAATCAAGCTGCGGCTCTCGATGCCGAAATCGCCGCTACGACGGCGGAGGTGATGCGCGCGCAGCAGGCTATGATATCGGGCCAGAAAACCCTCGGCTCCACCATCGTCGCATCATATAAGAACGAGGAAACCACGTCGCTGGTGAATGTGTTTCTTTCCTCTTCGGATATCGCGGAATTCCTCAAGAACATTCAGTATTATTCATCCATTCAGGAAAGTCAGGCCGAAAAGGTCGAGCAGCAGAAGAACCTGCGTAATTCTTTCACCGATGCCCTGAAGGCTCTGGATGAGAAGAAAGACGATCAGGACCAGTTGCTTGCGGCTGCCGCAGCGAAGAAAGCGGAAGCCGAACGCGTCGTTGCCGAAGCCTCCGCAAAGGTTTCGGCCATCGAATCCGAGCAAGCGCGTCTCGCCGAGCTGCAGGCTCAGGCACAGCAGATGCAGGATGCTCAGAACAATTCCTCCTCTCAGCCCATCGATCCCGATTGGAATACCCGCCCCGGCGGTGACGGAGGATCGGGCGGCGATAGCGGCGGAAGCCAGGAGGGTTGGCAGACGGGAGTCGCTTCCGCTTACGGCGGATCGACCGACCCCTATACCCCCAACCCCGGTAGGACGGCCACCGGAGCCATCTGTGACGATAATTCGTGGGGCGTGGCTATTCCCATGGCCTGGTCGAATTACCGTTCCTATTTCGGACGTGCCGTGGAAATCAGCTACGGCGGCAAAACCGTTGTGGCGACGGTCAATGACTGCGGAGGTCTCGGCGGCGGATCCCGTTCGCTCGATTTGCAGCCGGGTGTTTGGAAGGCCTTCGGATTCTCTTCGTGCCAGGGATGGGGGCTTCGTACGGTCTCCTACCGCTTTCTCTGAAGCTTGCGCTGTTTTCGGCTGTGATTCCGTTCTATAATGCTGAAACGCGCTCGTGTTGACGCACGTCACCGTCACGATAATCGTAGAGCACTTTATAAGAAGGATGCTGCATGAAAGAATATAATCCCCACGAACTGGAACCACGTTGGCAGAAGACGTGGGAGCAATCCCAAGCGCACACCGTACGCGAGGATTCCTCCAAGCCCAAGAAATACGTTCTCGAGATGTTTCCCTATCCTTCGGGCGATATCCATATGGGGCATGTTCGCAACTACACCATCGGCGACGTCATCGCCCGTTATTCGAAAATGCAGGGGTTCGATGTTCTTCACCCTATGGGTTGGGACGCCTTCGGTCTTCCGGCCGAAAACGCCGCTATCAAGAACAACAGTCATCCGGCCACGTGGACGTATGCCAATATCGAAACGCAGAAGGCATCGTTTAAGCGCATGGGCTTTTCCTATGATTGGGATCGCAGTGTCGTTGCCTGTGATCCCGAATACTATCGCTGGGGTCAGTGGATCTTCCTGCAGTTCTGGAAGCGTGGCCTCGTCGAGCGTCGCAATTCGCCGGTGAACTGGTGTCCCAATTGTGAAACGGTTCTCGCCAACGAACAGGTGACCGAAGGCGAATGCTGGCGCTGCCACGGTGCCGTCGAAAAACGCGACCTGACCCAGTGGTATCTCAAGATCACCGATTATGCACAGGAACTTCTCGACGATCTGGATCAACTCGAGGGTTGGCCCGATCGCGTCAAACAGATGCAGGCCAACTGGATCGGTCGTTCGGAAGGTGCCGAGGTCGATTTTATTCTGTGTGACGAACAGGGAAACGCCCCCGTTTCTCCCACTGAAGACGATGTCATCACGGTGTTCACCACGCGTCCCGACACCTTGTTCGGCTGTAGCTTTTTCCTACTTGCCCCGGAATATCCCGGTCTCATGGACCTCGTTCGTGGCAGTGCCTACGAGCAGGATGTTGCCGATCTGGTGGCTGCCGCGGCGAAGGTCAGCGCGGTCGAGCGTGCTCAGGGTGACCACGAAAAGCACGGTGCCTTCACCGGGCGGTATATGGTCAACCCCGTAAACGGCGATAAGGTGCCCGTTTGGGTGGCCGACTACATCGTCAGCGATTACGGTACCGGCGCGGTCATGGCGGTACCCTGCGGTGATCAGCGAGATTTCGAATTCGCCCGCAAATACGATCTTCCCATCATCCCCATCATTCTGGGCGAGGATGACCCTCTCTATCCTCAACTCGAGGGAGTGAAGGAGCGTCGCGTGGCAAGCGTGGATTGGGATAGCGCCTACGATGCCGAGGGTATTTTGGTGCAGTCCGGTGATTACACCGGCATGGTCGGTGGCAAACATTCGCCTGCCTGCGATGCCATCATCGCCGATTTGCAGGCTGCGGGCAAAGGTCACAAGACCGTGCAATTCCGTTTGCGCGATTGGCTTATCTCCCGCCAGCGTTATTGGGGTAACCCCATTCCCGCGGTTCACTGCGAGAAGTGCGGATTGGTTCCCGTTCCCGAACAGGACCTGCCCGTTGTGCTACCCAAGGATATAGACCTTGCGGCGGGGGAGACGCTTGCCACCCACAAGGAATTCGTCGAGACGACCTGTCCCGTATGTGGAGCTCCCGCCAAGCGCGAAACGGACACCATGGACACCTTCACCTGTTCCTCCTGGTATTACCTGCGCTATACCGACCCCCGCAACACTGAGTTGCCCTTCTCGGCCGAGAAAGCCAATCGCTGGATGCCGGTCGATCAGTATATCGGTGGTATCGAACATGCGATCCTCCATCTTCTCTACAGCCGTTTCTTCACCAAGGTTCTGCGCGACATGGGAATGCTCGATGTGGATGAACCCTTCGCCAACCTGCTGTGTCAGGGTATGGTCAAGGACGAAAACGGTGAGACCATGTCGAAGTCCAAGGGCAATGTCATCGCCCCCGAGGATATGATCATCGAATACGGTGCCGATGCGGTGCGCGCCTACATCCTGTTCATGGCGCCCCCCGACAAGGATCTCCTGTGGGACGAAGGCGGTCTGGCGGGCATCTATAAGTTCATCAACCGCGCCTGGCGTATCGTCAATGATTTGATGGGTGTTGCCGGTGAGGACTCCTTCTTCTCCGAAGGGGCTTCGGCCGATGAGGGGACAAAGGCTCTCGAACATCTCTATCGTGAACGTCATCGCGTGGTTGGCAAGGTGATCGATGACTTCGATCGCAATAATTTCAACACCGCCATCGCCGCCATCATGGAGTTGGCCAATGCGGCTGCCGACTATCTGCGCAAGTGTTCTGCCGAACAGCGTGCCGCTTCCGCCGAATCGAAGGCAATCGATGCGGAAATCGCGGACGTTATGGTGAAGCTGTTGGCTCCCATCGCTCCGCATTGGGCTGAAGAGTTGTGGCAGACGGTACTCGGTCGTGAAGGCTCCGTCCATGAGCAGGCTTGGCCCGATTTTGATTCTACGAAGGCCGTTTCCGACGAGGTCGAACTCGCCGTGCAGATCAACGGCAAGGTCAAGGCTCGTATCGTGGTTTCGGCATCCGAGGAAGAAGAGGTCATCCGCACCCGTGCGCTTGAAGCCATTGCGGGTGGGATCGGAGATAAGACTCCTGTGAAGGTCATCGTAATCCCCGGTAGACTCGTGAATGTTGTCGTAAAGTAGAACGTAGGCACTGACCGCGCGGCTCCTATCCGGGTGATCGGGAGCCGTACTACAGGTGATTTGCGGATACGGAACGGTGGATGCTTTGTCTTCTCGAAGAAGCAATAAACCCCGAGGCTGTCTCCACGGCATCAAGGTCTTTTTCTCGTCCATCGTCGCCGTGGCTCTCGTCATTGTTTTGGGTACGTGTGCGGCCAACGGATACGTCTGTCTTTCGGTGCAATCTTCGGTCAAGTCCTCTCAGGAGGTTGTCGGACAACGGGCCGATCTCGATGCGCAGGCTATCGTCGTGTTGGGAGCAGGGATCAATTTCGACGGGTCGCCTTCGAGCATCCTGAAGGATCGTCTCGATACCGCTATCGATCTCTACGACAGAGGCGTTGCCCCCAAGATCATCATGAGTGGCGATAACAGCGATGCTTCCTACAACGAAGTCATGGCCATGTGCAATTACGCCGTTTCCCAAGGTGTATCCCGTCACGACGTGTTCTGCGATCATGCGGGAACTTCCACCTATGACAGCATGTATCGTCTCCGCTACGTTTTCGGCGTCGATCGGTGCGTCGTCGTCACCCAGAACTACCATCTCTATCGATCTCTTTTCGATGCGCGGGGTTTCGGTATCACGGCGCAGGGTGTCGCGAGTGATCTGCGAACGTATGAGGGCATGGATTCCTATGAGCGTCGGGAATTCTTCGCCCGTATCAAAGATTGTTTCCAGGTGCTGACCAAGACGGAACCCGAAGTGAAAAGTTCGCCGGTATCCCTCGATCAGTCGGGCACCGTCACGCAGTGGTGGTAGGGCTTTTCTTCAGGTTACGTCGATGAACTCCACCGAGTCGATTCGACCGTCGTTCGCCACGAGGCGCACGACGCTTTTCGTGCTTCCTCCACGGGGATCGGTGGGACTTCCGGGGTTGAGGTAAAGCACGTCGCCGCGGTACTCCTCGCGGGGTCGATGCGTATGACCGTGAACGACGACACGCACATCATCTCCGATGGCACCTATATCTTCGGGGCGATGGACCAGGTAGAAGCGCACCCCTCCAATCAGGGGCGATGCCAAAGAGGGTAGGGGGTTGCCGAAATCGCGGCGATCGCAGTTGCCGCGTACGGCGATGGTAGGGGCGATTCCCTCAAGTTCCATGATCGCGAAGGGGCTTTCCGTGTCTCCCGCGCAAAGGATCATATCCGACCCTTCGAGCGCCCGATGGGCCTCGTCGCTGAGATGTCCGTGGATATCCGATACGATGCCGATGATCATGAGCACTCCTTTCCCGCGCCCGCCCCGAAGAGCGCCATTGTAGCATGACGCACGATCTCCTTGCAGGGCGACCGCTTGCTCCGGATGCTCGTCGGTGGGTTCGATCGAGGGCGAATGGTTGCGTTCCCCGACGGAGGTGTACCTCGATCGGATGGGTGGGAACGCGGGGTGGACGGTGACGCAAGGTGGTGACGGGGTGTGCGAATCGGTTTTCATAGTGTTCGTTCGGGGGGAAATGCAGAAAAGCATTTCATTTCGACATGGGTGGATTGTCAAGGGGAAAATACGGCGTTTATCAGGTGCTTTGATCTATGATGAATGACGTGATCCATACAAGATGTTTCGCTTGGAAAAGATTTCAGCAAGGTTTTCTTGACGCTGAATCACCACTTTCGACATCCGGTGAGTAGATGGTATCGGGCTTCATCTTTACCCGTTTCGCCTTCTGCATCGGTAATCGAATCTTCGTGAGGCTCGGTGATGGATGGAGTGGCAGCGAGGGGCTGCCCCGATCGGATAAAGGAAAGTGATACGCATGAACGTAGATACACTCATCAAGAATGGCCGCGTCATCGATCCCGCTCGAAACATCGATCAGGTCATGGATATAGCCATCGCGGGAGGCAGAGTCGTGGAGATCCAAGGCGACGTCTACGCCGCTACCGTCATCGATGCAACGGGCAAGCTCGTCATTCCCGGCATGGTGGACCATCATGCTCACTTCAACCCTCGTGGCAATACGCTTGCCCCGGATGCGACATGCGCAACGTTTCCCAACGGAATAACCACAGCCCTTGATCAGGGGACCGCCGGGGGTGCGAATTTTCTGGTTTACCTCGATGCTATGCGTGCGATGCCTTTGAAATTCAAGATGAATCTCAGTTTCGGTGATGTGGGGCTCAGTGGCTTCGGTACGATGGATGGCGTCTACCCGACTGAAATCTACAATTGGGAAACCTGGGAAGGCAAACTTCCGTTGTGGAGAAAGGCCTTCGATCTGTACGGCGATAAGCTTTTGGGAATGAAGATGAGGATCTGCGCCAAAGCGCTGGTCGTCGACGGGATTCAGCAGGGAACGAAACCGTTGCGCAAGGCGCTGGAAATATGCGATCAGCTCGACAAGCCGCTCACGGTACATATCTGTGAAGCTCCGGAACCTTTGGCCGAGGTTGCGGGCGTCATGCGCAAAGGTGACGTCATGACGCATTGCTTCTGCGGTGATGACGGCAATACGATTCTCGATGGAAACGGTGTGGTCGAAGACAAGGTCCATGCCGCGCGTGAGAGAGGTGTGTGGTTCGATACCGCAGAGGATGTCGGCAATACCGATATCGCCGTCGCCGAAAGGGCCGTGAAACAGGGTTTCTGGCCGGACATGATAAGCACCGATTCGACGATCTACACCATCTATCGCACGAATCGCGTTCTGCTTCCGCATCTCATGTCAAAGTATTTCGACTGGGGTATGCCGCTGAACGAGGTCATTCGTTGTGTCACCGCAACCCCGGCTAAGGTTTTGGATATGGAAGGAGAAGTGGGGACGCTTGCTCCGGGTGCGTTCGGCGATGCGGTGATTGTGGACCTGCGGGAACAGAAGACGACGTTCACCGATAAATTCGGTCATCGTCTACATGGTGAGCACTTGTTCGCGCCGGTCTGCACCGTTGCCAACGGAAACATCATGTGGCGCAGCATAGACTTTCTTCCCGAAGAGTAGCCGACGGTGTTTTGCGTTGCCGAATTTCTGTGGCGAGTGAATGGTGCCCGTGGACATCCGTGTATGAGCGGGTGCGTGTCGGCTCGGATTCGACGATCAACCCCCTCGGGTGAGGTAGGTGTACCATGTTGGGGGTTTGTGGGGCGTTTGAGTGTTCGCGTGTCGTCTCTGGCGGATGGGAGCAAAATATCTCATTTCCCTCATTGACCGCGAAGCCCGCTCGCACTAGAATGGGTAATCGCTCTTACAAAGGCGCCGTTAGCTCAGCTGGTAGAGCAGGGGACTTTTAATCCCAAGGTCGCGGGTTCGATTCCCTCACGGCGCACCATTGAAGACGGTAAGGCCGGTGGCATGCATGCTTCCGGCCTTTTTCTTCGCTTACACGTGGAGTGTTTCCGCGCCTTGCGTGCCCGAAGATTATGGAGATATAAGGGCGAATAAGTTTTTCTTGCATAGAATCGATGGCTTTTGTTAAAATTTTAATTTGCCGCTCGACTGTCTATTTGCTTGAAGGAGCAATTTTGGCTAAAGAAGATGCAATTGAATTAGAAGGAACCGTTCTCGAAGCCCTTCCGAACGCTATGTTCAAAGTGGAACTTGAGAACGGACATCAGGTTCTGGCCCATATTTCAGGCAAGATGCGTATGCACTACATCAAAATCTTGCCCGGTGATAAAGTCCAGGTCGAACTGTCGGTTTACGATCTCGATCGTGGCCGCATCACGTATCGTTATAAGTAATCGAGTAGATCGGTGCGCTTCTTTGAAAGCGTGCTGATTTTCGTGTCGGGGGACAGGTTCCCCTTACACGCTTTTGTGCGATTACAGGGTGTTCTTTTCACCTGTATATCGTTGACGAAGCAAACTATCGCCTGCGGCTGGGCGTGGTAGATAAAATGAAAACGCATTACCGAAAGGAATTAGATTATGAAGGTACGTCCTTCGGTCAAGAAAATGTGCGACAAGTGCAAAATCGTCCGACGCCACGGTAAGGTGCTCGTTATCTGCGAGAACCCCCGTCATAAGCAGCGTCAGGGCTAAAGAGAAAGGGCTCTATACAAATGGCACGTCTTGTTGGTGTCGACCTTCCTCGCGATAAGCGCATTGAAGTCGGCTTGACCTACATTTATGGTATCGGTCTCACCACCTCTAAGAAAATCATTGCAGAGACCGGCGTTAATCCTGACACACGCGTCAAGGATCTGACGGAAGATGAACTCTCCAAACTTCGTGACTACATCACGGAAAACGTCACCACCGAAGGTGACCTCCACCGCGAAGTTTCCCAGAATATCAAACGCCTCATGGAAATCGGTTGCTATCGTGGTCTGCGTCATCGTCGCGGCCTGCCCGTTCGCGGTCAGCGTACCCATACGAACGCACGCACCCGCAAGGGCCCGAAACGTCAAATCGGCGGAAAGAAGAAGTGAGGTAACTCGTGGCAGCTAAGAAAAACGTTCGCACGCGCATCAAGCGCTCGGAGCGCAAAAACATCGCAGTTGGTTCTGCGCATATCAAATCAACGTTCAACAACACCATCGTATCCATTACGGATCCTCAGGGAAATGTGATTTCCTGGCAGTCCGCCGGCACCGTCGGCTTCAAGGGCTCCCGTAAGTCCACTCCCTTCGCTGCCCAGATGGCAGCCGAGGCTGCAGCCAAGACCGCTATGGAACACGGCCTGAAGAAGGTTTCGGTCTTCGTCAAGGGCCCCGGTTCCGGTCGTGAAACCGCTATTCGCTCCCTCCAGGCCGCCGGTCTCGAAGTGGCGAGCATTCAGGATTGCACCCCGATTCCGCACAACGGTTGCCGTCAGCGCAAGCGTCGTCGCGTCTAAATGAAAGGATCGATTCACTATGGCAATAAATAGAACTCCGGTTCTCAAGCGCTGTCGTCAGCTCGGCTTGGATCCGGTCGTTTTGGGATACAGCAGCAAGAAGGAGTCCATCCGACAGCCCAAGAGGCGCCGCAAGGAAAGCGAATACGGCATGCAGCTTCGTGAGAAGCAGAAGGCCAAGTTCGTCTACGGTGTGCTCGAGAAGCAGTTCCATGGCTACTTCGAGAAGGCCAAGGCCATGCCTGGCGTTACGGGTGAAAACCTCATGCGTATCCTCGAATCCCGTCTCGACAACGTCGTTTTCCGTCTCGGTTTCGCCAAGACCCGCAAGGAAGCCCGTCAGATCGTCACCCACGGTCACATTCATGTGAACGGCAGGCGCGTCGACGTCCCCTCCTTCCGCGTGCGTCCCGGCGACCTGGTGTCGGTTGCGCCTAAGGCAAAGGAACTCCTGGTCATCAAAAGCGCTTTGGTCTCCAACGAAAGCGTTCAGGTTCCCGCATGGCTCGAGGTCGACATCGAAAAGCTTCAGGGCAGCGTTCTCGCTCTCCCGGAACGTGATCAGATCGATCTCGATATTCACGAACAGCTTATCGTCGAACTTTACTCGAAGTAATGTATGCCACTCACGGTTTTTAAGGAGGCTTATTCAATATGACAGAGTTCATGAGGCCGACAGTTACGACTGAAGAGGTTAACGATCTCGTTTCTCGCTTCATCGTGGAGCCGCTCGAGCGTGGCTATGGTTACACTTTGGGCAACTGCATGCGTCGCGTCCTGCTCTCGTCTCTCGACGGAGCTAAGGCGACGGCCATCCAGATCGAAGGTGTTCAACATGAGTTCACCACCGCCGAAGGGGTAATCGAAGATATTACCGATATCGTTTTGAACGTTAAGGGTCTGGTATTCAGTGCGCTTACCGGCGACATCACCGAAGCTACCGCCCATGTTCATGCGGAAGGTCCCTGCACGGTCACGGGCGCCGATCTCGATGTTCCCACCGAGTTCACGCTCATCAACCCCGAGCACGTCATCGCCACGGTTGCGGATGGCGGCGCTCTGGATATGACCATCCGCATCGGCGTTGGTCGCGGTTATGTTTCCGCAGAGCGCAACAAGCGTACGGAAGATCCCATCGGCATCATCCATGTCGATTCGCTCTTTTCGCCCGTTCGTCGTTGTACGATGAACGTCAGCGACACCCGTGTCGGTCAGCGCACCGACTATGACAAGCTCATTCTCGAGGTTGAAACCGATGGTTCCATCACTCCCACCGAAGCGGTGTGTCGTGCTGCGAACATCATCAACCAGTACATGGGTGCATTCCTGATGCTTGACGAAGTCGAGGAAGACGAGGAAGGCGAGATCGTATCCATTTTCGCCCCCGAAAATCAGGAAACCAATGCGGAACTGGATAAACAGATCGAGGATCTGGACCTTTCGGTTCGTTCCTACAATTGCTTGAAGCGTGCAGGTATCCATTCTGTGCGTCAGCTCGTCGAATATTCTGAAAACGACTTGCTCAATATTAGAAACTTTGGTGCGAAGTCCATTGAAGAAGTGAAGGATAAGCTTATTTCGATGGACCTCAATTTGAAGCTTTAGGAGATAAAGATGAGGCATAACAAGAAAGGTCGTAAGCTTGGCACCGATGCCAGCCATACCAAGGCAATGAAGAAGAGCCTGGTTGCTGCATTGTTCACCAACGACCGTATCAAGACGGTTGAGGCACGCGCCAAGGAAATTCGTCCTGATGTCGATAAAATCATCACCTGGGCAAAGAAGGGCGATCTTCATTCCCGCCGTCTTGCAATCGCCGCTTTGGGTGATAAGGAATTGGTACGTGAGGTTTTCGAGAAGGTCGAGCAGGGAATGTTCGCCGATCGTAACGGTGGCTACTCCCGCATCTTCAAGCTGGGTAACCGCAAGGGCGACAACACTTCCATCGTGATCATGGAGCTTTGCACCGAGCCGGTTAAGAAGAAGGCCGAAGAAAAGGACGACAAGCCCGCAGCTAAGAAACCGGCTGCTAAGAAGGCTGCCGCCAAGAAGAAGGCCGCTCCCGAAAAGGCCGAAGAGGAAGCAACCGAAGAAAAGGCTGCAACCGAGGCAATCGAAGAGCAGCCCGCAGTCGAGGCCGAAGAGGTCAAGGCTGAAACCGCCGAGGCACCTGCTGCCGAGGCAACGGAGGAGAAGAAGGCCGAGTAAATCGGTTTTCGGATTCGATCCGGTTTTTCGCTCGATCGATTCGAGTGTAGGGATCCACGATGGCACACACGTTTTGCGTGTGTGCCATCTTTTTTGACGGGTGATCCCGCGCCGCCCTCATCTGTGCTGTTTTTTCCTTTGGGGAGTTAGCGCGAAAAAGCTTCGTCGGGTCTGCCTTTCTCGTATACTGTTCGCATGATTCCTTCCATCAATACCTACATTCCCGGTACTTCCCTTCTCCATCGTGGTGATGCACGGGTGAAGTTGGTGCTGTTGTTGGCTTATTCGGCGACGCTGTTCTTCATCCGCTCGTGGGTGGGGATGGGCATCGCGGCCTTGATCGTGCTGGCGCTGATTTTTTCCGCGCGCTTGCCGCTGCGTCGTTTCATGAAGGTTCTGCTTCCTCTTTTCTTCATCTTGGGGATAGTGTGGGTCTGTAACGCCTTCGTCTGGGACGTTCATGCGATCCCCACCGTAGGGGGGATCGCTTCGGTTTCGGCCGGTTTCGCTACCGGAATGGCGCCGATAGCGCTTGTGGGTGACTTCGGCTTATATCCCGAGGGGTGCATCCGGGGGCTTTTCTATGTTGCCCGTATCGTACTTCTCGTTCTCGCGAGTTTCGTCGTCACCTACACCACCACCTCCAACGAACTCTCCGATGCATTCATCTCGTTTCTCGGACCCCTTCGTCATTTGAAGGTTCCCGTCGACGATGTGGCTATGGTCCTTTCCATCGCCCTGCGCTTCATCCCTTTGACCGCAGAGGAGTTCTTCCGGGTCCGAGATGCCCAGGTGTCCCGGGGTGCCGCCTACGAGGGGGGCTCTCTGTGGCAGCGGATATCCTCCTGGCAGACGGTGTTCATTCCCCTGTTCGTCGGGATGTTCCGCCGTGCCGATGTGCTGGCGGAAGCCATGGAGGCGCGCTGTTACGGCGCGGGGGCGCGGACCAGCCTTTCCAAGCACGAAGTGACTCCGGCGCAAATCGGCGTCCTTCTTGTGGGGCTGTTGCTCTGCGTCGCGCTTGGCGTATTCGCCTGATCCCGCGTGGCATTCGGTATCCGCGTCCCGGCGAACCCCTTGTTGTCCGTTGTAGGGTCTTTGAGAATTGCCCCTACTGAAAGCGCCGCCCTTCCTCCTGCGTGGTATCATATTTTCGTTTTTACAAATGATTTCGAGGAGGAAATCCATGGGCATCATCATTGATGTGTACGGTCGCGAAGTTCTTGATTCTCGCGGCAACCCCACCGTTGAAGTCGAGGTCGTCTTGGACGACGGCGCTATGGGTCGCGCAGCGGTTCCCTCGGGCGCTTCGACGGGCGCTTTCGAAGCGGTCGAATTGCGTGACGGCGATGAGGAGCGCTACCTTGGAAAGGGAACGCTCAACGCGGTTGCCCACGTGAACGAGGAGATCGCCGATGCGCTCATCGGCATCGAAGCGGATGATCAGCGTATGATCGATGCTGAAATGTTGGCGATTGACGGCACGCCGAACAAGGCATCGTTGGGTGCCAATGCGATTCTCGGGGTTTCTCTGGCCTGCGCGAAAGCCGCAGCCGAATCCGCCGAGCTTCCCCTCTATAAGTATGTCGGTGGCGTCAATGCCAATCTTCTGCCCACGCCCATGATGAACATCCTCAACGGTGGTGCGCACGCAGACAACAATGTCGATTTCCAAGAGTTCATGATCATGCCCGTGGGTGCCCCCACGTTCGCGGAGGCTTTGCGCTGGTGTGCGGAAATCTATCACACGCTCAAAAAGGTTCTGCATGATGCGGGTCTTGGCGGCGGCGTCGGTGATGAAGGCGGATTCGCTCCCAATTTCGCAACCAACGAGGAGCCGTTGCAATACATCGTTCAGGCTTGCGAGAAGGCCGGCTACAAGCCCGGTTCCGACATCCTGTTCGCGATGGATCCCGCTTCCACCGAATTCTACGACGAGAAAACGGGCAAGTATGTTCTCGCCGGTGAGGGTCGCGAATTGACCAGCGATGAGATGGTCGACTATTGGGAGGCTTTGGTCAACAAGTATCCCATCGTCTCCATCGAAGACGGTATGGCTGAAGAGGATTGGGATGGTTGGAAAACCCTCACCGATCGCATCGGAGATCGCGTTCAGTTGGTAGGGGACGACCTGTTCGTCACCAACTCCCAGCGTCTTGCCAAGGGAATCGAACTTGGTTGCGCCAACGCCATCCTGGTCAAGGTGAACCAGATCGGCTCTCTCACCGAAACACTCGAAGCGATCCAGATGGCCAAGCAGGCGGGATATGCGTGCGTCATGTCCCATCGTTCCGGAGAAACGGAAGACACCACCATCGCCGATCTGGCGGTTGCCACCAACGCCGGCCAGATCAAGACGGGTGCTCCCTGTCGTTCGGATCGCGTTGCCAAATACAATCAGCTCATCCGTATCGAAGAAGAGCTGGACGAAGCGGGTTCATACGCCGGCATGAGCGCTTTCTACAACATCGGTCGCTAGCACTTCCGTCGTAAAAGAGCGTCGATCGCAGGTGCCATACAGGCAGGAGATTGCCTTCTTGGCGAATATGAAGGATCGGTGTCCACTTGCAGTGCCATTCGCGCATCGCCGCGATCATCGTATTATCTTGGAAGCTCTCCCCGGCGGGGGAGCTTCCTTTGGTTTAGCGCTATACTTGTCTTTCGAGAAGAAAGGGTTTACCCGTGGACGAATTACCGAACGGATTCACCGGTTTCTCCAACCTGCAATCGTCGCAGAACATGAATTACCAGTATTCCCGTTCTCACGGTACGGATCGGAAAAACGGCGTGGAGCCTCTCACGAAAGAGAAGATGGAGGCCATCGGCCCCAAGGATCGTCGCTGGTCTTGGGTGGAAGTGGATAGGGCCGCCATTCAGCACAACGTCACTCAGACGAGGCGCTTGCTGGGGTCGTCCACTCGCCTGATGGCGGTCGTGAAGGCCGATGCGTACGGTCATGGTGCGATTCAGGTCGCGAAAACAGCCGTTGCCTCAGGGGCGAGCTACTTTGGTGTGGCTACGGTCGATGAGGGGATCGAGCTGCGAGAGGCGGGCTTCCGCGAGCCCATCCTCATTCTGTCGGAGCCGCCCATCCAGGCCGTTCCGCTCCTTTTGTTCTACAACATCATGCCTTCGGTGTATACGCCCGATTTCGCTATCGTCTATGCCGAAATCGCCGATGCCCATGGCAAGAAGGCTCCCTATCATCTGGCCATCAATACGGGCATGAACCGCATCGGTGTCCGCCATGATGACGTGATGGAATTTCTTTCCCAGATCAGTTTCCATCGTGCACTCGAACTGCAGGGGTGCTTCACCCACTTCGCCACGGCCGATTCCCCCGAAACGCTCGACTTCCAAATCCAAATCAAGCGTTTCGTTGAAACCATGCGGGCCATGGAGACGGCGGGTATCGATCCGGGTATCGTGCACTGTGACAATTCGGCCGCCCTCTACCGCTTTCCCAAGACGCATTTCGATATGGTCCGTCTCGGAATTGCGATGTACGGCTATCAGCCGGCCGCCGACACCCATCGTTTCATCGACCTCAAGCCGGCCATGAGCGTTCATGCGCGCATTACCAACGTGATTACGGTTCCCATGAGCGAAGGGGTCAGTTACGGCCTCAACTATCGCAGTCCCGGAAGCGTGAAGATCTGTACCATCCCCGTCGGGTACGCCGATGGGTTGCCCCGACTGCTTTCCTCCACGATCGATTTCGCCTACAAGGATCGTGCCTGTCATCAGGTGGGTAATATCTGCATGGACCAGTGTATGTTCGAAGTCGATATGCGTTCGTTTTCTTCGCGCCCATCACTCGACCCCCACATCGGCGATGAGGTGCTGATCGTCGGACCCCATGCCACAGTCGATGTTTCCATCGAAACGATGGCCAAGCGTGCCGCGACGATTCCCTATGAAATCGTCGTCGGTTTCTCCCGTCGTATGCCGCGTATCTTTCAGTAGAAGGAAGTAGTCAGTCATGCCTGCTCAATGTCTCGTTCCCGATTTGGATGAAATCCGCGCCCGTGTCGAGGAGTGCCATTCGTGCAGTCTTTGCGAAGGGCGCACACAGGTGGTCTTCGGCGAAGGTAACCCCGATGCGCGGGTGCTCATCGTAGGGGAGGCGCCGGGTAAGAACGAGGATCTGCAGGGCCGTCCCTTCGTGGGGGCGGCGGGCAAGTTTCTCGATGAACTGCTCGAAGCGGCCGGTTTGGTGCGGGAAGAGGTGTTCATCGCCAACGTGCTGAAGTGTCGTCCACCGTCGAATCGCAACCCAGAAGCTCACGAGATAGAGGCGTGCGCTCCTTTCTTGCGGGAACAGACCCGCGCCATCTCTCCCGACGTCATCGTGACGCTGGGCAATTTCGCCACGCAATTCATCCTGAAAACGGGGGTGGGTATCACGCGTTTGCGGGGGACGGTGCAGCAGGCCGGACGGTTCACGGTGTTGCCGGTGTTTCATCCGGCTGCCGCCATATACGACCGCTCGAAGCGCGATGTGCTCTTGGCGGATTTCGATCACATCGGATCGGTGGTGCGTGATAGAATGACCTCCGAACAAGAAGAATCACTCGACTAGAGGAGATGTCATGGTAGAAAAGTCTGATGTAGCTGCGGTACTCGAATTGATCCGTCCTTCCCTGCAGGCCGACGGCGGTGACGTCGCCTTGGTCGACGTCGATGCCGATGGTGTTGTCACCGTTGAACTTCAAGGTGCCTGCAAAGGTTGTCCCATGTCCCAGATGACGCTTGCCAACGGTGTTGAGCGTATTCTCAAAGACCGCGTTCCCGGCGTTACCAAGGTGGTTCCCGCTTCTTAAGGAACCTATCATCACCGTACGCCACGGCAAAGCCGTGGCGTACGTTTTCATTCGATGGGATATGCGAAAGGAGCGTCATGGCTTTTTGTTGGGAATTACGCGGATGCGATGAGGAAATGCAATCACGCTGCCCGCACAACACTCCGGGGGAACCCTGCCCCGCCGATTGTCATTTCGCGGCTTGTTCGCGTCCTACCCATGTGGTCACCTCCGACTTCGGGCTACTCTTCCGCTCCGATCTTGATCGGGATCAGAGCGTGAAGGATATCTGCCGTTTCTGCGAGTTCTTCCTCTCCAACGGTCCCTCTCTCACGAAATAATCCCTTTTCCGCCGTCCCTGCGGCTTCGCTCCACCATCTACCTCGGTTTTTCGCGTCATCCACTCTTTTCGATTTATGCGAAGTGGGTGCGTGGTTTGCTGCTCCAATCGGGGAAAGGCTCCGTTGAGCTTCGGGTGCAAGGGGAGGGGTTTGATGTGACCGCAAGTGTGAAGTGTCCATCGTGTGGCTGTGCCGACCTCGATCTGCGTCGTTATTTTTCCATGATGGTGCTCAGTGATACCCAGGCGTTGTTCTCCCTCCACTGTGATCATTGCAACAAAATCGTTTCATTGGTGGAAACCATACCGCCTTCGCTCTATGATGATGTCCGGTCCGCTGCCGCCGAGGTTAACGCGGGCATGGGACAACATACGTGAGGTAAGGCCCTTCGAATCATGCTTAACGATCTTTATCATGCTCTTGATCCAATCGCTTTCACGATCGGTCCGTTTTCTGCGCGTTGGTACGGTATAGCTTACGTTCTCGGCTTTCTTTGCGTGGCATTCGTCATCTATCGTGTAGGCAGAAGATGGAAGATATCCTTTTCCCTGGATTCACTTTGTGTCATCTTGATATGCGCTATGTTGGGCGTCATCATCGGGGGGCGTTTGGGATACGTGCTCTTCTATGGCGCCGGCTTCGACTATTATGCGGCCCACCCCTTGAGCATCGTCGATTTTTCACAGGGAGGCATGAGCTTCCACGGCGGATTCGCGGGGGCTCTAATTGCCGGCATCGTCGCGGCCCGCTTGGTCAAAATTCCCTACCTCACACTGGTCGATCTCGCCATTATCGGGGCTCCTTTGGGGCTGTTCTTCGGGCGATGTGCGAATTTCGTTAACGGTGAATTGTGGGGAGCGGTGACCGATGCTCCCTGGGGTGTTGTCTTCGGGGGCATGGCGGGCGTGAGCCCGCGGCACCCCAGCCAACTCTATGAAGCTTTTCTCGAGGGGCTTGTGCTTTTCGTTCTCCTCTTCGCCTTATCCCGAAAGGTGCCGCCCCGTCCTCGTGGAACCTTTTTCGGGGTGTTTATGGTGGGGTATGGAATATCACGGTTTGTCATCGAATTCGTTCGGGAGCCCGACGTGCAATTAGGATATATCTGGGGCGGCTGGCTGACCATGGGTCAGATCCTTTCCGTTCCCCTTATCGTGGCGGGTGTCATCTTGTTGATTTATGCCTATAAGATGAAGCGCCCACAACAGGGTCCTGAAAATGTTACTGATTTGGTAACATAAAAGGAAGAAGAACGAACCAAAAAAGGGGGATATCATGAAACTGGAATTCTACAAGTGCTCTCATTGTGGCAATGTTGCCGTGAAGGTGTTCGATCAGGGCGTTCCTTTGGTGTGCTGCGGTGAGCCTATGCAAAAACTCACTCCCGGCACCGTCGATGCGGCGCTCGAGAAGCATGTTCCCGTCGTCGACATCACCGAAACGGTACATGTGCAGGTCGGAAGTGTGATCCATCCTATGGAAGAAGCGCATTTCATCACGTTTATCGTTTTGGAAACGTGCGAGGGCTTCCAGCTCAAGGAGCTGCATCCCGGTGACGCACCTCAGGCTGATTTCATTCTGGCTCCCGGTGATGCCGCGGTGGCCGTATATGAGTATTGCAATCTCCACGGATTGTGGAAGACGGAACTCTGATCCTGTCCGTCCGCCCTGTGGACACGTGCGATCCTCGATCGCATAGGGGTGGAAGACGGAGATCGGGCATGTTCGGCTTCGGCGGGTTTTCCCGCCGACCGACCGTGATCCTTGTCTGTGGGCAATGACGAGAGGGACCTGTGTGGGTCCCTCTTCGTCTATCATGGAGACATGAAAGAAAAACAGGAACAGAATTTCATCGTCATCGGTGGTGGCGCTTCGGGATTGACGGCAGCCATCGCCGCCGGTCGGGCCGCAGCCGCGCACCATCGTTTCGTGCGCATCATCGTATTGGAGGCTTCGCGCCGTATAGGCCACTCCATCCTACGTAGCGGCAACGGTCGCTGCAACTTCTCCCGTCTCGCTATCGATGCGGGATCCTACCATTCGTCCTCATTCGTCCGGCGTGCCTTCGATGCCCTTGATGCCGACGGAGATATCCCTTCGGTTCTGGATTGGTTTTCCGATCTGGGTCTTGTGTGGACGTGCCGACATGAAGACGGTGGTTTACTTTATCCGTATTCGAACAAGTCGTCCTCGGTTTTGGATGTATTGCGTTTCGCGCTGGATGCTCTCGCCGTCGAGGTGAGGGTTGAAACGTCGGTTGCAGGGGTGGAAAAACAGGGCAGCCGCTATCGGGTCGTACTCGACGATGCCACCACCCTCGATGCCGATGCCGTATTCGTCGGTGTGGGTGGACGGATTTCTCCCCGCTTGTTGAAGCAGGTGTCTTTCGTGGAGTCCCGCCCCGTGTTGGGGGCGTTGAAAACCGACACGACCAACCTCAAGGGCATGAACGGAACTCGCGTTCGAGCGAAAGTTGCCCTTCCCGATAGGGGAATCGTCGAAACGGGAGAGGTACTGTTCCGTGAGTATGGTGTTTCGGGTATCGCCGTATTCAATATCTCCCGTCATGCCCGCAAGGGTGATCGCCTGACGATCGATCTCGTGCCCGATCGCACCCATGATGAGCTCGAGCATTTTCTGGAGGATCGTTTTGTGCGCCTCAAGCCGTGTGCGACCCTTGATTTCCTGCGTGGTTTCCTTCTTGAGCCGGTGGCGCTTGCAGTGCTTCGTTCGGCGGGTCTGCCGCCCGCGGTCCCCTTCGGGCAGCATCTCATTGGGTCTCTGGCGTATGCTCTCAAGAATTTTTCTCTTCGGGTCGAAGGTATTGCCGACCCGGGAAATTGCCAGGTACATCGTGGCGGCATCGCCGTCGATCACGTGGAACCGTCGACCATGGAGGTCATTGCTTCGCCGGGTCTCTATGTCATGGGCGAGGCCCTCGATGTCGATGGACCCTGTGGTGGATACAACCTCCATTGGGCGTGGACGAGCGGACTTCTCGCCGGCAATGCGGCGGTGCGTCGACTTCCGGATGAAGGGAGGCGGTCATGATCGAATGCAGTGGTCTTTCCCTGTCGCTCGATACGGGGATTCCCCATGCGGAGTCTTGCATGAAAGAAGAGATAGCCCGCGCTCTTCAGATCGAACCGGCGTCTATCGTCCGTTTCGAACTGGCTCGTCGCAGTATCGATGCCCGCAAGAAATCGAACGTACATTTTTCGGTTTCGGTCCGAATCGAGGTCGATGCCGCTTCGGAAGCCCGGCTTCTCGCTGCTCCTCCCCGTGGTATCACCGTTCGCCACGAGAAGCCTGTAGTGCCTCTTGATATTCCTGCCTGCAAACAACCCGATCATCCTATCGTGGTGGTCGGTGCGGGTCCGGCCGGATTGTTCGCCGCCCTGTATCTGGCGCGATGCGGCTTATGCCCCGTGCTCATCGAACGCGGATCCGATGTCGATCGTCGTCATAGGGATGTGGCGGCGTTCCTTGCTTCGGGTGAGCTCGACCCTTCTTCCAATATCCAATTCGGCGAAGGGGGAGCGGGAACGTTTTCCGACGGGAAGTTGACCACCAATACGAAAAACCCCTTCACCGCCCATGTCCTACGCTGGTTCGTGGACGCGGGCGCTCCCGAGAGCATCCTTTGGCAGGCTCATCCCCATTTGGGTAGCGATAATCTGCCGAGTATCGTCAAGGCTATGCGTAAGAGCATCGTGGATGCGGGCGGTCAGGTGCTGTTTCGTACGACGCTGCGGAATCTCTCGTTCGAGAGCGGTTGCCTTCGTGCCATCGAGATCGAAAATGCCGACGGCGAACGAAGCATGCTCGAGACGGATCAGCTCGTTCTCGCCTGCGGTCATTCGGCGCGTGACGTGTTCGAGTTGATGTACGAATCGGGTTTCGCCATGGAGCAGAAGCCCTTTTCGATGGGGGTGCGCATCGAACACCCCCAGCAGGTCATCGATCGTGCGCAGTGGGGTCCTTCGGCATCCCACCCGGCTTTGTCGGCGGCCGAATATAAGCTTGCCGTCCACCTACCCGATGGACGTAGCGTCTACACTTTCTGCATGTGCCCCGGCGGCGAAGTGGTCGCCGCGGCGAGCGAGGAGGGCGGCGTGGTTACCAATGGCATGAGCAATTACGCCCGTGATGGGAAGAATGCCAATGCGGCCCTTCTTGTCAACGTCGATCCTTCCGATTTCGGGGGCAGCCATGTTCTCGCCGGTGTCGAGTTGCAGCGCCGTGTCGAGCAAGCGGCATTCCGTCTTGCCCTCGAGAGGGGAGGGTCACCCTATCAAGCTCCCATGCAAACCGTCGGTTCCTTCCTCTCCGAAGTAGCTTCCTCTTCCGCGCCTTCTCCGTCGTGGGGCGCCGATGTCTGTTCGCCGACGTATGGTCGTGGTGCCGTCGAGGCGCCTTTGTCCCGCTGTCTGCCCACCTTCGTGACACGGGCTTTGGCCGAAGGGGTGGTGGCGATGGGGAAACGCCTCAAGGGGTTCGACGACCCCCGCGCCATCATGACCGCACCCGAGACGCGCTCATCTTCTCCGGTACGCATCTGTCGTGACGGTGATCTTCAGGCGTTTTTCGCTGATCCGGCTACGGATGGGCGGGTGCCTTCGGGTGTGTATCCGTGCGGAGAGGGTCCCGGTTTCGCCGGTGGGATCATGTCGGCGGCGGTCGATGGTCTGCGCGTCGCTTCGGTTCTCGCGCGTCTCTATGCCTAGATCTTCACGTCAGCTACAGGTTGATGTGGTAGAATTTCCCCCTTACTCTCTACGTGAAAGGGTAAAAGCCATGATCGTCTCCCATACACCCCAAGAAGCACTGCGTGCGCTGAAGCAAGGGCAGCCGGTGGTCTTTCCCACCGATACCTTGTACGGATTGGGCGTTTCGGTCGAGCACGCCCCCGATCACGATGTACTCTATCGGCTCAAGGATCGCGACAAGCGCAAACCCATCGCGTGGCTCGTCGGCGGTGTCGAAGATCTCGGGCGCTACGGAAAGATTGTCCCGGATTTCGCCTTCGCGTTGGCCCGTACGTTTTGGCCGGGTCCCCTGACGCTTATCGTCAAAGCGAGCGATCTCGTCCCCGAAGCCTTTCGTTCCGCCGAAGGAACCATCGGCATGCGTATGCCCGACAACCGTCTCGCCCTCGATCTCATCGCCGAGTTGGGTTGTCCTATAGCAACGACATCGGCTAATCTGTCCGGTCAGAAACCCACCAAATCCTTCGATGAGATATCGCCCGATCTTCTTTCCCGGGTGGGGGCTGCCGTCAGTGACGATGAGGTCAAAAGCGGCATTGCTTCCACTATCGTCGATTGCACCACGGGGCATCCGGTTCTCAAACGGGTCGGTGCCATAACGGTCGGCGACATCCAGTCGCAAGCCTGACGTTCCGAAGGGCGGCGCACTCTTGTCCACTTCGGAGAATACCCCCGGTTTCCCGTCGGATCGTATCGGCGCCCGCGACGTGGAGCGCAGTGAGAAGTTCATCGCCTCTACAAACGGCACCGCACGGATTCGGACGGTGATGTGGAAGGCGAAGGATGCGCCCCGTTACAGAGCCACGGTACAGTTGGTCCATGGTATGGCCGAACACATCGACCGTTATGGGGAATTCGCCTCCTATCTTGCTTCGCAGGGTTTCGTCGTCGTAGGTCATGACCACATCGGCCATGGGAAAAGCGTTGTCGACGAAGGGGAGTTGGGGTGCCTTCCCCTGAAAAACGGAAAGACCATTCTCGTCGATGACGTGGCTCGCGTGCGCGAAGAGTTGCTGGCCCCTTATAAGGAGCTACCCTCCTTCATCTTCGGCCACTCCATGGGTAGTTTCGTGACAAGGCTCTATATCACCCGTTATCCACAGGGCTTGAGCGGCGCTATCCTGTGCGGCACCGGCAGTCAGCCCTACGCCCTTTCCCTTGCCGGTCGCAGCCTTGCCCGCTTGCTGGGACACTTCCGCGGGGACCGTTATGTCTCGCGGATTCTGCACGATTTGGGTGCGGGAGCTTTTTCTGCGGCCATCGAACAACCCCGCACCGAATTCGACTGGATTTCCGTCGACCCCCGTGTCGTCGATGCCTATATCGCCGACCCGCTTTCGGGGGCGAAATTCTCCACCGGTGGTTATGCCACTCTGACCGATATGACCGCCGAAGTGGTGACCTCCCGCAGTGCATCGCGCGTTCCCGCCGATCTGCCGCTGTTGTTCATCGCCGGAGCCGAGGATCCGGTCGGATCATCCGGTGCGGGCGTTGACAAAGCGGTGGCCTTGTACCGTGAAGGAGGGGTGGCCGATGTGCGGGAGATTCTCTATCCGGGCATGCGCCACGAGATACTGAACGAACCCGACCGTCATCGTGTGTTCGACGATGTTCTGACATGGATGGTCGGCATCATGACCGACGCCGAAGGGGAAGGGGAGGAAGGTAGATGAAGAAATACGTCATCGCGCTCGATCAGGGAACCACATCATCGCGAGCCGTTCTCATCGATCATGACGGAGCGCTGTGCGCTATGACGCAAAGCGAACTCCCCCAATATTTTCCCCGTCCCGGTTGGGTTGAGCATGATCCCCGCGAAATTCTGTCCGGTCAGCTCAAAGTGTTGACCGAATTGCTGGTGGCGCAGGGTCTGGGTGTCGACGAGATAGACAGTATCGGCATCACCAATCAACGTGAGACAACTATCGTGTGGAACCGCCATACGGGTGAACCCATCTACAATGCGATCGTCTGGCAATGCCGCCGGACCACCGAGATGGTCGAGCGGATATGCTCTCGTCCCGGTGTGGCGGAGGCCATCACCCGGCGCACCGGGCTTATTCCCGATGCCTACTATTCGGCGAGCAAGATCGCCTGGATATTGGACAACGTGCCATCCGCACGTGAATGGGCCGAGGCCGGCGACCTGTGCTTCGGTACGGTTGATTCCTGGCTGATGTGGCATCTGACCGACGGCGCCGTTCATGCGACCGACCCCACCAATGCAAGCCGCACCATGCTCTTCGATATCCGCTCCGGTACATGGGATCCGTGGTTGTGCGACCTGTTCGGCGTACCCATGGGCATGCTTCCCGAAGTACGACCCTCGTCGGGGATGTTCGGAACGATGCACCATCCCGTCATCGCAGGGGATATCCCCCTTTGCGGCGTCGCCGGCGACCAGCAGGCGGCTCTCTTCGGTCAATGCTGTTTTGCTCCCGGTCAGGTCAAAGCGACCTTCGGTACGGGCTGCTTTCTGTTGATGCACGTCGGGGAGAGCCCGTGTCTTTCTTCACACGGTTTGGTGACGACGGTCGCCGCTACGCCGCCGACTGCGTCCGGTCTCGAATACGCCTTGGAGGGAAGCATCTTCATGGCGGGAGCCTTGTTCCAGTGGCTTCATGAGGGGCTCGGCCTGATCGATGACCCTCGTCAAAGCGACGAACTGGCGCGTACGGTGGAGGACTGTGCAGGGGTGTATGTAGTGCCCGCCTTCGCCGGCCTCGGAGCTCCCTACTGGGACGCCGACGCCCGGGGTGCCGTCTACGGTCTGACCCGCGGTGTCACGCGTGCCCATCTCGTGCGCGCCTGTCTGGAGGCTCAGGCCTATCAGGTCCACGATGTATTGCGCGCCATGGAGGAAGATTCCCGGGTGACGGTGAGTACACTCAGCGTGGATGGCGGTGCGTGCCGCAACGATTTTCTTCTCGAAGCGTGTGCCGACATCGTCGATGCTCATATCGTGCGACCGCAAAACGTGGAAACGACCGCAACCGGCGCGGCATTTCTCGCAGGACTCGCTTCGGGGTTTTGGGAAAGCACCGAAGAGGTGGCCGCCTTGCGCAAAGTGGATGAAGAGTTTTCTCCCACGATGGACGCCGAAAGACGTGCGCGCTTGCTGCGGGGTTGGGCCGATTGCATTTGTCGTACGCAGACGCATCGCGGTTAACTATAATGAAGATCACCCTGGTTCTTTGATGCAGGGTAAACCATAAAAGAGGATTCGAACCGACGTGTTCGCCTTGTTCCGGAAAGCGGAAAAACGGAGAGGTCCTCCGCGTATTCCGACGATCGATGAAAGAGGAATGCCATGAATATCTCAATCGCTTCCGATCATGCGGGATTCGAGCAGAAACAGATTCTCGTGGACTATATCCGCACCCTCGGTCATGAGGTCATCGATCGGGGCCCCGAAAACGACGATCGTGTCGATTATCCCGATTACGCGAAGCTCGTGGCGGATGATGTGGCAAACGGGGTCGCCGACAGGGGTGTGCTCGTCTGTGGGACGGGTATCGGTATGGCTATCGCCGCCGATAAGGTGGCGGGGGTTCGTGCGGCTAATATCGTCACGCCGGAATTCGCCGCGCTGTGTCGCGAACACAATGATGCCAACGTGATCACGCTTTCGGGACGTTTCGTGTCCGTGGAAATCAACGAAGCCATTCTCGCGACGTTTTTCGCGACGGACTTCGCAGGCGGTCGTCATGCGGGTCGCGTCGATAAGGTGAACGCCCTCGATTAGGGCGATGGTGGGAAGACGACCGCGACGGCGGCGTTCGTGTTTGGCCGAGAACCTTTCCGTGTGAAGAACAGGGAAAGAAGGGAGCTTTGAACTATGGATATCGTAAAAAAGGGGACACGGGGTGTTTTGGCGGCGCTGATCGCCTTGGCGTGCGGTCTCGTCGTGGGATTCGGCTTGGTCGGATGCCAATCGGAGGAATCCCAGGTGAAAGACGCGCTCACCCAGGAGCTCGACACCATCAAAAACCACAATGAAGATGCCCAACAGGTGTTCAAGGAAGCCGGCGGGGACTACCTTTTGACGCTCGGTTTGGATTCCACGACATTCCTCGATGCTTGGCTCGAGGGATTTTCCTATGAAATCGGAGACGTGACGCTCGGCAGCGACGGAAAAACCGCCGATGTGGCGGTGACCATCACCGCGAAACGACTCGATACCGCTTTCGATGCCGTTATCAACGAACTGCCCACATGGATTGCGGATAATCCCTCCGTCACTGAAGAGGAAGCACTCAATCATGCGGGGACGATGATCATCGAGCAGCTGAAGGCGACTTCGCCCTCCACGTCCAGCGTCATCATCAATCTGACCAAATCGGACCAAGGATGGGCCGTTTCCGAGCAGGGATCCAACGGGCTGTATGAGGCCATGCTCGGAAGCATGGTTTCCACGGGTGGCGATACGGGTACCGTGGCGAACGAGGCAACCAACTGATATAGGTGGACGCTGCGAAGCTCTCCGTTCATACGAAGTGACTTGGAGGCCGGATGGGGTTTGATCCCATCCGGCTTTTACGTGTCGGGGGTTGTGGTACCCTGTCACCAGAAACCAGTAGTAGGTCAATGCGTGACCATGCCGAAAGGAGCGCGGGTATGCCGCTCAAGTATCTCAGTTCATCCGATCCACAAGTCGCCGACGCCATCGAACAGGAGCTCTCCCGTCAACGCTCGAGTATCGAACTTATCGCATCGGAAAACTTCACTTCGGTTGCGGTCATGGAAGCGGTGGGCAGCGTTCTCACCAATAAATATGCGGAAGGGTATCCCGGCAAGCGCTATTACGGCGGCTGCGAGAAGGTGGATATCGTCGAGAACATAGCCCGCGATCGGGCTAAGGAACTGTTCGAATGCAATTTCGCCAACGTGCAGCCCCACTGTGGAGCCAATGCCAATCTGGCGGCCTATGCGGCGCTCGTCGACCTGGGTGACACCATCTTGGGTCTGAGCCTCGATCATGGTGGTCATCTGACCCACGGATCGCCGGTCAACTTCTCCGGTAAGGATTACAATTTCGTCGCCTATGGGGTGGATCCGAAAACCGAACTCATCGACTACGACGAGATGGAGCGTTTGGCCAAGCAGCATCGTCCCAAGCTCATCGTCGGTGGTGCCTCCGCCTATCCACGTGTCATCGATTTCGAGCGCATGGCTCAAATCGCCCATGAAGTAGGCGCTTATCTCATGATCGACATGGCCCACATCGCCGGTCTCGTTGCCACGGGTGCCCATCCGAGCCCCGTACCCTATGCCGATGTCGTCACATCGACAAGCCACAAAACTCTTCGCGGCCCCCGTGGTGGGTTCATCCTTTCCAACGATGAGGAAATCGCCACCAAGATAGACAAGGCGGTATTCCCCGGCTCACAGGGTGGTCCGCTCATGCACGTCATCGCCGGTAAGGCCGTCGCGTTCGGCGAGGCGCTCAAGCCCGAATACGCCGACTACATCGCGCGGGTGGTTGAAAACTCCGCCAAGATGGGCGAAGGAATGGCAGCCGGCGGCCTCCGCCTGGTGTCGGGAGGAACGGACAACCACCTGTGCCTGGTCGACCTCACTCCGGCCGACGTTACGGGCAAGGACGCCGAGAAGCTGCTCGAGCACGTGGGGCTTACGGTGAACAAGAACACCATTCCCAACGAAACGCGCTCCCCGTTCGTGACCAGTGGTATCCGTGTCGGTTCCGCTGCGGCGACCACACGGGGATTCGACGCCGAAGAGTTCTTCCGTATCGGCTCTCTCATCGCCGAGACGGTGTTCAATGCCGATGATCAGGCTCATCTGAACGGCGTTGCCGAATCGGTGCAGGACCTCATCTCCCGCCACCCGCTCTACCCGGAATACTAAAAACCTTTTACGCATCGGGCCTCGTCGACAATGTGGGCGAGGCCCGATGCGACACCTTCAGTCAGGCCAACGGAAGAAAGAGACCCCCTACCCGTGATATCATCCGACCGCTTCACCGTCATCGATCATCCGCTCGTCGACCACAAGGTGGCCCTCATCCGAGACAAAGCCACGCCGGCAGGTACGTTTCGTCTTGCGGTGAGGGAACTGACTGTTCTGGAGGCCTATGAGGCAACTCGGCATCTCGCGACGCATGAGTGTCCCATCGAAACTCCCCTGACCACAACGACGGGGCGGGTTATTTCCGGGCAGGAGCCGGTGATCGTTCCCATTCTGCGTTCCGGTCTTGCCATGCTCGACGGTATGCTCGATATCATCCCCAATGCCCCCGTCGCCCATCTGGGTATGTTCCGTGACGAAGTGACGCATGAACCTATCGAATACTACGCCAAGATGCCTCCCATGATCGCCGATCGTCAGGTCATCGTGGTCGATCCCATGTTGGCGACCGGCGGATCCATGATCGCCGCGTTGTCGGCCTTGCGCAAGCGGGGGATCGAAGATATCGTGGCCATGGTTTTGGTAGCTTCCCCCGAAGGGGTGGAGGCGGTTCTCGCCGCCGACCCCAAGGTTCGTCTTTTCGCTTGCACCCTTGACGACCACCTCAATGAAAACGCCTACATCGTTCCCGGCTTAGGCGATGCGGGCGACAGGATATATCAAACCCAGGACACGCCCGTCGAAAGTTCCTTTGCATAAAAAGGTGTAAAAAGCCCTGTTCATCGACGCGCGATGGTACCGATGGTGATATTCTGGGATGAAGCGGAGTCGGACTGCGGTGACTCCGGGACGGAAAGGAAGGCTTGCATGGCGGATACGTCGGGATATGAACGCCCTTCATGGGATGAATACTTCATGAAGCTCGCCGAAGAAGTGCAGACGCGCACGACCTGTTTGCGCCGCGCCGTCGGAGCCATCATCGTCAAAGACCGCCGCATTCTGGCTACGGGTTACAACGGGGTTCCCACCGGGTTGCGCCATTGTGCCGAGACGGGCTGTCTCCGTCAGCATCTGGGGGTTCCTTCGGGCCAGCGCCACGAAATATGCCGTGGCCTCCACGCGGAGCAGAATGCGCTTCTGCAAGCGGCGCGTTACGGCATCAACATAGAAGGCGCATCCATCTATGTGACGACGCAGCCCTGTGTCGTCTGTGCGAAGATGCTCATCAATGCGGGTATCAGTGAAATCGTCTACAAGAATCCCTATCCGGATGAACTGGCTATGGAGCTGTTGGGTGAATCGAATATCGCCTTGCGTGTTTTCGGCGATAATGAGTAATCGACCTGCCGATTGGAGCATTTCAAAAGATGAACACGTTTTTGTCACCATTCACCCATAATTCGTGCACCTTATCGGAATGAATCGATAAGGCTCCGTTACGGCGTTTATCCTTCAGTTTGACTGAGGTATCGCGTCAGGAGTCGGAAAGAAAGAGAGAAATGGTCGGAGCTGTCGCAGCAGGAATAATCGCGGGAATCGTAGGATTTCTTCCTTTATTCGTCGCACTCCGCATTTCGCGTCGCTCTGCTTCCGCGTCGCCCATGGCGGCGGGAATGTATGGTCTGGTGGGGGTTTTCTTCTCACTGATCATCCTTGCAGCGGCCCTTTTCGCATGTTCGGCATTGGCCCATGACGCGGTTCTGCCCTTCGGTTTGGCTGAAATGGTGGCTCTCATCGTATCCACCTCGGTATATGTTGTATATAAAAACGTACTTGCTAAACGCAAGAAGCGGTAACGGAAGGTAAGGAATTTAGATGGGTGAAGCTCTGACTAAGTTTGTTGAAGAGGCGCAGCATCTTTCATCTTCGTTCGAATCGACGACGGTCTTTTCCATTTTCGGGTGGAACATCTCGCAGTACACGCTGTATATGTTCCTCATTCTGGCTCTGGTTCTCCTCGTGGTTCTCGTCGGTGGTCGAAAGCTCGAACTCATCCCTCACAAGAAGTTCACGGGCACGCTGGAATATGGCTACGATTTCATTTCCAACAGCGTCGGTGCCGATGTTATCGGCGAAGGCTTCAAGAAGCACATTCCCTTCCTGGCCACGTTGTTCTTCTTCATCCTCATCGCCAATATGGTCGGACTCATCCCCGGCGCCAAGGCGACGACCGGCACTATCTCCATCACGTGGGCTTTGGCCGCCATCTCCTTCGTTTACTTCAACTTCTACGGTTTGAAGTCGCTGGGCGTGTTCGGTTACATGAAAAGCTTCTCGCCCACGGGTGTTCCCAAGCCCATGATTCCCATCGTGTGGTTCCTCGAATTCGTTTCCATGGTCATCCGTATCCTCACGCTTGCCGTTCGTCTTTATGGCAATATGCTCGCAGGTCACATGGTGCTCGCGGTGTTCTCGCTCGCCACGACGATCTTCCTGCAGCAGGCGGTGTTCTCCATGGATTTCGTCACGGCACTTCCCGCCATCGCTTGGTTCTTCCTGTTGTTCTTCATGTATGCGCTCGAGACGCTGGTCGCCTTCCTGCAAGCATACGTGTTCACCATTCTTTCCTCTTCCTATATCGGTCTGGCCATCCATCCTCACTGATCGGAAGAGAAGCCCTTCGGGGCGCGGGCGGATGAGCGCGAAACCTTATTCCGCCCTCTGATTTCGGTACTACAGCTGGTACGACAAATTTACAGCTGGATTTGATAGACACGAACGGGGGAAAGGCTCCTGTTCAACTAAAGGAGGTAATCGTGGAACTTAGTATTGCGCTCGCCGCACTGAAGGTCGTTGGCTATGGCCTCGCCGCCATCGGTCCTGGCATCGGTATTGGTGTTGCAACCTACGGTCTGTGCGTATCTGCCGCGCGTCAGCCTGAAATGAAGGGTCAGCTCATGGGCTACTTCTTCATCGGTGCTGCTATGTCCGAGGCGTTGGCACTGCTCGGCTTGGTTCTTTTCTTCATCGGCTAAAAGATTCGTTATCGACTAACGTACATCTCGAAAAGAAGAGAAGGAGGCAAGCGAATTGAACACAAACGTAAGCAAATATGTTCGTAACGGCGTCAGCGGTATGATCGCTTTCGCAGCTGCGTCCGCAATTTGCCCGGTGTATGCATTCGCCGCTGAAGAGGGTGCAGGAATCGAGGCTATTCTTCCTCAGATGGAAGAGTTCATTCCTATGCTCGTCGCCTTCATCATCTTGTGGATCGTTCTCGCCAAGTTCGGTTGGCCATTGTTCGATGGCATGCTGACCAAACGTGAGAACATGATCAAGAACTCCCTGGAGAAGTCCGAAGAGGCACGCCAGGAAAGCGAACGTCTTTTGGCGGAATATCGTGAGCAGCTCGAAGGTACCAAGGCACAGGCTCAGCAGATTCTCGCCAACGCGAAGAAATCGGGCGACTCCGTTGAGAAGGAGATCACCGACAAGGCGCGCGAAGAAGCGGACGCTATGATTAAGAAGGCCAAGGAAGCTATCGAAGCGGAGAAGAAAGCCGCCATCACCGAACTGCAGAGTTCGGTCGCGGACACTTCCATCGCCGTGGCTTCCCGCTTGATCGGCGAAGATTTCAGCGACGAAGAGCATCGCAAGCTCATCGAACGCTATGTTAAAGAGGCGGGTAGTTTAAATGCCAACTAATCGTCATGTCATCAATGAAACGATTGCAGCTTATGCCAACGCCGCTATCGACGGAGCGTATGCTGCCGGCGGTAGGGAAGCGGTTGTCCAAGTCCGCAACCAGATGACTCAGATCCTCGAATACATGGCGACCAACATCAAATTGCGTCTCTCGTTCGACGACGAGTCTTACACGGAAGAACAGCGCGAAAGCCTTGTTCGTAACGTATTTGGTGATTTCGACCCCATTCTGGTCGAGCTCATGGTCGTCATGGCCAAACGTCTGGACATGTCCTTGCTCCGCAGGGTTCACGGCCAGTACGAGGAATACATCGAATCGAAGTTGAACTTCAACGTCGTCGATGTCGTGACCGTTGTTGACCTTGATGACAACTTGCGAACCGTAATTACCAATAAAGCCGAATCCGATTTGGGTCGGGATTGCGTGCTCGTCGAGCACATCGATCCCTCCATTCAGGGCGGCATCGTGATGAGCACGAGAGGCAGGTATGTCGACGCGAGCGTTCGTTCGCAGCTCGACCGTGCCCGTTCCGTGCTGAAAGAAAAAGATGGAGGTGAATGCTAGTGACTGAAATCACCGCACAGTCTATTGATGAAGTACTGCGCAAACAGCTTGACGCTATCACAACCAGCGTCGAGTCCCGTGAAACCGGCATCGTCATGCAGATCGGCGACGGTATCGCCCAGGTCGATGGCTTGAAGAACGCCATGGCAGGCGAACTTCTCGAATTCGTCGGGGAACAGGGGCAGATCGTTTACGGCTTGGCCCAGAACCTCGAAGAGGACAAAGTCGGCGCCGTGCTCTTAGGTGACGTCACCGCAATCAAAGAAAACGACCAGTGTCGTACCACCGGAAGGGTTTTGGAAGTTCCCTCCGGTCGCGCTATGCTCGGTCGCGTCGTCAATGCTCTGGGTATGCCCATCGACGGTAAGGGCCCGATCGAAGCGGAAGCCATGCGCCCCGTGGAATTCAAGGCCCCCGGCGTTCATGCCCGCCAACCTGTCGAAGAGCCGATGCAGACGGGTATTCTCGCCGTCGACGCCATGATTCCCATCGGGCGTGGTCAGCGTGAACTTATCATCGGCGACCGTCAGACGGGTAAAACCGCGATCGCCATCGATGCTATTCTCAACCAAAAGGGCAAGGATATGATTTGTATCTACGTCGCTGTTGGTCAGAAAGCTTCGACCGTCGCCGGTATCACCGAAACGCTTGAGAAGCATGGTGCACTCGATTACACCATCATCGTTGCCGCAACGGCAGCCGATGCTGCTCCTCTGCAGTACCTCGCGCCTATGGCCGGTGCCGCTATCGGTGAATACTTCATGTACAACGGAGCCGACGGAAAACCTGCCAGCCAGGACAATCCCGGCGGCCACGTTCTCTGCGTCTACGACGACCTGACCAAACAGGCCGTTGCGTATCGACAGATGTCGCTGACCCTGCGTCGTCCTCCAGGACGCGAAGCGTATCCCGGTGACATCTTCTATCTGCATTCACGCCTTTTGGAGCGCGCCGTTAAGCTCTCCGACGAAAACGGTGCCGGTTCTCTGACCGCGCTGCCCATCATCGAGACTCAGGCGGGTGACGTTTCGGCTTACATTCCGACCAACGTGATCTCCATCACCGACGGTCAGATCTACCTGAAGACCGATCTGTTCTTCCAGGGCCAGCGTCCGGCTGTCGATGTAGGTATTTCCGTTTCCCGCGTCGGTGGTGCCGCGCAGGTCAAGTCCATGAAGTCCGTTGCCGGCTCCCTCCGTTTGGATCTGGCGAACTTCCGTGAGTTGGCTTCGTTCACCCAGTTCGGTTCCGATCTGGACAAGAGCACCCAGCAGGCACTCACCCGTGGTGCGGTTATGACCGAACTGCTCAAGCAGGGTCGCTATAACCCCATGCCGGTCGAAGAGGAATCTATCGCCATCTATGCGGGTAACCAAGGTTACCTCGACGATGTGCCTCCCGCATGCGTCACGCGCTTCCGCGCCGAGATGCTCGATTACCTGCGCCTGTCCGGCAACGGTGTCGTCGGGAAGCTCAGGGATGCCGGTAAATTCACCGACGAGATCGAATCCGAGTTGAATGCCAAGATTGAAGCATTCAAGCTTCAGTTCATCGCGTAAGGTAGGTTGATTATGCCTAACCTTCACGATATCGAAAGGCGAATCAACTCCGTCGAGTCGACGAAGAAGATCACGCGCACCATGCAGATGGTCGCCGCCGCCAAGATTCGACACGCTACCATGCGTGTCGACGCGGCGACGCCTTTTGCACGCGCTATGGAAGAGCTTCTTGCCAATATCGCCCGCATGGGTGGTACCAATGCGCCGCTGACGAAGGACCACGACGAAGTGAAAACCACTCTTATCGTGGCCATCGTTTCCGACCGTGGCTTGGCTGGTGGTTTCAATTCGAACGTCTTACGTCGTGCAGAGCGAATCATGAAGGATTGCAAGGCTGAAGGTAAGAATGTCCTCATCGCCGCTTGCGGTAAGAAGGCGATCAATTACTTCAAGTACCGCAACATCGATACGGTACTTGCCTTCCGCGATCTGTCTGCCGATCCCCGTGTCGAAGAGGCGCAGGCTTTGGCCGATTATGCGATCGAGAACTTCCTGTCGGGAGATCTCGATGAAGTGGTTCTCTTGTATAACCATGCGAAAAACGCAGGTGAGCAGGTTATGGTCGAGGATCGACGCCTTCCCGTCGATCTCGAGCGCTTCATCCCCGACGGGGAAGAGGCGTTCCATGCGGGTGCTATTACCGCCCCCGACCCCGATAACCCCGATCTTACCGGTGCTATCGAGTACGAATCCGATGAAACGGTGGTTCTGGACAAGTTGTTGCCGGAATATCTTTCGGGTGCTTTCTACTATCTGCTTATCGATTCGGCTGCTGCCGAGCAGGCTGCTCGTCGTAACGCTATGAAGAGCGCGACGGACAACGCCAACGAAATGATTGAGACCCTCAATCGACTTTATAACCGTGTACGTCAAGGCGCTATCACGACCGAGATCAACGAGATCGTCGGTGGCGCCGCAGCTTTGGAGGATTAAATGGCTGAAGAATCCACTAATGCGCCGCAAGGCGCAGCCTCTGCGGCCAAGCAGGGCTCGATCGGGCACATCGTCCGTATCGTCGGCCCTGTCGTTGACGTTGAATTTGCGCCGAAAGAGATGCCGGCCATCTACAACGCTTTGACCGTTGAAGCTACCACCCCCATTGGGGACATGAAGGTTGTTCTTGAGGTCCAGATGCATCTTCCCGGTGATTTGGTCCGCGCTGTTGCCATGTCGTCCACCGACGGCTTGGTTCGCGGTCTCGAAGTCAAGGATACCGGGGCACCTATGATGATGCCCGTCGGCGAGGAAACCCTCGGCCGCATCTGGAACGTCATCGGCGAGCCCGTCGACGGCAAGCCCATGCCCGAGATCAAGGAATGGATGCCCATCCATCATCCTGCTCCCGAATATGACACCCTTACCACCAAGACCGAAATCTTTGAAACGGGCATCAAGGTCGTCGACCTTATCCAGCCCTTCATCAAAGGTGGTAAAACGGGCCTGTTCGGCGGTGCCGGTGTCGGCAAAACCGTTATCATCCAGGAACTCATCAACAACCTCGCTCAGGAGCATGGTGGTACTTCGGTATTCACCGGCGTCGGTGAGCGTACCCGTGAGGGTACCGACCTCTTCATCGAAATGAGCGATTCCGGCGTTATTAACAAAACCTGTCTGGTCTACGGCCAGATGAACGAGCCTCCAGGAGCCCGTCTCCGTGTCGGCCTCGCCGGTTTGACCGAAGCCGAATACTTCCGTGACAAGGGTCAGGACGTGTTGTTGTTCATCGACAACATCTTCCGTTTCACCCAGGCCGGTTCCGAGGTTTCCGCTCTGCTCGGTCGTATGCCTTCCGCGGTAGGTTACCAGCCCACGCTGGCTACCGAAATGGGCGACCTTCAGGAGCGCATCACCTCTACCGCTACGGGTTCCATCACGTCGGTGCAGGCCGTTTACGTTCCTGCTGACGACTTGACCGACCCCGCTCCGGCAACCACGTTCACCCACTTGGATGCGAAGACGGTTCTTTCCCGTTCCATTTCGGAGCTGGGTATCTATCCCGCCGTCGACCCGCTGGAGTCCAGCTCCCGCGCTCTCGATCCCGAAATCGTCGGTGAGCATCACTACGAGGTGGCCATCGGTGTTCAGGAAATCCTTCAGAACTACAAGGACCTGCAGGACATCATCGCCATTCTGGGTATGGATGAACTGACCGAAGAGCAGAAGGTTATCGTTAACCGCGCTCGTAAGGTTCAGCAGTTCCTGGGTCAGCCCTTCCACGTTGCCAAGCAGTTCACGGGCAACGACGGTGTGTATGTCAAGCTCGAGGACACCATCCGTTCCTTCGACGAGATTCTCAAGGGCAACTGCGACGACATCCCCGAGCAGTGCTTCCGCTTCAAGGGTGCTATCGAAGAAGTCTATGAGGCTTACGAGAAGATGCAGAAAGAAGAGTAGTCATGGCTTCCATTATTTGTGATGTCGTAGCAAAGGATCAGGTTCTCTATTCCGGCGAACTGTATTCCGTTATGGTTCCCGGTACCGAAGGTGATCTGGGCATCATGGCTAATCATGAACCGTTCGTTTCGGCTCTGCGCGACGGCGTCATCTGGGCGCGCACGAAGCAGGACGGTGGCGAAACCTTGAGTGCGGCTATTATGGGCGGCTATGTGCAGGTTCTGGGTAAGCGCGTTATCGTCTTGTGCGATAAAACGCGCCAGATCGAGCGCATCAATGTCAAGAAACTTCAAGAGGACATTCCCGTTCTCGAGGAGCGTATCGCCAAGCTTTCCGATGAAAGCATCATTTCGCGATCGGTCCTTACGCGCAAGCTGCGTTGGTGTAAGGTGCAGCTTGCCGCAAAGGAAAAGGAAGAGCTCTACGTCTAGTTTGTTCGGTCCTTCTTTTTCGTACCAGCTGATGAAAGCGACCTCCGGAGAAATCCGGGGGTCGCTTTCGTTTCGGGGTGAGCGGAGGCGCCCTGATACGCTTTTGATGCACAGGGTGGTGTAGGGTGTCTTGCTGATCGAGGAT
>CAJMLT010000006.1 GCA_905214325.1 uncultured bacterium
ATTGGAATATGGAACGCATTGCGATTAAAAGTTTTTACTTGGTTGGCTAAGTTAGGGATAGTATCGAAAACATCCTCGAATCTATCGTTTCATATGCCACCTTAAAGCATCCTTGTGTTTGATAGAATGAAGTCACCACAACCGCACTTGACAATACCAAGGGCATTCAACTGAATACTTTGAACCAGCGACCAGGAGGGTATCTGCCTTTCTTAGGCTGGTTCGTGGTCACACGAATGCCTTTGCGGTTGTGGTGACTGTGGTGGATATCCTCCTTATCGTAAATTTGCAGAAGGATCCTTCCATGGTTTTGCAGAAACAACTGTTGGGAGGAGATCCGGGTGGAGAGCGCTCAGAGTGATGCAGTAAATCAAAACAGCATGCAATCAAGTAAAGATTGCATAGAAGAGTTGAATCCAGAAAATGGTTTAAATAAAGAGATTGTAGACCCCGCTGCGGGTCCCGCAAGTACTGGACGGGAAAGCCAGCTTTCGAAAAAGTCTAGACTAACAAAAACTATTATAATCGCAAGTGCTGTAGCTGCAGTTACCATCATGGTGGTAGTTGTCGTTTTGCTCACTACTCATATCGTTTGTTTTCATGAATGGTCTGAAGTAACTTGCACTGAACCGCAGACTTGTTCTATCTGTGGCGGAACTCAAGGTGAAGCTTCTGGTCATAAATGGATTGATGCAACCGTAGACAAGCCCAAAATTTGTTCAGTATGCCAAGAAACCGAGGGAGACAGCATCAAGAAGACTTACGAGAGAGGTGTGAAAAGTTTTTCCGATGGTGAGTTAATCAAAGCGAAAAAGTATTTTGTTGATATTTCTAGTTATGAGGATACGACAAGCTATCTCACGTTGATTGAGCGTACTGCTGCCTTTAATGGTGTATATGTTGAAAAAGTGGCTAGCTCTGAAACTCCGCATGAGTGGTTAGTTTTAGAAAACGGTCATGCAGGTACTTACACCAATTACACTAAAGGCGGCTATACGGAAGGCTTTGGGAGCGAGTATGTACCTTCTGGCATGGATGGTTTGCTCACGCTTGTATATAAATATGAATACCAAGGAACAAGCACCCAAAACACGCGCTATATCCTCACGGAAGAGGATGGGGTTAAAACCGTAAGGAGTAGTGGAGGCATAAGCAAAGCGACAACGTATGTCTTTACGAATATGAAAAAGGAACAGTTCGAGAACAACCTCAATAAGACTCCCGCAAAGAAAGCACCTTTTATCGGAATGACTGCGGATGAGGCGCGTAGTTCAACATGGGGATCTCCGAGTAAAGTTAATACCACAAAGACTGCAAATGGCACGCACGAGCAGTGGGTTTACTCCACCGGTCGATATATCTACCTCGACAATGGATTTGTTACCACAATTCAAGAATAGCCCATGGTTACCTGAAGTGGCGTAAGCGCGACTAGTGGAACTAGTTTTATGAAAAATTCGATTGAGCAAGATCGGGGAAATATGACTCTAATCAAGTGTCCAGAATGCGGTAAGGAGATTTCCGACAAATCGGATAAATGTATCGGCTGTGGTTTTCCGTTGGCGGGAAGCGAAATACCTTTCGGGTCTAGGGTGGAGAGCGAAGGAACAGCGTCGGCGGATAGGCAGAGTAGAGGCTTCTACCTTTTTTCAATCGAGTCAAATAAAGTCAACCTCGAATGCCGTGATTGTGGCAAGGTGTTTAGGTTTGACCGAGAACTTTTTGAAGAGGTTTCATCGACGGGCTGCGTTGCGAAAGATGCTATTAAATGTCCAAACTGTCTGAACTTTGTCGAGTCGGGAAAAGTACTGTCTCCAAAGGACTATAAAAAATCCAGTACTAATAACGAGTCGGAAGAGTCTGGGGAGCAGGCTGAAGATAGTGCAGTGCAGGGGAAAAGCAGCAAAAATGAGAAAGATGGGAAAGGAATGTCGACCGTTGCTGCTATTGCATTGGCATTGCTTATTTTGTTTGGCTTAGGGTCATGTGTGGGTATGTGTAGCGGTGGTGCTCCAAGTGCTTCTTCGAGCAGTAGTTCGGTGTCAAGCAAATCAAAAGACAACCAAGCAGTTGATGAGGCGAGTAAATACTCGTATGACAAATACGGTCATTTACAAAAAGAGTCATAAACCACCGTCCTTTCGTGTAGTCTTTATTGTTGCATTCAGCGGTGAGTAACTTGGCTTCGAATGGTTTAATAACGGAATCAATTCACTTAGCTGCCCCGATGTCTTTCTGTGCGCAGATGTAACAGCATTTTTATCTTTCATTTCTTCAAATTTCTCAGCAATTGTAGTGTCATAATTCTTATTGCAACACTGACATGATTCGGTTTGTTCAACGTATAGAAACCATCGCGTTCGTTAAGAGGCGGACGGGCTATCGGATGAAAAGGGGTAGATATGCAACTGAGGGAAATCGGTAAAACAGGCGTGAAAGTAACGCCTTTGGGCTTCGGGATGATGCGTCTGCCCATGAAGGACGGCGGACAGGCCGAAGCGCTGACTCCAGCGGATCAGGTCGATGTCGAGCGCTCGGTGGCGATGCTGCGTCAAGCCATCGATGGCGGCATCAACTACGTCGACACCGCCTATAACTACATCGGTGGTATGTCGGAGACGATCACCGGATTGGCCCTGCAGGACGGGTACCGCGAAAAGGTGTATCTGGCCACCAAGTCCCCGACGTGGCTGTATCGGGAAGAAGCCGATTTCGATCGTCTTCTCGCCGAGCAGCTCGAACGCTTGAAAACCGACTGCATCGATTTCTACATGCTTCACTCCCTGAACGGGGGAAGCTGGAAGCGTTCGCTCAAAATCAACGCCATCGAATCCATCAAGCGCGCGAAGGCGGATGGTCGCGTCAAGTACATCGGTTTCTCCTTCCATGACGATTACGATCTCTTCGAGGAAATCATCAATGCAGCCGATTGGGATTTCTGCCAGATTCAGCTCAACTATTTCGATGAGAATTATCAGGCCGGTGTCAAGGGTTTGAAGCTCGCTGCCGAAAAGGGTATGGGTGTCATCGTCATGGAGCCGCTGCGTGGCGGTTTCCTCGTCGATCTTCCTCCCAAGGTTCAGGAGATATTCGATGCTTCGGGTAGCACGAGGACGCCCGTCGAATGGTCGCTCGACTATCTTTGGAATATGCCGGAGGTATCCACGGTTCTTTCCGGTATGGGCACCGAAGAACAGATCGAGGAAAACATCTCCTATGCACAGGAAGCGGCGCCGGGCATGATGAGCGCCGAGGATTCGGCCACTATCGCCAAGGCGCAGGCGGCTTTCGACGAATATGCGGTCATCCCCTGTACGGGTTGCAATTATTGCGTCGAATACTGCCCCGATAAAATTGCGATCCCCTACAACTTCAACGCCTACAACCTGCGCTTCATCTACGATGATCTTCAGATGGCGAAGGATTATTATGCGACGGAGGTCACGAAGTTCGGTCGCAGTGCTGAGAACTGTACGAGCTGTGGCACGTGCGAGGAAATGTGCCCTCAGCATATCAAGATCAGCGAATGGATGCCCAAAGTCGAAGAGATGCTGGGGGAATAGATCAGATTGCCTACGCTGAAACGAAACGACATTCCCGCCGGTCTACGGGATTTTTTCGATGAGAACCCTCGGGTCGCGCTCGCCTTTTCGGGTGGGTGCGACTCGTCGTATCTGCTGGCTTGTGCCAAGGCATGCGGTGCTCAGGTGAAACCCTATCTGGTTCACTCCGTGTTCCAGTACGGATTTGAACCCGATGATGCCGCCCGCGTGGCCCGCTTTCTCGATGTACCCTTCGAAACGATTACGGTGGATATTTTGAGCGAGGATGCCCTGGTGGATAACCCTCCCGACCGTTGCTATCACTGTAAGCGCGCCATCTTCGGCACCATAGCCGAAAAGGCGAAGGCAGCCGGCTATCCTTTGCTCATCGACGGCACGAACGCCACCGATGATCCGGCGAACCGTCCGGGGTTTCGGGCTATTGCGGAATTGGGTGTGCGCTCGCCCTTGCGGGAGGCGGGGTTGACCAAAGATGAAATCCGCTCGCTTTCGCGGCGAGCCGGTCTCGTCACGGCCGATAAACCCAATTATTCATGTCTCGCCACGCGTCTTCCCCAGGGGGAGCGCATCACCACCGAAGCGCTCGAAGCGCTTTCCCAACAGGATTGGCTCGATCGGACGTAATCTGCGAAAACGGCGGCACGCGAGAAGGCTGCCTCATGACAGGAGACGATGATGGAACACGATGATGTTGAACGCATTCTCAAAGAAGTGGCCGCCGGTGATCTGACGGTCGATGAAGCGCTGCTCGATTTGAAGAAGCAGCCCTTTTCCGATCTGGGCTATGCCAAGGTCGATCACCATCGGGGCATCAGACAAGGTGCTTCCGAAGTCATCTATGGCGCAGGTAAAACGGTCGAGCAGATAGAGGGAATCTGTCGCTCGATGTTCGATGCCGGCCAGAAACGCATACTGATCACCCGCCTGTCTCACGATAAGGCGGAGAAACTGAGCGCCTCCCTCGATTTCACGTACCACGAATTATCCCAGGTGGCCTTGGTGGGATCGCTGCCCGAACCCACCGGCGCCGGCTTCATCGTCATCGCCGCCGCCGGCACGAGCGATCTGCCCGTTGCCGAAGAGGCGGCGCTTACGGCCGAGGCGCTGGGTAACCGCGTGGTCCGTCTCTACGATGTCGGGGTGGCGGGAATCCACCGCCTACTCGCCCATACCGACGAGATAATGACCGCCCAGGTGATCATCGCGGTGGCCGGCATGGAAGGCGCGCTCGCCAGTGTGGTGGGCGGTATGGCTTCCTGTCCGGTCATAGCCGTTCCCACCAGCGTGGGATATGGCGCTTCCTTCGGCGGAGTCGCGGCGTTGTTGTCGATGCTCAATTCCTGTGCAAGTGGGGTCAGCGTCGTTAACATCGACAACGGCTTTGGCGCCGGATTCCAAGCCCATCTCATCAATCATCTCAAAACCACCAACGCATAAGGAGCCCGTATGGATATACGTTTCGACTTCACCACAACCGCTACGCGTGACCGGATCCTAGAGACACTGCTTGAGTACATGACGTATGAACAGCGCGAACGTTTCGATGAAGTGATGTCTGGTGCCGTAGTGCCCGAGCATCACCATCATTCTCTCGCCGATATCGAGGAAACCATCGATTCCCTTCACGTTGCCGCAAACGTGAAGGAGGACATGAGGGGCGTGTATGCTATCCTCGCTCAGGCGGAGGCGACGGTGCATGGGTGCGCTGTCGAACAGACGCATTTCCACGAGGTGGGCAACGCTTCGGGCATTCGCAACGCTTTAGCGATCTGTGTCGCCGTGTCGTTGCTCGAGCCCGAAAGGATCTACGCCACACCGGTGCAACCCGGCAGCGGTAAGATCGAGTGCGCTCATGGTCTTCTCGATCTTCCCGCTCCCGCCACGGCGGCCATCCTTGCACAGGATATTCCTCTTTGTGAAACCCGTCTGGAGGGGGAGCGCTGCACGCCTACATCGGCAGCGCTCATCAAGCACTTTGTGCAGGTATTCGAAGTTGGGTAAGATGGGTGGAAGTGCCGGCCCATCGGCATGAACGGATCATCGCGCTTCCGTTTTCCGCGTGGGGTGCAACCTATGAAACAGGGAAGGGATCTTTGAGCGATCTGATACTGGAAAGATATCGCCCTATTTTCGAAGCCGGATCGGGTGGGTTCGGCTCGGTGATCGTTGCGTGGGATACCCGCATCCAACGACGGGTGGCTATCAAGTGCATGGAGCTCGAAGACATCTTCGATGAGCCTGCAGGTGACCTCGACGACGCTCTCGTCGCTGATGCCCGCACCCTGCCCGGCCTGGAAGAAGCACGCACGGCGGCGAAACTCAACGATTCCCATATCGTTTCGGTCTATGATTTCGAGGTGCAGGACAACACCGCCTACCTCATTCTGGAATACATCGAAGGTATTTCCCTCGGCGATCTCATGGCCGAATACCCCGACTACATCACCGCCGACATCGTCGCTGCCGTTTTTACGTCCATAGCCAAGGCGCTCGAAGTCGCCCACGGCAATAGGGTGCTTCATCTCGACATAAAACCCGACAACGTGCTGATCAACCGCCAGGGACAGGTGAAGGTCGTTGATTTCGGACTCGCTCGTCTGGCGGGCGAGGCGGGTTTCGGTGCGGCAACCGGGGGCACGATAGGCTACATGCCGCCCGAGCAGATGCGCCAAGAAGATCTGGATGTGCGCTGTGATGAATGGGCTCTCGCCAGTCTCACCTATGAGATGATCGCCGGTGAAAACCCCTTCATGGCCTCCTCGCTTTCGCGTGCCGAAGATAAAATCTACGATGCCGAACTGGTCATTCCGTCTTTGTGCCTGAATGGCCTGGATGAGAGTATCGACGACATCATGTTCTGCGCTCTCGCTCCCGATCGGGAGCAACGCTACGATACCGTGGCCGATTTCGCCCACGAGATGAAACCGTGTCTGGGGGATGCGCGACGGGGTAAGAAGGATCTTGCCCGTATCGTGGGTCACGCTCAAGACGAAGGGTTCGAAGACGAAACATCCGAAGGCGAGCCATCGGATGTGATCGGCGGAATTTCCCCGCGATGGAAGATGGTGTTCATGCGCCTGTGGAGCGTGATCAATGTCGCTTTGATCGGATATGTTGCGGTGGGGAGTTTTGCGCCCATCCCCGGGTGGTCATCGCCGATTGCGTGGGGTGTTATGGCGGCCCTTTGTGTCTTGTCCGCAGTCATTCCTTCCGTCGGAGCTCTGATCGCCCTGGAGTTTTTGGGGGTGGTTCTGATGTCTCATGATGCGTGGATCAGCGGCTTCGTGGTCATGGTGGCGTCGTTTGCCTGGTGGTTCTTCGTGGGCCGCAAAGGCATGGCGCAAAGCGACACCGCTCTTTCGGGCGTTCTGTTCGGATCGTTCGGTCTCGCCCCCATCGCCCCTCTGCTCTGCGGCTACTTCCTCCGTCTGAAGGATGCTTGCATCAATGCCGCTTTCGTCGGGCTTCTCGCGGTGGTTTTGGGTGGCTTGGGATCGAAGTCGCTGGTGGGTTGGAATGTTTTCCAATATGGTGCCATCAGGATGTGGAGCGACATCAACGCCGATACGCTGGTGATGCTTCAGGATTGGGGAGTGGTGATACTTCTCGCGACGTGGATACTCGCGGCACTTATCGTGTCGTTGGGCTGCCTGCGCCGCAACAGGCTGCTGGCGTGTTGCGGCATCGTGGTCGCGACGGCGCTTATGATGGGCGCCCTTTTCGTGGGCTCCTCCCTTCAGCAGGTGGACTTTCCCGGTGTATTCACCGTGCTACCCACCGTGCTCGCCGGTATCGTCATGGTGGTGCTGGCTGCTTTCGGCGTACCCGAACGCCCCGAAGAAGAGTACGGATACGACAACGAGGATCTCGAATACGAAGAAGACCCGCGTTTTTCCTAGCGGGTCTTCGATGGGGTTGGGTCGGGTGTGTTGCGGCTGTTGTTTTCCGAAGCGCCTAGTTCACCAGAAGTTCGGATATCTTACCCAGAAGGGGTTCGAAACTGACGCCGCGACTCATGAAGTTGGGCTGTTCTATGGATACGATCATGGCATCGTGAACGAAACGACCGGCGAAGTCGACGCTGCTCACCAGGTCCTTTCCGGCCATGATCGAAGCGCTCAGGCACGAGCAGAACAGATCCCCGGTACCGTGCAGCATGAAGGGAAGCTTCTCCTCGATGAGTTCGGTGAAGGGGGTATTGCGCCCCGCCACGTAGTTGCGGATGAATCCGTCGTCGTGATCGATCCCCTTGATCACGACGTTTTTGGCTCCGCGGTTGCGCAGCATGTTGATCATGTCACCGACTTCCTTGTCGGTGATGTCCTGACCCGGATAGTCGATCCCCAAGATGATGGCCGCCTCGGTGAGGTTGGGCGTGAGGATGTCGGCACCATCGGCCAGCGAGGCCATGGAAGCGCACAGTTCGTCGGTGTAGGTGGGGTATATCTTCCCGTGGTCGCCCATGACGGGGTCGACGATACGCAGCGCTTCGGGGAAGGTGCGATACAGACGCTGGATGCTCTCCACCTGTTCGGGTGCCCCCAGAAAACCGGAATAGACGGCATCGATTTCAATGCCTACTTTTTCCCAGGCGTCCAGATACGGCTCGATCATGTCGGTGGTGTCGAGCATGTGCCAGACGGGAAACGCGGTATGGGAGGAGAAAAGACCCGTCGGAACGGGGCAGACATCGCATCCGCCGGCCGATATCACCGGAATAGCCACGCCCAAAGAGCACTTGCCGTATCCGCACAGATCGTGGACGGCGGCCACGCGGGGAATGTAATCGGGTTTTTCGTTACGATCGAAGAGGGGGAGGCTTTTAAGCGTCATCGATGGTCATCTTCTTTCTCGTCGGTTTCGTTCGTTTCATCGTCGAATTCCCATGATCGAGCATTCTTTTCGCCACGATCACGAAACGTCTTACGGGTTTTTCGTTCGGTGATGACGGCGGCGATGATGCTGATGAGCAATCCGGCGCCGATAAGGCAACCGATGCCCGCATATGTTTCGAAAAGAAAATGGTAGATCTCGTTGATATCCATACGTTCCTTTCGCGGATTCGTCGCTTGTGATGAGAAAGCGCAGTGGTGCGCGTCTTCGTCTTTGTAGAGTATACTAATTCCTATTATCACTCAAAGTCTTTCCAACAAGTCGAAAGGTAAGCCATGTTAGACATTCGGTTCGTTCGCGAAAACCAAGACAAAGTCGAAACTGCGATGCGTAATCGAAATTCATCATGGGATGCGGATCGCTTTCGGAAACTCGACGAAACGCGTCGTAGCGCCATCGCCCACGAAGAGCAGCTCCTCAATACGCGCAATACGCTTTCCAAGAGCATCGGTCGTCTGATGGGCGAAGGGAAAAAGGCCGAGGCGGAAGAGGCCAAGGCGCAGGTGAGCGCCCTCAAAGAAGAAATCGCCCACTATGCAAAACAGCACCAGGAAGCCGAAAGCGCACTCAACGCCCTTCTTCTCGCAACCCCTAATATGCCCGCCGATACGACGCCTGTCGGCAAGGATGAAAACGACAATCCCGAAGTCCGCCGCTGGGGAACCCCGCGTGAATTCGACTTCGATTTCAAGCCCCATTGGGATTTGGGTGTGGATCTGGGTATCATCGATTTCGAACGTGCGGTCAAGCTCGCGCAGAGTCGATTCGTGCTGCTCGGTGGCCTTGGGGCCCGGCTCGAGCGCGCCATCATCAACTTCATGGCCGATACCCATGCTTCCCGTGGTTATAAGGAATGGTGGTGCCCGGCCATCGCCAACGCCAAGACCCTCACGGGCACCGGCCAGCTCCCCAAATTCGAAGAGGATCTGTTCAAAACCACGACGAACGATCTCTATCTCATCCCCACCGCCGAAGTCCAGCTCACCAACATCCATTCCGGAGAGGTGCTCGACGTCGCCGATCTTCCGCTGAAATACTGTGCCTACACCCCTTGCTTCCGCGAGGAGGCGGGCAGTGCGGGACGTGATACGCGCGGTCTCATCCGTGTGCACCAGTTCGACAAGGTGGAAATGGTCAAGTACGCCAAGCCCGAGGAAAGCTATGACGATCTGGAATCGATGGTGGCCGATGCGGAAAACATTCTGCAGTTGCTCGGTTTGCCGTATCGCGTCATCTCCCTCTGCACGGGCGACATAGGATTTTCCGCGGCGAAAACCTATGACCTCGAAGTGTGGCTGCCTTCCTATGACGCCTACAAGGAAATCTCCTCGTGCTCCAACTGCGTGGATTTCCAGGCACGTCGTGCCAATATCCGCTATCGCGATGCCGAATCGTTCAAGGGAGCGCGTTTCGTTCATACCCTCAACGGCTCCGGACTTGCGGTCGGGCGTACCATGGCGGCCATCATGGAGAACTATCAGCAAGAAGACGGTTCCATCAAGGTTCCCGACGTGCTGGTTCCCTATATGGGCGGCGTTGAAGTGATCGAGGCTCCCTCCCGATAGGGGACCGGCATGCCTTCCTTCAGGAAAGCGAATCGATCTTCGCGCACCAGCACCGAATCGGAAAACCATGCGCTGAAAAGCACCCCGCCCTCCATGCGACCCGAAGCGCGTGCCGCTCGGGCGTCCGCCGTGGAGAGGCGGCAAGGTGCTTCGCGCACTTCCGGAACCGGCCGTACGGAATCTTCCCCTTCCATGAGGGGGAAAACACCGCGTCCTGTTTCTCCCCTACGACGCATCCTGCGTGTCGTCGGTTTGGTGTTTGTGGTGTTGTTGCTGGTGGCGACCGCGCTTCTGGCGTGGAATCAGTGGTTTCGCTTCGATGACGGTGCCGATATACAGGGCGAATGGAAAAGCGATGCGGCGGCCGTCGTGGTGTTTTCCGATAGCGAGATCAGGCTCACTGAAGCGGTGTCCTACCCCTACGAGCTCAACACCTTCGATAAAACCATCACGTTTTCCTACGGGGCATTCAAAGGCGGTGGTTCCTACGTTTTTTCTCCCGAGCGCGATATTCTGATCATCACCGAACAGACGCCGGAGGGGGGCACCTCGTCGACGCGTTTCGTCAGAATATCGAACGATGGCACCGCTCAGGCCCAGAGCCTTTCGAATCATTCCACCCAGGAGGCCGATACGGTGGGGTCGGCCATCGTGGAGGGCTCTTCATGACGAAGGGTGCTCGAGGCCCGTTGCGCGTGGAGCACCTCCTCGTCCGCGCCGATCGCATCGAGGCACGCATCCGCATTGCCGATGGATACCCCCGCTACACCGATGAAGCTCTGATCGAACGGTGCCTGAAGGATTTCCCCACGATCGGTATGCACGCCTGTCGCAACGGGCAGGGCCCGACGTTCGCGGCGGTCATGAACAACACCTCGATTCCCCATCTTCTCGAACATCTCGTCATCGACCTGCAGGTCCGTGCCGATAATGATGAAAGTCGGGTGTTCGTAGGAACGACGCAGTGGAGCGTCGAATGCGACCGTGTCGCCTGCGTGCAGGTTTCGTTTCGGGATGATCTGGTTGCCTTGGCCGCCTTCAAGCAGGCTCTCGCTTCGATCAACGGGTACCTGGAGGAAATCGACTCCCGTCGTGCCGGATCGTAGTGGTTCGTCGACTTCGGACGTGGTCGTTCGATGACTGTTTTCTTTCGAGTTGGCAACAGTCGATGTTTGATAGAGTTTTTACTGATCAAGGGCATAGCGGCCTCGATATACTACAATAAGGTGCTAAGAGGACCCAGCGCATTTGCGTGGGCCTTGAGGAAGAACGGATGCGCTGCGGTGCATTTCGAAAAGATAAGCTTCGAAAGAAGGGGGTCATACCATGGGGAAGTTTTCAACGTTTGTGATCGGAGGCATCATCGGTGCTGCGGCGGGGTTGTTGTTCTCGCCTCGTACGGGTGCCGAAAACCGTGCGATCGTTGCCGATAAAATCAACGAGAACGGTGATATCACCGGTGTCGTTCAGGAAAAAGCGGGTCAGGTTGTCGATGCAGCCGCCTCCGTATCGACCAAGGTCATCAACACGACGGTCGATAAGGGTCAGGAAGTGTATCGCACGGTGACGACGCGCGTACAGCAGGCGACACCCGATCAGGCAAGCGAAGTTTTCGTCGAGAAGGGTGACGATCTGCGCGAGAAGATCGACGCAGCCCGCGAGCGCATCGCAACCCAGGTTGCCAAAAACGCCGAAGCGGTTCATGATGCCGCCATGGACAAGGTGCCCGCCGCTGCTGATGCCGTGAAGAGCGCTACCGCTGCCGCGAAGGACGCCGTCGGCAATGCGACTGCGTCGTTCACCAGAAAAGAAGATAGTTCCGATACTCAGAACTAGACACATAAGCCCTGCTTGAGGGTCTTATGTGGTTGATATAACCCTTATCGAGGCACCCTCCGGGGTGCCTTAAGGATTCAGTGATGACGAAACACACCTATACGACGCGGGAACTCATGGGAATTCGTGTTGCCGACGAGAAGAAGCCCGATCGAAAAGTGGGCAAGGTTCATGCGGTCATCTTTCACCCCAACAAACGCAAGGTGATCGGATTCACGGTGAAGCGCCCCGATGTCGCGCTGATGTTCCATCGTCGCGACATTTTCGTCGCCCTCGATGCCTTCAAAGTGCACGAGGGGCATATCCTCATTTCCGATGAAAGCCAATCAACGGGCAGGGCTGCCTGTAAGCGGCTTGGTGTCGTTTGGGAGGAATGCATCATCTGGCAGGGTCTTCCCTTGCTCACCGAAGCCGGTGATCCTTTGGGCTATGTGGGGGATATCCGCTTCGATGCCGCCGACGGATCCGTCATCGCGCTTACCGTCGATCGGGGAAAGTCCGCCGAAGTGCTTCTCGGGGTCACTGAGATATCCGCCGATTCCATTCTCGGATTCAAATTGGGGGTAGGGGATCGTCTCTGTGTCGTCGAAGGTGACGAGGAGCTGCGCGGTGCCATCATCGTCGCACCCGAAGCACTGGCCCTACAGAGCGAGGGCGGCGTTGCGGAAAAGGCAGGGGCGGGATACGCCGTTGCGGCGGACAAGATGGGCAAGGCCGTCGACAAGGTGAAACCGGTGGCCAGCGCTACCGCCCATAAAGCGGGAGAGGCGGTCAATGAAGGAGCCTACAAGGTAGGCGTGCAGCTGTCGAAAACCAAAGGCATGTTTTCGAGTTTCAAGGAAGAATACCGTAAGGCCCGCTATGACGAGGAAGAAAAGCATGACTAACGAGCCGACTCTTTCCTTTTTCGGTCACAAGATCAAACAGAGCGATCTCATCAAGTTGGGAGGTCTGCTCGTTTTCATCGTTCTCACCGTGGGAATCACCGTTGCTCTTTGGCCGATGTTCGCTGAGATATTCGAGCCCGATGGCGTCAGTCATATCATCGATCGCATTCAGGACCAGGGTGCTGTTGGGGTGTTGGTCTTGTTGGGACTTCAGTTTCTCCAGATCATCGTCGCCTTCATCCCCGGCGAAGTTGTCCAAGTTGCCGCCGGTATGCTCTATGGTCCCTGGTGGGGATCGCTGCTCATCTTATTCGGCTGTGTGGTTTCCAGTGCGTGTATCTATCAGTTGGTACACCGTCTGGGGGCACCGTTCGTGCAGTCCATGGTCAGCAAAGAGCACATGGATAAATTCAGGCAGTTCGAAAATTCGGGGAAATTGAATGCGATCGTGTTCATTTTATTTCTCATTCCCGGCCTTCCCAAGGATGTGTTCACCTATCTCGTGCCTCTGACCGATATGAGGATGAGATCCTTTCTCCTTTTGGCCACGATCGGCCGTATTCCCGGAGTCTTCATCTCCACGTATGCCGCCGCCGGACTTACCGACGGAAATGTCACGACGAGCATTATCATCTTCGCCGTCGCCGGCGTGTTGATGGTGTTGGGGATTTTGTTCAGGAATCCCTTGATGGATCTGCTGAGTGGCAAAAAGAAGAAAGCACGGGAAAACGGCGACGACACGGATAAGTGATCCACTTCATTTCAACGCGATCGTGATCTTTTGCGTTGGGTGAATGGTATATCCCGTCCCTCCGTGATCTCCTTGCGCCGAGTGATGGCTCATCCCGCCCATCGTGGATGTTTTCCGCCTTTGTCGTGGTGAAGACCATATTCCAGCTTGGTGGCACCTGCGTTACGAAACCATGACAATACCCCTTATGGTCCGGTGGGACGGTTATTCTCGAAAGGTAATGATCATCGAGTAAGGGGACGGACATGAGTGACCCGAATAGCAACAATCAAGGCGAATCTACGCAAAACGATACGAACCGCTCGGCGCTTTCCGCAGCGGAAGAGGAATTGAAAGCCGCAAGGGAGGCGCTTGAGGCGGCGGAGCGCAACCTTGCCGCCGCGCAAGCGACTTCCGAGACGCAGGCGCAGGCATCTTCCGTTCCGGAGGGCAACGTTGCCTCCCCGACGGAGCCCCCCGCTTCCGCTCCCACGCCCGAAGCGTTCGGCGTAGGGGCTTCGGGTGGCACCCAAACCACGGGCTCGCAGCAGCAGCCGTTTTCCGGTGCTGCTCCATCCGGCGTGGGATCGGCGCCCGGTGAACAGGTGCCTCCTCCGTATAGTGGCTATACTTCTTCGCAGAACACTTACGGAACGCAGAGTCAGCCTTATCAGACACAGCCTCACTACACCGCCCCCTACGCTTCTTCGAAAGATCATGTTGCCGCAGGTCTTCTGGCTATTTTCCTGGGGTGCTTCGGTATCCACAAGTTCTATCTCGGCTACAACACCCAGGGCTTCATCATGTTGGCGATCAGCATTCTCGCCGGCATCTTCACCTTCGGTATGGCGGCGGGGGTCATGTGGATCATCTCGGTGATTGAAGGGATCTTGTATCTTACGAAGTCTCAGACCGAATTCGAGCGTATTTACGTGTATGGTAAGCGCGAGTGGTTCTAACTCTTATACGCTATAATGACAACCATCGATGCTTAACAGTGCATAAAGGAGGAAATTATGCCCACCATCACTCGTGATCAGGTAAGAATCCCAGCGGATGTCATGCCTGAGGCTCGTGAGACCTACCGAGATAATTATCTGAAGGCTACTCGGGGAACCGGCCGCTTGATGCTTTTCGCCTGCGACCAGAAAATCGAACACTTGAATGCGGATTTCTATGGTGAGGGAATCGATCCTTCCGATGCCGAACCCGAGCATCTTTTCCAGATCGGTTCTCAGGGTGTATGTGGCGTTTTGGCCGGTCAGCGTGGCCTTATCGCCCAGTATGCCAACGATTATCCGGAGATCAACTATCTTGTGAAGATGAACTCCAAAACCAATCTGGTGAAAACCTCTCAGGATGATCCCTATTCACCGCAACTCCACGAGTTGGAAGCCGTTTTAGCCATGCGCGAAGCGGGCGTGAACATCGTCGGCCTGGGCTATACCATCTATCTTGGTAGCGAATACGAATCAACCATGATGGCCGAAGCGGGCGAACTGATCGCCGAGGCTCATGCTGCCGGTCTGTTGGTGGTCTTGTGGATCTATCCCCGCGGTAAAGCGGTCACCGATGAAAAAGCAGCCGACCTCATCGCGGGTGCGGCGGGCGTCGCCCTTTGCCTGGGTGCCGATTTCGTCAAGGTCAATCCGCCGAAGGAATCCGACGGCAAGACTTCGGCTGAGAACCTGAAGATCGCTTCCATGGCTTCCGGGCGCACCGGTTTGGTCTGCGCGGGCGGATCCAAGGCGGATGCCAAGGTGTTCCTGTCCCAGCTGCACGATCAGATTCATATCGGTGGTGCTTGCGGTAATGCGACGGGACGCAACATCCATATGCGTTCGCTCGATGAAGCGGTGCGTTTGACCAAGGCCATTTCCGCCATCACGCTTGCAGATTACAGCGTCGATGATGCGGTTGCCGTATTCAACGGTGAAAAGGACTTCTCCCTGTAGGGAAGATCGTCTTCGACTTCGGTCGATTTGAAATGAATCTGAAACGGATTCGAACGGGAAGTGCGTGAGCGCTTCCCGTTTCTTTTTCTGTGGCATGGTGGGGAAGTCTTGTTGTTCGGGCGACTTATCGCGTGCGACGAAAAAGAAGGGAGCGCCATGGAAGCGCTGTGCTATGGGGTACTTATCGGCGTGCTGTCCGTTGTTTCGTGGGTGGATATCAGGACGCGCCGCATACCCAATACATTCATCATCGCTTTGATGGTTTTGCGCGTGGGCTTCCTCGTTGCATCTGAGATGGGCGTCTTATACCAACCTCTTTGGGGCGCCGAAGCGTTTCTCGTCGGCATCTTGGTCGCGGTGGGCGTGATGGCTTTTCTCATGGTGAGCGCCTGGTGTTCGGGAAAGATATGGCGGCGTGAATCCCTCGGCATGGGTGATGTCAAATTGATAGGCGCGTGCTGTTTGTTTCTCGATTTCGAAGGGGCCTGTGTCATGCTCGTCGGAGCGGCGCTCCTCGGCTGTCTGTTCGCCGTCGGATTTCTGCTGGTGAAGAAGGATTCGACGTTTCCTTTCGCTCCGGCTATTTCATTGGGATGTTGTATAGCGTGGTTTGTTTGACCCAATCGAGGCGGTGGGTTGTACTGTTCGAGTCGGGGATTCTATGAGAAGCGGCGGAATAAGTGGCGCTTCGACGGCGAATAAGTGTTTGAAGTATTGGCGCGGCGATGAGAATCCGCTATAATCCTATCTTGCGCCCGAGTGGCGGAATGGCAGACGCGGCGGTCTCAAAAACCGTTGTCGAAAGACGTGCGAGTTCAACTCTCGCCTCGGGCACCAGTTCAGCGCAGAGTGACTCCTTGCTTGCAAGGGGTCATTTTTTATTTGACTCCTCCTGACCCTTCGTTTCTCCTGATCGTCCTGTGCCATACTCGTTCGTGCTTGTCTTCGGAATCGGGCTTATGACTTGGTCTCGGAAGACGGGGCAATCGTATTTTCCATCTCCCGACCAAGAAGGTTGCAGCATGTCAGAAGAGTCTCCGCGAACCAAAGGCCGATCGGAGGACTCCTCGAAGAAGGACATCTCCGCGACCCCCGAATCCATTCTCACCGGTGGTTATGTTGCCGATTCGAAGCAAGGCAAGAAGGGTAAACGTCAAAAACGTTTCACCGTGCTGGACTTCAAGAAATTGGAGCCATGGCAGCGGCGCCGTGTTGTGGGCTGGATTCTGGGTACGTTCATCATAGCCGTTGCGATATTGGCGGCAACGTGTATCTACCTGCATAATGCCGGGGAAGAAGAGGAATCGTCGTGGTGGGACCCGAATGCCGCTTGGGTTGTCGATGCACTGGATGATGCGGAGTCGAAAGCTTCATCCTATGGTGCCACTGAAGTAACCGTCGGCAGCTATGTGGACAACGTTACCGATGTTTCCATAAAGAATTCGTCCTACAGCGTGACCATGGAAGTGTGGTTCAAGTGGGATGGACGGCCCGATTTGGACATGGCGCACAATTTCGGTGTCTATAAGGGGAAAGTCAACAGCCGGGAAGTATTGGTTGATGTTACCGAAGGCACCACCCGCTACCAACTGGTGAGGACGAGCGTTACGGCCAGCAAAGTGTTTTACACCACCCGCTTCCCCTTGGGTAAACACCAGCTGCGCCTCTATCTCGAGTCCGACTACGGTGCCCGTGATGTCATATTCAACGTGGATCGGGGCAACTGCTCCATCAATGACAGTGCCCGTACCGCTGGCTTCGTGGTTACGGGGGTTGATTGGGGAGAAGCGGCCTACACCTATCCCAATACGGAAGGCAACCCCACTCTTTCCGAACCGACGACCCTTTCCGAAATGGTTACCGCCATCAATTTGGAACGAGACGGATTGGGTCTGTATCTGAAATGTTTCATAGCCATGTACGGCACATCGCTGTGGTGTCTGATCATGCTCTATATCTGCGGCCACCATCGGGTTGACCCCTTGGGCATGATCCCGGCCGCTCTTTTCGGCACCGTTTCCAACATCATGGTGGGTGCGGCGCTTCTTCCCGATGCACTCGATGCCGGCTTGCTCGAATTCGTCAACTGCTGGGGTATTCTCACCATCTTGCTTTGTGCGGGAACCATCATTCAGGTGAACAACATCCGATCCGAGCATGGTCGCAAAGATGAACGCTTTGCCGGGTTCTTCGGGCGGGCCATGTTCTACTCGATAGCGTTTCTGGCAGTCGTCGGCAATATCGCTTTGCCGTTGTCCGCCGTTCTGTAACGGGTGATTCTATGCGTTATCGTCTGTATCAGATCATCGAGCGCGCGGGTGAGGGCGACCGCCCTAGTCGCATCTACGACATCTTCATCGTATGTGTGGCGCTGCTGTCGCTGGTGCCCCTTATGTTCAAAGAGTGGAATGACGTTCTACAATGGTGGGATCTGATCACGGTTTACCTCCTGCTGTTCGACTACGTGCTCCGTTGGCTCACCAACGATTTCCGCAGAGGGAAAAAGGGGTGGCGGGCGGCGATCGCCTACCCGTTTCGCCCCATGGCGATAATCGATCTGCTGGCTATCCTGCCCTCACTCGGCCTCATTCCCGCCGGCTTCGCCGTTCTCCGTGTTTTGCGCGTGGTGCGTCTTTTGCGCTATTCCCGCAGCCTGACGCTGGTTACCAACGTGTTCGCCGCCGAGAAGGACACGCTTCTTTCCGTTCTCGTTCTCGCTATCGGCTACATTTTCGTTTCCGCACTCGTGATGTTCGTCTACGAGCCCGATACGTTCGATACCTTCTTCGGTGCCCTCTATTGGGCTACCACGGCACTCACCACGGTGGGCTATGGTGATGTGTACCCCACCTCCGATGTAGGCAAACTCATATCCATGGTGTCATCGTTGTTCGGGGTGGCGATCATCGCGCTTCCCGCCGGTATCGTTACCGGTGGTTTTCTGGAAGAGCTGAAGAAATCGAACGAGGATCCGACCTACTATGCAACGGCTGACGATGTGGCCTATGAAGTCCATGGATGGCAAGGGGAGGGTATCGGTGCCTTTTGCCGTAGTCATAGGCGATTCATTCGCTATGCCGTCATCATGGCGGTTTGCGTGATCGTGAATACCGTTTTCTATGAGTTGGCATCCGCTATGGGCTGGCCCGTGTGGCTCGATTCCACCGGTACGGCGCTGGCGGCGTTCATTCTCGGGCCGGCACCGGGAGTCATCGTCGCTCTTCTCAATAACCTGTATCTGTGCGTCACACACTACAGCGCGAGCAATATCGTGTATTTTGCGACCAGCGCTTTGGTTGCCTTGACGTTTGCCTGTCTGCTGCGCCCCTTATGCGGCACGTGGCGTCAACGTCCCTTCCATGCGATGGTAACCGTTCTGGTGGCGCTTGTTCTGTTGGTGGTCGGTGTCAGCGCTTTGGACACGCTGTTTCTCTCTTGGTTGCAAGGTGGCATCTCCACCGATGCCGAAGAGCTCGCGCTGATCGGGTCCGTCTATTCGTTCGGCATCCACGACCGGCTGCTGGCCGATTTCGGCGGACTGCTGCTCATCCGCCTGTTCGACACCGCTGCGATGGTGGTGATCGTCACTGTGGTGTGGAACCTCATTCCCAGGCGTTATCGCGCGGCAAAGAAATAACCCCGACCCGCACGATGAGGCGGATCGGGGTTATTCGTCGGCTTCCGTGGGGGAAGGCCGATGGTGTTCGTGTGGTTGCTACATACCGATCAGTTTCTGCAACGAAGCGAAGAAACTATTGAGGTTGCGGTAGCAGATGAACAGGGTGATCGCGATGATGACGACACCCGCCGCATTGGCGAAGATGTGGTTGCGATATTTGCCCAAGGTCTTGCTGTTGGCGCAGAACATGACGAAGAACGCGATAAGGGGAAGCAGGATGGCATTTGCACCCTGAGCGACCAAGATGAGCTGCGTGGGAGATGCGCCCAAAACGATAGCCATGATGACACCGCAGAGCAGAACGACGATCCAGATGATCTTGAAGCGGATATCCTTCAGGCCCTTCTTCCATCCCAAAACACCATTGGTGGCATAAGCTGCCGAAAGAGGCGCGGTGATGGCGGAGGAGAAGCCGGCGGCCAGAAGACCGAGGGCGATCATCCATGTTGACCAGTCGCCCAGAAGGGGAGCGAGCGCCAAAGCCATGTCGGCGCCGTTTTTCACCGTGGTGCCGGTGCCGAAGATGTTGGCGGCGGCGCAGATGAGGATGGCCATGGAAATGAGACCACCCAACCCGATGGACAAAACGGCATCGAAGCGTGCTTCGCCGATCTGCTCGGGATCCTTCCAGCGCTCAGAAGCCGAGGAGGCGTGGAGGAACAGGTTGTAAGGGACGATGGTCGTGCCGATGAGGCCGATGACGGTCAAGAAGCCGGTCTGGTCATTGGAAGGCAGGCTGGGGGTGAAGAGTCCCATGACGACGGCGCCCCAGTCGGGTGACGATGCGAAAGCGGTGACGAGGAACACCAGTCCCATGAAAACGACGATGGCGGTGAGGATCTTCTCGATGACCTTGTAGCTGCCTATCCACAAGATGATGAAGGCGAGAATGCCGATGACGACCGCGATAGGGGCGAGGGGAATGGATCCCCCGACGGCCTGAATACCCAGGATGCCGCCGGTGATGTTGCCGGTTTCGTAGGCTATGTTGCCGATGAAGATGGCTACGATAACAATCGCTATGGCAATCCCTTTGAGAACCTTGTTGGGAATGCGATCGCGAATATTTTCGCCGAGACCTTCACCGCTGATGATGCCGATACGGGCCGACATTTCCTGGAAGATGATGGTTGCGATGGTTGCGAAAAGCAAAGCCCAAAGCATGGTGTAGCCGTAGCTTGCACCGGAGAGGGTACACGTGGTGACGGTGCCGGGTCCGATGAACGCGGCGGCCACAAGAGCACCGGGTCCGATGTTCTTGATCTTTTGCGCGAGAGAACTCATGCAAACGCTCCTTTCTTTGAGTTGTTGAATCCGAATGTATCGAAGAGGATGAGTCCATTGTGCCGATACGACGTTTCGTATCGTGGTCCCACCGAGGGAATTCATCAGGTTGTTACATTGGGAAGTGACGACGCCCACCTCGATCGAAGCCATCACTTTAGCACATAAAAGTTACACATCAGCCGATCGGAGAGCGTATATCGGTAAAGGATGTTTTGTATCAGAGGGGGCGGATGGCTATGTTGGCGACCGCAAGCGCTTCACGTATGCGTGAGACGAATTCGAGGGCGTGGACATTGTCCCCATGGACGCAGACCGTATCGACGGTGATCTCGATGGTCTTTCCTGTGACCGAGGTGATGGTCCCTTCCTTCAGGACATGGAGGAGGCGTTCGATGGCGATGTCCTCATCGGTGATGAGTGCGTCGGGGTGACTGCGGGAGACGAGTACCCCCTCGTCGGTGTAGTTTCGGTCGGTGAAGAACTCATGCGCGCTGCAGAGGCCGTATTCCGTACCCGCTTCGACGAGGCGGCTGTTGGCGAGGCCCACCAATACGAGCGACGGATCGAAATCGTGGACCGCCTTCGCCACGGCACGGGCCAGGTCTTTGTCGACACCGCAGCGGTTGTAGAGTTGTCCGTGGGGTTTCACGTGGGTGAGATGCGTGCCTGCGGCTGCGCAGTGGGCACTGAGCGCCCCTATCTGATAGAGAACATAGCAGTAGGCTTCGTCGGGGGAAAGCGCCATATCCCGGCGACCGAATCCCTGCAGATCGGGATAGCCGGGATGGGCACCGATGGCGATGCCGGCTTCATGGGCGAGCGCCACGGTGTTTCTCATGACCAAGGGGTCTCCCGCATGCATGCCGCAGGCGATGTTGCAGCTCGAAACGAGGGGAAGCACCTTGTCGTCGAGACCGAGCGTGTAGCGTCCGAAACTTTCTCCGAGATCGCAGTTGAGGTCGACATGGGTCATGGGTTCCCCTTCCTTTTCTAGCCGCGCAGGTTGATGTTTTTGGTATCGGTGATGAGCATGCAGCCGGGGGCATGGGTGATGGCGAATTCCGGTTTGACGTTCATGACGATGGATTGGGGAGTCACGCCGCATGCCCAGAAAACGGGAACCTCACCCTCGCGGATTTCCACCGGATCACCGAAGTCGGGTTTGGAGATGTCTTCGATGCCGATAACCGACGGGTCACCGATGTGGATGGGAGCACCATGCACCTGAGGAATGGCCCCCGAAAGCATGACGGCCTCTACGATCTGGTTGTAAGGAAGCGGCCTCATGGAAACGACCATTTTCCCGCTCATCATGCCGGCCGGTTCACAGTCGATCGAAGTCATGTACATGGAAACGTTGCGCCCCATGGTGTTGTGTCGCATTTCTATTCCGGCTTCCACGAGGTCCGATTCGAAGGAGAAGGAGCAACCGATGACGAAAGACACCAAGTCGTCACGCCAGTATGAGCTGACGTCGGTCACCTCTTCGGTCATGACGCCGTTGCGGTAGATGCGGTAGCGGGGGAAATCCGTTGCGATATCGCAATCGTCGGCGCAGATGCGTGCCAAACGTGCTCCTTCGTCGGTCACTTCGAGAAGTGGGCAGGGCTTGGGGTTGCGCTGGGCGAAGAGCAGGAAATCATAGGCCTGGGCTTTGGGCAGTACGATGAGATTGGCTTGGGCGAAACCGGGACAGTATCCGCTGGTGGGCTTATCCCATGCCCCCGAGCGTATGAGCTTACGCGCTTCGAGGGGGGTTGCTTCGTGCATCCGTTGTTCGAGCGTCTTGTCCATGAATCACACCTCGCCTTTCAGAAATTTCTCAATGAAGCTGGTATCGACGTTACCCGATTTGAACGTCTCGTTTTCCATGATGGCGTATTGGAAGTCGAGATTGGTCTTCACGCCGAGGATGACCATCTCGTCGAGGGCCTGGCGCATCTTGGCGATGGCTTCCATGCGGTTTGCGCCACGGACGATGATCTTGGCGATCATGGAATCGTAGAAGGGCGTGATCTCGAAGCCGTCGTAGGTGGCGGTGTCGATGCGTACGCCGTTGCCGCCGGGCAGGTGGGTTTGGGTGATGATGCCCGGAGAGGGGAAGAAGTGGTTTTCCGGCTCCTCGGCGTTGATGCGGCATTCGATGGCGTGACCGCTCATGATTATTTCCTCCTGCGTGAAGGAGAGCGGCTCTCCCGCGGCTACGCGGATCATCTCGCGGATCAGGTCGATGCGGGTCACCATTTCCGTCACGGGATGCTCCACCTGAATACGGGTGTTCATCTCCATGAAGTAGAAGTTGCGGTCTTTGTCCACCAGAAATTCGACGGTGCCGGCGGAGGTGTAGCCCACCGCCCGGGCTGCACGGACGGCCGTTTCCATCATCTGGGCACGCACGTCCTCGTCGATGAAGGGCGAGGGGCTTTCCTCGATCATCTTTTGGTGGTTGCGCTGGATGGAACAGTCACGCTCGCCGAGGGAGACCACGTTGCCGTGCGTGTCACCGACGATTTGGACTTCGAGATGGCGGGGGTTAATGATCGCCTTCTCGAGGTACATCGTGTTATCTCCGAAGGCGTTGACGCTTTCGCGTTGGGCGATGCTGAAGGCGTCGAGGAAATCATCTTCGCTTTCCGAAATGCGCATGCCCTTACCGCCGCCGCCCGAAGAGGCCTTGATCATGATGGGCCAGCCGATGGTGTGTGCCAGAGCAAGTGCGTGATCGGGGGAATGTACGGCTTCCTTGCCGCCGGGGACAACGGGTATGCCGGCCTCCATCATGGTTTTACGGGCCTGGCTTTTGTTGCCCATACGATCGATGACTTCGGGTGTGGGGCCGATGAAGGCCACACCGTTTTCCCGACACAGCTTGGCGAAAGTGGCGTTTTCCGAGAGGAAACCGTAACCGGGATGGATGGCGTCGACCCCCAGCCCCTTCGCTGCCGATATGATGGCTTGGATGTTGAGGTAGCTGTCGCGCGCGGGTGCCGGCCCGATGCAGACGGATTCGTCGGCGAGATAGGTGTGGAGGGCATGGCGATCAGCCGTGGAATAGACGGCTACCGTTTTGATGTCCATGGTGGAACAGGCGCGTATGATGCGACAGGCGATCTCGCCGCGGTTGGCTATGAGGATCTTGTTGAACATGGTTGTTCCTCCAAGGCGTTATTGAACTTTTTCGGAACTCAACCTGAAAAGCGGCTGGTCGTATTCGACCTGCGTGCCATTGGCGGCGAATACCTCGACGACGATGCCGGGTGCGGGCGCGGGAATTTCGTTCATCATCTTCATCGCTTCGACGATGGCGAGCGTCTGTCCGGAAAGCACTTCCTGTCCCACCTTCACGAAGGGTTCTTCGTCGGGGCTGGGTGCGATGTAGAACATGCCGACCATGGGGCTACGGACGATGACGGAATTGTCGTCTTCCTCGCCGTCGACGGCTCCTCCCGCGCTACCTAAGCCGATGTTGCTGTTGTCCCGATCGTGGAGCAGGGCGCCCACCCGTTCGGCCATGAGGGGTAATGCTGCAGCCGAAATGCCCGACCCTCCCCGTTCCAGCTCTATTTTACGGTCACCATCGCTCACCCTCAGTGCGGTGAGGTTGGCTTTGTCCATGATGGCAATCAATTCTTCGATTGCTTGCTTGTCCATGCTTGCTCCTTCTTCTTGATCCAGAGTCGGTTGGTTTCGACGAATTCCGATTGTTTGATGAGGATGGGGGTCAGACGACGGGCCGTTTTGCGGGGCGAGATGCCGCCCGGGCAGGGACGCCGTACGATTTTTTCCAAACTGCGGTAGAACGCGGCCTGTTGACGGAGGAGGTCTTGTGCCTCGTAGACCGAAATGGCCTTGAAGCGTATGTTCGTCTGCGGTCTGGCCTGCACCAATTTAGGCAGGTCGATCGAAGCGACGGTGGCGATTTTGGCGTATCCGCCCGTGGTCTGACGATCGGCCAACATGATGATGGGCCGTCCGTCGGCGGGAATCTGGATGGCACCGAAGGTGATGCCGTCTGAAATGATGTCGGATCCCGCCACGGTTTCGATGGAGGGACCGTCGAGGCGATACCCCATGCGATCCGAATTGAGTGTCGTCTCGAATGTTTCGTTGAGGAAGGTGGAAATTCCCTCTTCGGTGAACAGTTCGTCTTGGGGACCCATGATGACCCGCAGTGTCACGGTTTCGCCGGGAGGGGGGTATTCTTCGCTCGCATCGAAGGTGTGTGATCCCAGATTGGGCATGAATTCGGTATTCTTCCTACGGAAGGGCAGGTAGTCACCGCCGGCGAGCGCCCGACCTTCCCAGCCTCCGATGCCGCATTTGAGATTGGTCGAGAAGCTTCCCATGACTTCGGGTACGCGCACGCCGCCACCCGCGATGGCCAGATAGCCGTACATGCCGGTTTTAGGTGCCTCCAGTCGCAGGATGCTGCCCCGCTGGACGGCATGGGCTTTGTAGAGTTCGATGGGCTTACCGTTGAGGGTTGGTGAGAAGTCACCGCCGGTCAGGGCGATGACGGTATTGGTGGTGAAGCGCAGGGTCGGTCCGGCCAGCACGAATTCCAAAACGCAGTCGTCGGGATCGTTTTCCACCAGAATGTTCGCCAAGGTGAAGGCGCGCTTGTCCATGACCCCGCTGGGGGAGAAGCCGCTATCCATGAATCCGAAGCGCCCGCGATCCTGAACGGTGGTGCATATGCCCGGTTTCTGTACCGTGAAGCCCATGGTCTAAGCCTCCTCGGTGATGAATCGATAGTGATATTCGCCCGCTTTGATCATCGTGTCGATGGAAGCGTATTCTTCGGGCGTGATGGGAACGAAACGGATATAGTCGCCCGCCTGATAGAGGATGGGGTTTTTCCGGTCGGGGTCGTAGGGACGAGCCGGTGAGCGACCGATGATGCGCCATCCCGCAGGGGAAGCCAAGGGGTAGAGCCCCGTTTGAGCCCCGCCGATACCCACCGCTCCCGCTTCGATGCGGGTGCGGGGGATTTCCAGACGTGGGGTATGGATACGGGGATCGAGCCCGCCGAGATAGGCGAATCCGGGCAGGAACCCCAGCATGTCGATCAGGTAATCGTGTTGGGAGTGGATTTCGATGACCTCTTCCACGCTCAACCCGGCATGTTCGGCTACGAAATCGATGTCGGGACCGAAATCCCCGCCGTAGCAGACCGGAATCTCGACGATGTGCTTGGTGCGTAGATCGACGTCACCGATGTTTTCGAGCGCTCCGCTGAGATAGGAAGACAAGGAGTCGAAGTCCAGAATCAGAGGATCGTATCGCACCAGAAGCGAACAGAAGGCGGGTACGATATCGATGATGCCCGGCTTCTTCTCTTCGGAGAGGTTGTGGGCGGCAAGACGTATGAGAGAACTCGTTTCGGCCGATATGACCTGCTCGAATTCAAGGCTGACCGCCGAGTCTCCGGCGATCTTCATCGTAAGATCCATTTCCTCACCCTCCTTTTCAGGTAGAAGCCGGCATCTTCGTCGAAGATGCGATCTTGTAGAGAGGGTAACGCCCGATCGCGTATTTACGGGCGATTCGTAACCAACCGTTCACGTATCGGGGCGTGTGGGGTGGTGGTGGGGCATCCGCTCTATGAAACATCAATTCTAACAAATGAAGGGTAAAACCTCTAGCGAAGAGGTGGGGATGATCCGAAGAGAGGCCACTCGTGGGGAGATTGGACGTTTCCCATACCCGCGGCGCTTGCGCTGCACGGCGCGAGGGTCATAATGTATCCATGTCGCCGTTTTCACGGCGTGAAGTCCGTTTATTACCGAGAGTGGAGTTCGATATGATCAACGAAGTGATGTATGGCTTGGGCAGCGCGCCTTCGGCCATCCGTGAACTGTTCGCCTACGGCCTTGCCCGTAAGGATCAGATCGGCGAAGAGAACGTCTTCGATTTCAGTATCGGCAACCCTTCGGTTCCCGCGCCCGCGAAGGTGGCCGACACCATCCGCGCGCTGGCCGATGTTCCCCCGGCGCAACTGCATGCGTATTCCGAAGCGGCAGGTAGAGCTCAGACGCGTACGGCTATCGCCGAATCGCTCAACCGCCGGTATAACACGAGTTATACGGCCGATAATCTGTACCTGACCATGGGCGCCGCCGCGTGCCTGAGCGCCTGCTTCACGTGTGTCATCGAGCCCGGTGACGAAGTGATCGTCATCGCTCCCTATTTCCCCGAATACCGCGTATGGATCGAAGCCGCCGGTGGAACCTGCGTCGAAGTGCTCGCCCGCGAAGAGGATTTTCAGATCGACATCGCCGCACTCGAAGCGGCCATCACCGAACGGACTAAAGCCGTCGTCATCAATTCACCCAACAATCCCGTCGGCGTGGTGTATACGGCGCAAACGTTGCGTGCGCTGGCCGACCTGCTCGACGAAGAGCAACGTCGACGCGGTGAAGATATCTATCTCATATCCGACGAGCCGTATCGCGAATTGGTCTACGACGGCATGGAGGTGCCCTGGGTTCCTTCCTTCTACGACAACACGCTGGTCTGCTATTCCTGGTCGAAGTCGCTTTCGATGCCGGGTGATCGCATCGGGTATGTGCTCGTTCCCGACGAGGTCAACGATGCACGCCGTGTCTACCTCGGCGTGTGCGGTGCGGGCCGTTCCCTCGGCTACATCTGCGCACCCGTATTCTTCCAGCGCATCATAGAGGAATGCGTGGATGAGCCGGTCAATACGCGGGCTTACGCCGAGAACCGATCGTTGCTCACATCGCTTCTCGATGATCTGGGGTACGAATACATTGCCCCTGACGGAGCGTTCTATCTGTGGATGAAGGCGCTCGAGCCTGATGCCAAGGCGTTTTCCGATAAAGCCAAGCAACACGAACTGCTGCTGGTTCCCTCCGACAGCTTCGGCGTGAAGGGTTGGGTGCGTATCGGTTACTGTGTTTCCGCCGACGTTATCCGCGGTTCGGCCGATGCCTTCGCCGCCCTCAAGCGCGAATACGAGTAGGCGGGAATGGCTTCTTCCGCGATAACGGGTGCGATCTTCGATTGCGATGGTACCCTGATCGACTCCTTGGAGGCATGGCGCGGCTTGGAAGGGGCGCTCGCCGATCGTGCAGGTGTACAGGTGACCCCCGCCGAGCGGGAGCGTTTCACCACCTTCACCATTCCCGAGGTGTCGGCTTACTTTCACGAACACTATGGGCTTGCCCGCTCCACGTCCGAAGTCATATCCCTCGTGGATGAATATATGCTCGGTTATTACACCGATCATGCGTCGCTTCTGCCCGGCGTACAGTCGTTTTTGGAAGCGTGTGCCAAGGAGGGAATACGGATGAGCGTCGCATCTTCCTCTCCGGTGGCCTACCTTGAGGCAGGCTTGAAGCGCACCGGTATCCGCGAATACTTCCGTGCGGTTGTGTCCGTGGACGACGTGAATGCTTCCAAGCGTGAACCCCGCGTTTACGATTTCGCCCGTCAACAGATGGGAACATCCAAGGAATCCACCTGGGGATTCGAGGATTCCCTCTACGCCATCGATACGTTGGTGCGCTCCCGCTACCGTACGGTGGGTATCTTCGACCCGCAGGAGGGTATCGATTTTCGGGAACTGCAGAATCGCGTCGACATCGCGGTACGGGATTTCACCGAACTGCATCTGGACAGATTCTGAACGGGAACCCGTTTCCCGCCTTCATCGCATCACGCACTATCTCAACCGAAGGCTTGAAGACGCCGGGGTGGAACACTTTCGAATCCGATGCTTGTGGGAAGAACGAGAGACCGACCATCGCGCATACGGTGGCAGGCTGATCTCGGCGAAGCAAGCAACCCCTGCTCTAGCTGTGGAAAATGTCAGACCGCTTCGTTTCGCTCGAGATCTTCGAGCAGTTCATGCACCTTGTGTGCGACGGTGGCCAGATTGCGTTCGGGGTGGGCTAGAAAAGCCGGTAGCGTGCTGGCTGCGCACAGACGCCCGATACTTTCCGGCGAGTAGTTGCGCACCGTGTAACCCGAAGCTTCCAAGATGAGTTCGCCGCGCTGTTTTGCGTGGTAGTGGTGCTGAAGCCCTTCGTTGACCGACAGTATGATGACGGTGCGCTCGTCGGCGTTGCAGGGGATGAACTCACCTGCGTCGATGCCCTGTTCTATGATGGACACCATGGCTTGATAGTAGGTGCGATAATGCCTGAAAAGAGCCTCGAAACGTTCAGGGTTGTCGTGGGCGAGCGATTCTAATTCGATGAAGTCGAAGGGCAGCTCGCATTTCTTTATCATGTCGAAAACGATGAGTGCGTAGAGCCGGGTGGTGTGATCCAGGTCGTAGGAGTCGATGTGCTCCATCACGGGCGTGGGGTCACCTATGTCGAAGATGCTCTCCAGAATGGCTTCCTTGGAGGGAAACCAATAATAGAGCGACGACTGGTCGAGCCCGACTTGACGGGCTATTTCGCTGAGCGACGTTTTGGCATAGCCGCGTTCTCTGAACAGTTTGACGGCTGTTGAGATGATGTGATCGCGGGGATTCGTTCCCTTGCCGCCGACCTTGCGCGGGCGGCCACGATTTTGGCGGACGGGTGCGGTGTCGTGCGCGGTGTCGCGTTGCTCCATGTGACCTCCCTTCCGTAAGTCGTCTCCGATCCACTACCTTCGCAAGTATACGTAACTCTGCCGTTTCGGGTGGGTGTTCCCGTGGGAACGACCCGTTTCTTCGGTGATCGCCGCAGCGCATTCATGGGGGCCCACCAACCTTGTAACGCCGGTGGGAACGGGGGTCTCCGCGACATGGCCGAGCACTGTTTTGGCGCGGGTTTTTCTGTGGCGGCAGGGCGAAAATCTGCTGTTTTTGCAGGGAGGCTTCGATGTGCTCGACATCGGGGTGTTCGACGGAGTAGTCTTCGATTGATACGAAAAGGATTCGACCAAGGAAAGGAATCTTACATGGATACCAAAGTCCACGAACTTCTCAACGACCAGATCAACAAGGAATTGTATTCGGCTTATCTCTACGTTTCCTTCGCTGATTATTACGAAGAAGAAGGGCTGACCGGCTTCGCCAACTGGTATATGATCCAGGCCGGCGAGGAGCGCGACCATGCGCTCAAGATCCGTGCCTATCTGCACGAGAACAACTGCAAGGTCACCTTGGGCGCCATCGACGCTCCCGACAAGACGTTCTCCTCCCACGTGGAGCCGTTGGAAGCGGGCCTTGCCCATGAGAAGTATGTCACCTCCCTCATCGATGCCATCTACGAGGCCGCCCATGAGGTGAAGGACTTCCGTACCATGAAATTCCTGGATTGGTTCATCGAGGAACAGGGCGAGGAAGAAGCCACCGCGGAAGACATGCTGACCAAGATGCGTCTTTTCGGCACGGACGCCAAGGCGCTCTACGATCTTGATCGGGAATACGCCGCACGTGTGGCTACGCCGGTCGCCGAATAGCGAAGGGCATGGAGGGCGTCCATGGGTGAATCGGCTACGGCGAAACTCGAGGTGATACTGGGCTCGGAGGGCCTGAATCGCTTGCGTCGTTCCAAGGTCGTGGTGTTCGGTCTCGGTGGTGTCGGGTCGAATTGTGCCGAAGCCCTTGCGCGCGGCGGCGTGGGGAATCTCCTTATCGTCGATCACGATAGCGTGCAGAAAAGCAATATCAATCGGCAGGCCATTGCGTTTAACAGTACGCTCGGGCGCCCCAAGGTGGAGGTCATGTCCCGTATGATCGCCGACATCAACCCCCTCATACGGGTGGACGCCCATGAGTTCTTTCTTCTGCGTGAAAACATAGAGGAATTCTACGATGCGTATTGCGGTGACGCCGACTACATCGTTGATGCCATCGATACCGTATCCACGAAGCTGTCGCTTGCCGAACTGGCACAGAAAAAGGGATTCCGCCTGATCAGCAGTATGGGTGCGGCGAATAAGATATATCCCGAACAATTTCATATCGCCGACATCTACGACACGGTCAACTGCCCGTTGTGCCGTATCATGCGCAAAGAAGCACGCAAACGCGGGATCACGCATTTGAAAGTGCTGTATTCGGCTGAAGAGCCGGTCAGGACGGCATCTCGGGAAGGGGCCACCCGCAAGGAGCGTTCCAACCTGGGTACGGCATCCTTCGCCCCTCCCATCATGGGGCAGATGATCGCCGGTGAGGTGATCCGTACGATCGCCGGCATAGGGGAGGAGCACGCATGAGCGACGACGGGTCGAGCCTGTTCGACATGCACAGCCATCTCGGGTTCACCGCCGATGCACTGCGGATACAGCAGCAGGCGGCGGCACGGGGGATAGGTCTTTTCGTCGTGACGGTCGACCTGGGTGAGTATGGACGCGTGGCCCCCCTGTTCGCCGAGGCCGAAACGCTACGAGTGGGCGTCGGTCTTCATCCCTGGTGGGTGGCCGACGGGCGCTGCGGCGAAGCGGAGGTGTCCCTGTTCGAGGACTACGCCGCTACCACGCCGTTCATCGGGGAGGTCGGACTCGACTTTTCGCGGAGGACTCGCGCATCCCGTGAGGATCAGGTGCGGGCTTTCGACCGCGTTGCTTCATCGTGTGCTGCCGGCGGAAAGGTTGTCTCGGTGCATGCGGTGGCTGCTGCGGGTGTAGTCATGGATATATTGGACGAGCGACGGGTCTTCGCCGACAACGCGGTGATATTCCATTGGTTTTCCGGTTCGTCGGACGACTTGCAGCGGGCGTTGAAGCGCGGCTGCTACCTTTCGGTCAACCGTCGCATGTTGGCGTCGAAGAGGGGGAGGGAATACGTCAAGGCGACGTCTCCCGAGCATCTCCTCCTCGAAACCGACGAGCCTTCTCGTGCGGGAGAGCCGTATTCGTGCGACGCGTTGGAAGACGCGTTGCGCGAAACCCTGATGCAGACGGCTCATATCAAAGGCGTGGACGCCGACGAATTTGCTTCACTCATCGCCTCCACCGGTAAACGTCTCCTCGCCCTGCGCTGACACGTACCCGCCTATGTTTGTCGCATCTCTTTGTTTCCTGTGGGAAATCACCTCGATGAGGCGCTGAGGGAGTATGCTGATTTCTCAAAGAAAAAAACGATTTCCCATTCGTCTGATTCAGGAGGAACCCATGGCCATCATACGCATCGGTATTTTAGGATACGGTAATTTGGGTAAAGGGGTGGAACTTGCGTGCCGCCGCAACCCCGACATGGAATTGGCGGCGATATTCACCCGCCGCGATCCCGCTTCCCTCAAACCCCTCACCGATGGCGTGAAGGTCCGCTCCGTCGACGATCTGGCCGACTGTGGTGCCGATATAGACGTGCTCGTCCTATGCGGCGGAAGCGCCACCGATCTGCCCGAGCAGACTCCTTGCTACGCGCGTGAATACAACGTGGTGGACTCCTTCGACACCCACGCCAACATACCCGCGCACTTCGCTGCCGTCGATGCTGCGGCTGTGGCGGGTTCCAAGGTTGCGGTCATTTCCGCGGGATGGGATCCGGGCATGTTTTCGATCGCCCGCCTTTACGGTAACTGCATTCTGCCCGAAGGGTGCGACTATACGTTTTGGGGTCGTGGCGTGTCGCAGGGGCACAGCGATGCCATCCGTCGTGTCCCCGGCGTCATCGATGCGCGGCAGTATACGGTTCCCGTGAAAGCGGCCCTCGAAGCGGTTCGCCGGGGAGAGCATCCAACGCTCACCACGCGCGAAAAGCATACGCGCGAATGCTTCGTGGTGGCGCAACCCGATGCCGATAAGGCCCTTATCGAAAAGACCATCGTGGAAATGCCCAACTACTTTTCCGATTACGACACCACGGTGACGTTCATTTCGCAGGAGGAACTGGACCGCGATCACAAGGGTATTCCCCATGGTGGTTCGGTAATCCGCACGGGTTGCACCGGAGCCAACGACGAAAACACCCATGTGATCGAATATGCGTTGCAGCTTGATTCGAACCCCGAATTCACGGGAAGCGTGTTGTGCGCTTGTGCCCGCGCGGCCTACCGCATGAACCGGGAAGGCCAAAGCGGCTGCAAGACCGTTTTCGATATAGCACCGGCTTACCTCTCCCCGCTTTCGGGAGCGGAATTGCGCGAGCACATGCTGTAAAGGCGTGAAGGCTTGCGATACGATCGACCGACACCACGAAGGTTCCCCCAATTATGCATCGGGCCAGACCGATCGGGCTACGCGGCGGATAAGATCGATTTTGGCCCATTGATCTTTCTCGGTGAGAATATTGCCTTCTTCGGTGGACGAAAACCCGCATTGTGGGCTTAAAGCCAATTGATCGAGCGGAACTATTTTGGCAGCTTCGTCGATACGTGCACGGAGGGCATTTTCATCTTCAAGTTGACCGTTTTTGGAGGTTACCAAGCCCAATACGACCTTCTGTCGGTCAATGAAGCGCAGCGGTTCGAATCCGCCGGAGCGGTCGGAGTCGTATTCCAGGAAAAAGCCATCTACCTTACATTGGCCGAAGAGCGTTTGGGCGATAGGCTCGTATCCCCCCGATGAAAACCAAGTGGAGCGGAAATTACCGCGACAGATATGCATGGTTACCGTCAGGTCATCGGGTTTTCCTTCGAGTGCGGCATTCACGAGCGTCACGTAATCTTTCGCCAGTTTATCTAAGTCGAAGCCGCGGGCCTCGTAGGCAGCTCGTTTATCGGGGTCGCAGAGCTCGCCCCAACTGGTATCGTCGAATTGCAGATAGCGACAGCCAGCGGCGTAAAATGCGGCAATGGCGTCGCGATATGCCGCGGCGATGTCGGCATACAGGTCAACCTCGTTTGTGTAGCGGTCGATGGCTTGGTAGTTTTCCTCCCGCACGCAGGAAATGAGATGGAGCATGGTGGGCGAGGGGATGGTGAATTTCACTGGTGTGTCGCCTGCGATGCTTTTCGTGTAGTTGAAGTGCTGCACGAATGGATGGTTTCCGAATTCGATTTTGTCAACGATATGGATGGTTGCCGCCTTGGGTTGATGTCCCTTGAATTCAACGGACCAATGTTCGGCGGCTACTTCCTGGATGCCTTCAAGGGCGGCAAGGAAGTCCAAGTGCCAATACCGACGGCGAAACTCACCGTCGGTTACCGCCTGTAGGCCTACTGCTTTCTCCTTGGCTATCAAATCGGATATCGCTGCATCTTCGGCAGCCTGTAGTTCCTCGTTGTTGATGGTGTCGGCAGAAAATGCCGCTCGTGCCTCTTTCAGCGAAGGGGGGCGCAAGAAGCTGCCAACAATGTCATAACGGTATGGTGCGGTTTTGGTACTCATGATGTTCTTCTTTCTTTTTATCGTTCGATGGATGAGTTTCGTGTTGTCTATCGAAGGGGGGATTCGGCGGATACTCGACGCGTTCGTTGTGGAGTAAGCGGAGAGCGGTTGTTGCAAACATGAACTATGCACCAGTACCCCCCGAATCTTCAATACCTTGTGCTATCGCTAAAACGGATAGCCGGCTATAGAACCTCGGTTTCTTGCCCGTCGCCTGCTTTGTCGTTTGTTTCGATCTCAAGAAGGCGTGGTGCTAACCCAAAGTATCGAAGGCCTGAGACAGATCGGCGATGATGTCATCGATATGTTCCGTGCCGATGGAGAGACGAACGGTGCTAGGTGTGATGCCTGCATCAGCGAGTTCGGCATCGGAAAGTTGTGAATGGGTAGTGGTTGCCGGGTGGATAACCAGGCTTTTCACGTCGGCCACATTGGCCAACAGGGAAAAGATCTTCAGATTATCGATGAATTTCCAAGCCGCCTTTTGACCGCCGACTATCTCGAAGGTGAAGATTGATGCACCTCCATGGGGAAAGTAGCGCTTGTAGAGGTCGTGTTGCGGGTGATGGGGCAGGGACGGGTGATTGACGTGCGCCACCTTGGAGTGTGCATTGAGAAAGTCAACGACGCTCAGTGTATTTTCGATATGGCGATCCAGACGAAGCGATAGTGTTTCGGTTCCTTGGAGCAACAGGAATGCATTGAACGGTGAAAGCGTGGCACCTTGGTCCCGCAGGAGGATAGCACGGATATACGTGGCGAAAGCCGCCCTACCCGCTGCTTGAGCAAAAGATATGCCATGGTAGCTGGGGTTGGGTTTAGCGATAGGGGCATAGGCATCGGCATGGGCCTCCCAATCGAAGGTGCCGCCGTCGACGATCACGCCGCCGAGTGTGGTGCCATGTCCGCCGATGAATTTTGTGGCGGAATGGACGACGATATCGGCCCCGTGTTCGATAGGGCGTTGTAGCGGCGCAGCACGTCGGTGGCCCAGCGCCTGAACTCGATGCCGCGCTTCGACTTCACCCTGTAGCCTACCGAAAGAATCATGTCCAAGGAATAGTGTTCAACTTGGTATGTTTTCCCGTCGGCGGCAGTTGTCGCAAATTTTGCGACAACTCGTTTCTCGGAGTTGGAGAGCTCCTCTCTCAAGGCATTTCCTATATGCTTGCCCACGGTTTTGATGTCCCTTCCATATAGGGATGCAATCTGTTTCCGGTTGAGCCAGACCTCCTCGCTATTGAGGTCGACACTGACAGGTAGGTTGACCTCGCCATCGGCAGAAACGAACAGAACAATTTCTTTTTCGCTTGTCACCTTCCTCCTTCCTCCTTTCTGCGGTCGGTCAGCGTGAGTTCCACGTCGAGTGCGTCGAGTATCCTGAGTGCTATGCCGAGCTCGGCGGTGGTCTTGCCCCTTTCGAGGTTGGATACGTACATGATGCTGCAATCCGACTTGTCCGCCAGTTGCTGCTGGGTGAGATTCCTTTGTCTGCGGAATTTCCGTATTGCCTCGCCGATCTGCTCGCTGCCCTTGAGGTCTACAAACGCGTATATTATTTGCTCTCTCATGATTCTCGGATTTCTCATCTAAAATTATGGCGTACATGATAATGCCATGATAACAAATAATTGAGCAAAAAAGGTTTTGCAAAGGGGGAGACCATTCCAGGGAGCCGCGGCAGGCGAGGGCTTGCTCTATTTCTGCTTCCTGTTGAACAAGTAAAAAGAGGAGGCTTCGGTAAAGCTCCGAAGTCTCCTCGTAAAGTAAAGCGTAAGTGCCTTTTTATTCCCACTCAATAGTGGCGCGGGGCTGACGCCCGTTCTGCTTGTGCGGCGGGAGAACCGGAAGCCCAGGTGCACCTTGGTTTCCCCGTCAAACCAGATCGGCGCAATAGCCGATCGTGAAATCGGGGATGGTGCTTTCGGGGAATAGATGGGCGTAGAGCTCCATGAAGTAGCGGTCGGTCATGGAGGCCAGATAATCCGTCACGATCAGGTTCGGATCGCTTTGCAGGTAATCATCGCGGGTGATCGAACTGGACTTCCGTACAAGGTAGTCCACATGGTGGCGGAACACGGGGGAGGATTCGTCGCCCGCGACAAGATCGGTTAACAGTCGCTCGTAGAGCCGAGCGAACAGTTCTTCGATCACGTTGCCGTTATCGTTCGACAGGCCTTCCCGCCCGTAGATGAGTTCGTAATTCTGCGCCTTCGCACGCTTCAGGTCTTCGAACATCGCCTCGCTCAGGGCGATCCGTTCACGACCGTAGCTGTTGTTGACGATGTCCACGGTCAAATTGTTGATGATCTGGGCGTTGGTGCGCCCCATAACCGAACTTTCGAACGGCTTATAGGAGGAGAGCACACCCATATCGATGGCGTCCTGGCGGTCTTTTCCCACGTAGGCGATCATGTCACTCACGCGCACGACACAGCCTTCCAAAGTGGAGGGGCGCAGATGCTTGATGGTGCTTTCGTCCGCCATGCAGGCCTCCACCAAACCATCAAGTGTGGGGAAGTCGTGCGTTTCGCCCCGTCGCAGTTCCTGCTGGGCGAATTCGCCGTTGTGGCAGAGGACGCCATCGAGTGTCTGCAAGCTGATGTTGCGTCGATAGAGCCGGTCGAGCACGCGTACGGAATGTACGTTGTGGTTGAAGAAACGGCCGGTATGTTCGTGATAGCACGCATTCAGGAAGCGCTCTCCCGCATGACCGAACGGCGTATGACCCACGTCGTGTCCCAGCGCTATGGCTTCGATGAGGTCGCAGTTCAAGCCCAGAAGGCTTCCGATTCCACGGGCGATGCGGCTTACCAGCTGCACGTGCAGGCCGCGCCGACAGATGTCGTCGTTTTCCACGAAGGAAAATACCTGGGTTTTGCCGGCATAGCGGTTGTAGGCCGGCACGTTGAGGATCTTCTCTATGTCGCGCACGAAGGCGGGGCGCGTCAGGGTCGCTTCGTCGTGCTGGTTGTCTTCTCTGCGTACGATGCCACCGTCCTCGAAGGCAAAGGGGTTTTTCTGCCCGGTTGCCTGGTCGTTGCGGATAGCGGCTTCGATGGCGGAGTCGAGCGTGAGGTAGGGGATGGGGGCGGTTTCGGCGTGCGTCATGAAAGGGCTTCTCTCATTTACGACACCACGCTACCCGGCGCAATAGCACCGTCCTTTTCGGCCCGTCCAAGCGCCTTTCGGAAGCTTTTCGACATACCGGCCAGCTTGCCGTAAACGTCGATGCGCGGCGGATTCGCAATGCCGGCTTCCAGATAGCGGCGCAATACGCTGATCAGGATATAGGGGCTGACGAATGCTCCGTGGATGCCGCTCCATACGAGAAGCCCCGCAATGGCGGCCGCTATGATGAGCGCCGTTCCGGCGGGAACGGCCGTACCGTCGTCGAAAACGATAAGCGTGTCGATTTCGCTCATGGCGGTGACGAATGCGGGGAAGGATTGCATGATGGCGTAGGACAGCAGGCAGAGGGGCCCGCCGATGACGACAAGCGACAACAGCGTGATTCCGATGATCTTGCCGGCATTTTTCAGCAGGGTTTTCCAATTCTGAAAGTAAACGACCGCTCCATCGCAGGTGCTTTTGAATGCGTTTTGGTCGTTGTGAAGGAACACCCAACCCAGACAGCAGTAATTCAGGTATTCGAGCACGACGGCGATCACGATGGAGATAGCGCCGGCGATACCACTGGCGGGGCCGTTGTTTCCTCCATCGGCCACTTTGCCCAAGGCGTTCAGTCCGTTGGTGATCTGGGAGGTGATGCCGCTGATGATGCCCGTGATGAGGAAGTATACGCTTGCGGTGCCGAAGCGCTGACGCACCTTCTGCTTGCCGGCCGCGTACACATCTTCGGGAAGGCTATCTGTCGCCACGCCTTCCGTTATCATGGCGATCTGCCCCGCGCGGAACAGGTAGCCGGCATAGCGTGCGATCAAAGCGAAGATGACGATGCCGATGACGATGGTCACGCCCGCGACGATGAGCTGCGTGCTGTTTTCAAGACTCATGGTGAAGAACATGGCGAGGGCCGGTATTCCGATCAGGCATATGATTCCTATGAGTGAACACAGTATGCGCATGAGTGAGAACTTGAGGGTTCTGCGGTAGATTTCGGAGTTCTTCATAAGGGACTCTTTTCATCGTTGGATATAGCTCCACGATACCTGATTTCGTGGGCGGGGTTAAGGGGCAACCACGCTCGATTGGGGTATCAGAACGCCTGACCGGATGCGATGAGATACACGCTGCCTGCGAGTAGCACCAAGATGATGGCGAGCATGATTTTGTCTCCGGGTGTTTCGAAGAGCCTCTGCCCACGCTGCTTGGCTCCCACCACATACATGATGATGCCCGGCGCATAGAGAAGCGCGCTGGTGGTGATGGCGGTTATTCCGGTGGCGAAGTACAGGAAGAACGAATAACCCACGCCCACCATACCTATCGCACTCCACAGCCGAACGTGTCCGCTGAGGGCTTCGGCGATGGTGTCCCGCTCGAGAAAGGTACACTTGACGAAATACGCCGCTGACAACAGATAGGGGAGCAGAATCATGCTTGCCGAAAGCGTGTAGAACACCTGATAGGTGTTGTCGGAAAACAGCATACTCACCACCATGATGAGGCTGAATATCGTGGAGACCACCAACGTGACGATGGGGGCTCCGTTTTTGTTGGTGCGGGCGAATGCTTTGATGAACACTCCTTGCTGGGCGGCCTCATAGGGGCTCTCGCATGCCAGAAGCGTGAAGCCCAGCATGGCGCCGATCATCGAAAGAATGACGCCGAGGTTGATGATGGTGGCACCCCAGGGGCCCACAGCGGCTTCCATGACTCCGGCGAAAGCGGGATTTTCCAACGCCGCCAATTCATCATGGGGGAGAATACCCATCGAAAGCAGCGATACGAGCAGGTATATGGTCAACACGCAGAAAAACGATGTCATGGTGGCCTTGCCTACGTCGCTCTGGCGTTTGGCGCGACCCGAAATAGCCACCGCTCCTTCGATGCCGATGAACGCCCATACCGTGACGGACATGCAGGAGCTCACCTGATCGAAGAAGGGGACGGACACATCGCCCGACCAGTTGGCCAAAAAGATACCCACATCGAAGCGCTGGAGGAACACGATGGCCACGATGGCCACGAAAATGGGCAGAAGTTTGGAAACGGTGATGACCGCATTGATGCCGGTGACTTCGCGGATGCCGCGCGAAACAAGGTAGGCGCAAACCACCAGGATGGCACAGCTGCCTATGACGCTGGGTAGATTGGTGCCGGTTTCGAATACGGGGAAGAAGTAGCCCATCGCCCCGAACAGAAGGCTGCAATAGCCCACCGTTCCCAGCATAGCCGACAGCCAGTACCCCCACGCGCTGGAAAAGCCGGTGAATTTTCCGAAACCGGCTTCGGCGTAGGCGTAGATACCTCCTTTGAGATAGACCTTGCTTCTGGTCAAACCGTAGAAGCAGAGAAGCAACGCCAAAACCCCTACACCTGCGATGCCCCATGCGGCGGCAACGGCGCCCGATCCCGACCCGCCGGCGGCCATATCTCCCGACATGGTGAATATTCCCCCACCGATGACCAGGGTGATGACGGTGGTCGACAGACGGAAAAGCCCCAAACGGTTGGGGTCCTTCGACTCGACGGCGACGTCGATGGTTGTGGGGTCTTGCTTACTCACGGTGGCCTTTCAAGCGGAAAAGTCAATCATAGCGCATCATCGTCGGGAGAGCAGTAAACGCACAAGGTGGTGTAGAGCGCTGTGGAGTCGATGGGCTTGGCGAGATGGGCGTTCATGCCGGCTTCGAGGCACGCTTGTACGTCCGAATCGAAGGCGCTTGCCGTCATGGCGATGATGGGGATGGTGGCGGCATCGGGCCTTTCGAGCGCGCGGAGGGCACGGGTCGTTTCGAGCCCGTTCATGTTGGGCATGCGGAGGTCCATCAGGATCGCATCGAAGAAATCCGAAGCCGATTGTTCGAACAGTGCAAGCCCGATGGCTCCATCGGTGGCGACGACGGGTTCCATGCCCCGTTTCTTCAGAAGCTCGGAGGCTATTCTCGCGTTCAGGGGATGATCTTCGCATATAAGCACGCGCTTGCCTTTAAGGACGCCGAAGTCGATGTCGTGCTCGATCGGAATCGTGTCCGCTTCGCATGATTCGAAATCGATGGTTATGGTGATTTCCGTGCCCTCGCCGACGGCACTTCTCACCTTTATGGTGCCGCCCATGAGGTCGACCAACTGTTTGACGATGGGCATTCCAAGCCCCGTTCCCTCTTCGCGCAGCACGCCGACACGCCCTTCCTGGGAAAAAGGCTCGAATAGGTGGGGGAGAAAATCGGCATGCATACCGATGCCGGTGTCCTTCACGATGATGCTGTCCCGCAGTGTCTTTCCGCTGTGGGCGAGACGCTTCATCGAAACCTCCACCGTGCCGCCGGGTGGGGTGAATTTCACCGCGTTGCTTATTATATTGATGAGGATCTGCTCGAGATGGGCGGGGTCCATCATGACGGTCGGCCAATCGTCGGTTTCGGCAGGCTGGACGTTAACCACGAGATTCACGTTCTTGTCTTTGGCGATGATCCGCGCATTCGATATCACGTTTTCGTACACGGTCTTTCCGCTGCAGGGCTTGCAGTGCAATTCGAGCTTCCCCGCCTCCATCTTGTTGATGTCGAGTGTATCGTTGATGAGGTTGAGCAGGTAGTGGGATGAAAGCTCTATCTGATCCAGGTTCTTATGCAATTCGTCCATGTCGGTTTCGTCTTTGGACAACGCCACCAATCCCAAGATGCCGTTCATGGGCGTTCGCATATCATGGCTCATACGCGCGAAGAAGTCGGAGCGTTCCTGCTCCGCCGCTTTGACGCGGTTGCGTTCGCGGCGCATCATGTGGGCGTAAATGAACAATGCGCTCAAGGTTGCCAGCACGACCACGATTGCGATGCCGATTCCGATGAAGAGTTCGGTGTTGTGGCTAACCATGTAGGAAAGGGTGATGTCGGGGGTCGACGACGCTGCGTAACTCAACATCGAATCGTAGACGAAATCGGGCTCGAGGAGCTTCGTTCCCTTGTCGACGATATTGGCGAGAAGTTCGGCGTTTTCCCCGTGAAACTGTAAGGCGATGCCAAACGATACCGCCGGCACGGGAAGTGCCGTTATGTCATCGTAGCCACCCGTGATGATGGCGTTATCGGCAACGTGGGTGTCAAGAAGCGCCATATCGACGCTGCCATTCGATACGCTTTCCAGACACATTTGAGGGGAGTCACACTCCACCACTTCGCATTGGGGGTATTGGTCGGCTAAATAGTCTTTCAGCCCGTCACGGTTCACCACGACGGCTATGCGGTAGCGGTCATCCGATGCGTATCCGTCGCCTGCGCGGTGGTACATGTTGAATGTTTCATTGAGGATGGAATTCGTCACACCCGTTTCGGTGCCGGTATCCGTGAGCGAATCAAGGTAGAGCGTTCGATAGGTGACGGTGGTGTTGTCTTGGTTCATCGATGAGTCGGTCCGTTTTCGAACGGAGAGATCGAGCCCCGTGAGGGAGCCCAGTCGATTGCAGATATCCACCAGAACGCCGCTCATGCTGTCGGTGTCGGAATCGTACCAGGCAAGCGGTGCCGAAGAGCCGTCGAGATAGATGGTATAGGGGATGTTTCGGGCGATGCAATCCATCTCCGCTTTACTGTAGGGGGAGTTCACCATGCGGGGAAAATATTCGTTGGCCAACTCGTCGTCGAAATCGCTTTCGTAGAGATTGATCTGGATTATGGCGCTACTGATGGTGTCGGCCAGGTTTGCGTTGTTTCCCGAAGCGGCGAAATAAAACGGTATGTAGGTGAACTTTTCGATGATCTTCCATTCGTCTCGAATGGCGTGTGCATTGGCGGCCAGAAGGTCTATCTCGCCGTTTTCGAGGGCCGCATCGAGGGCGGGCTGATCGGCGAAGGTACGGATGGTGAACGTGAGATTTTTGTTCGCCATGAGCTCGCGCAGTTGATCTTCTATCACGTAGCCGTCGATGCAGCCCACGGTGGATCCGTTCATGGCATCGTAGTCTTCGTAGACCAAAGGAGACGAATCGAGCGCCGCCAATTCGGCCACGCTGTAGCCGTAACTGGCATCGGATATGGAGTACGTATCTTCGCGCTCCTGCGTCCACTGCATGGTGCCGACGAGATCTATCTCGTTGTCGCGAAGCAGGGCGAGCGCGTTGTTCCAGGTGCCGCAGTATACGTATTCGAATTTCAGCCCCGTGTATTCGGATATTTTGTTCAAGTAGGCGGAATCGTAGCTGTCCATCTCGCCGTTTTCGTTTACCTGATAGTAGGAACCGAGATCGAAGTATCCCACACGGACCGTCTGCTGTTCTTCTTCGGTGGCGAAAGCGGGTGAACAAAGGCAGGCGAGCATCAAGATACCCATCGCTGCGCTGATGACGAGCCGTTTCACCCTGAGAGTCATCATGCACCTTTCGTCGGTTGATCGTGTCCGTGACGGGTGTTGCATTGTCGCGCCCGACTTTTTTGCGATCGGGTATCCATTCATTATAGGACACGGCGAAATGGGAGGGGAGATGAAACGAATAGAGTGGGTATCGATGACGAAGGGCGAAAAGCGGTGATCACTCCGTCATCGATCGTGATATTTCGACGTTGGAGACAATATGGTACTCACGAGCGGTGCTTCTCGGCGGCTGTCGCACCATCGGTGTCTTCGTTTTGTTCCGCATGGGGGGCAAGGGAAAGATGGCCGTCGACGGGAGCGAAGCGATCGAAGTGGGGAAAGATCTTATTGAAGAACCGGACGATGAAGCCGGTGCTTATCGCGGCTACGACGGTACCTTCGCGTACGCCGTAGAGGCCGCCCATTCCCACGAGCGATATGATGGCGGCCACCACCACGTTGGTACAATCGAATGCGACCTTGCAGGGGGCGAATTCGCGCCCGGATACGTAAGACACGGCGAGCACGATACCTTCACCCGGTAGCATGACCAAGGCGGCCTTCACTTCCAAAAACACACCGAAACCGGTGAATACGCAGCTCAGAAGCATAAAGGCTAGGCAGGTGGGGTAGTCGGGCATGGGGATGACGCTCACAAGGTCCACGAAGAAGTCGATGAGCAGGGAAAAAATGAACACGAACACCACCTGGAGCAACTGCACGGGGTTGAAGTTTCGACGCAGAAGGGCGATCTGAACCCCCACGAACAGGATGTTCAAGACGAGGGTATAGGTTCCGATGGTCCAATCCGACATGAACGAAAGGGTGGCTGGCAGGCAGGAGATGGGACTCGTTCCCAGCCCGGTGGCACGGGAGAGGGCCACGCCGAATGCCAATGAGGCAAGGCCGGTGAACATGATGATGAGCCGTAGGATGATGTTGGGTAGGTCACGGTCGAAAAGTCTGAACCACGTCTGGGTGATGTGCACGTCTGAAAAGCCTCGTATTCCTATATCGATGTCAACCCGTTATAGGTCAAGAACAGGTTCATGGCAAGAAGATTGTCGTGTCGCGCCATTGCGGGGTAAGGGTGTTTTCTCTCGAATCGTCGTTGCCGCGGAAAGAGCGGTGGTATCATGGTCACCTCGAGTTACGTAGTTCGCAGGAGACGGTGTTGAGCACAGCGATCATCTATTTGGGGATAAGTGTCTTTCCTGCCTTTCTGGCGGCGATAGTCTTTGTCGATTCCAGGCGGGTCGACGATAAAACCTTACCCATAAGACTGTTCCGTGCCACCGTTCTGTTCGTCTGCCTCACCATCACGGTCGATGTCGTGGTGCGTTTGATGGAATACACATCGTTTCCCGGATCCGATCTGCTTGTATGGGGCGGTAGTATGCTGCTTTGCCTCTGTATAGGAGCCAGCTCCCTGTTCTGGCTGCTCAACGTGCTCGAGCGCTTCCATCGGGGAACCATCGATACGATGATCCGTCGCCCGATACTCGCGCTTCCCACCATAGCCGCCACCTTGTTCTATGTCGCGCTCGTCATTTCGACTCCCGCAAATCACCTGCTGTTCTACATCGACGATGTGAACGTCTACCAACGGGGCGATCTTTTCTTCGTTCCGTATATTCTGTGTGCTCTGGCCCTTTGCATCAGTACGGTCGTGGCGGCTGTCGGTGCCGTTCATACGGATGGCGGTGCGCGTAGGACGGGTATCGGGTATTTGGCCGCCCTCTCCTTCGTCGTTTTGCTGTCCGGCATCATGCAGATGATCGCGATCGATGTCTGGATCGCCTGGCCGGTGTCGTCCGTCGCCCTTTTCCTGTTCTACATCTTCACGCAGACATCGCGTGCCACGGAGGATCTGCTCACCGGCCTGAGCAACCGCTCCAGTTTCATCCGCGCACTCGAAGCCCGTTGGAACAAGGCGAACGAAAAAGACCGATGGGCGCTGCTGTTCATCGACATCGACCGGTTCAAAACCATCAACGATCGATTCGGTCATGCGGCGGGGGACGAAGTCCTTCGTCTGACGGCGGACGCTCTGCGCGAGGCCTTCAAGGGTGAGCATGTCGAAATAGCCCGCATCGGTGGCGACGAATTCGCCGCTTTTTTCACCTGCGAGAATGCCGATGATCTTTCCTGGCGGATATGCCATATACGTGATGTGGCCAATCGTATTTCCGACGAGGTGTCCCCCTATCGATTCCGGCTGAGTGTCGGTGGGGCGCTCTACGATCCCGAAACGCAGAGCTGCAAAGAAGATCTGGTCGATGCCGCCGACAACAGGATGTATGAACAGAAACGTCGTCGTTTGGATGACGAGGAAGCGGGTGACGCTCGATGAATATAGCGTCCTCGACCCAAATGACGCTTCTTCCCCTGGTGGCTCTCGTGGCGCTGTTCGTCAACATGCGCCGTCGGCTTCCCTACACGCGCAGCAATGCGCTGCTGGAGGCCCTCGTTTGTATGGTCATGATCATTCTCGTCGTCGTATTCTTTCTCGATCTACCGATATGGACGGGAGCTGCTTCCACCGTACCTATCCTGTATGCGCTCAACATCGTCTATTACCTGAGTGCCGGTCTTCTGGCTGCCGGTTGGGCGGGCTATATATATGTGGTGGCTACGCCTCAGGAGCGCATGCTCTCGAAAACGCGTGAGGGTCTGATTCTTTTTCTTCTGGTGCTGTTCTATTCCGCTCTCGTGTTAACGACACCTTGGACAGGCGTGTTGTTCTTCGTCGATGATGCGGCCCGCTATTGTCGGGGGTCTTTCTATTTCCTGTTCGTCATCTGGGCTTTCGTGGTGATGGTCCTTCCTTCGATACTCGTTTTGTTGCGCAGGGCTCGGACGCAGGATCTCGACGAGCGGCGACGCTTGGGTGCCCTGGCTCTTTTCATCGTGCCGGTTGTCGTTGGTATGGTGTTGCAGGTGGTCTTCCCGGACATAACGTTTGCCGAGCCTTCGTTGGCGCTTTCGTTGGTGTTGGTGTATCTGAACTTGCAGGATGGTTGGCTGATGCGTGATTCCCTTACGGGGCTGAACAATCGACGTCAGTTCGATCATCGCTTCGCCGCGCTCTGTGATCAGGAGGGTGGCGAACGATTCTACCTCGCCTCCATAGACGTTAACGACTTCAAGACCATCAACGATACCCTGGGCCATTCGGCGGGTGATGTGGCGCTGCGCAGGGTCGGAGACACGCTTCGTCATGTCTACGGAAGAAAAGGAGCCTTCGTCGCCCGTGTCGGAGGTGATGAATTCGTCGTGGTCATGCAGGAGCGTCCGGGTGTCGATTTCCCCGCTCTCGTCGACGAAATGCATCGCGAGTTGCGCGAAGGTGTCGGCGGCGGGGGAGTTTTTGCCGTTGGCATGATGGGGTCCCCATCCGCGACCTCTCTTTCCGTTTCCATCGGGTATGTCCTTTTCCGTCAGGGGGAAATGGCCGACCCCGATTCTCTCATCGTTGCCGCCGATGAGAGGATGTATGAGCAGAAGCGGGCCTTCGTCGAAAAGAAGACGCGAACCGATGGGATCGCACGCTCCTGATCGGGGATCGCGGGCTGTGGGCACTGGCCGTATGCCGTATGGAGCTGCATGGATTCAAGCGGTTTTCCCCATTCGCTTTCGACACTCTGATCCAACGGAAACCGAAAGCGGACTTGCGATCGACGCGTGCGCCATTCGGGTGATTTCGAGGGTATTTTGCGTAAAGGAGCAGGTCTTTTCCGGCATCAGGGGTAGAATGCGGTGCTATGAATATTGCAAAAAAGTACGGAGACGTCGTCCGTGGTCGTATCCCCGAACATCCCGACACGGCGGGTAAACTCATTCGTTTGGGGCTCAAGGCCGAATCGGCGAGAACCGCTTTGGCTCCCACCCGTGAAATGCCCAAAGCCTATCGCTATCTCAACCATCAGGCGATCAAATTGGTGGCCGACGCGCTTGACGAGCCGCGTTCGTTCGTCTGGACGAACATTTTCGCGCCCACCGAATTGCTACAGGCGTTCGGCTTATCCGCCATTTCCATGGAGTGCATAGCCTCCTATATGTCCGGGTTCCACTTGGAAGACTATTTCATCGATCAGGCGGAAGCGAGCGGTATTGCCACTACGCTTTGCAGCTACCATAAGAACTTCATCGGGGCCTATGAGTCCGGCGTATTTCCCGAAGCACTCGGTGCTTTGACCACCTCCATCATCTGTGACGGCAACATCAACACGTTCCGTTATCTGAACGAGCGTTTCGGGCTGGACGACTTCGTCATCGACGTTCCCCATGTGTGGTCACCCGAAGCGCAGGAGTATGTGGTAGGGCAGTTGGAAGATCTTATCGTGCTTTTGGAAAAGGCCACGGGCATTTCCTATGACGAACAGGTTCTCGCCACCATTATCGAGCGCGAAAACCGTTCGCGGGAACTGTATCGGTCCTTTCTCGCCAAGCGCGTCGAACACGACTACCCCGAATCACTCATTTCCCGTCTGTTCCTGCTTTTCGCCACCCATTTGAGTATTGGAAGTGCATGGGCGTTGGAGTTCTTCGAGATGTTGGATAAGGACATCGACTCCTATCCGCCCGCTTCGGGTCGGCGCTTGTTCTGGGTGCACGTGACGCCCTACATGCAACCGACGCTCTGTCACTACCTGAACTACGATCCCGCCTGCTCCATCGTGGCCGACGACTTCAACCTGGATTATCAAGAGACCATGGACTCCTCGCGTCCGCTTCACGCTTTGGCGCGCAAGATGATCAACAACATCTACAACGGCGACTTCGACCGCAAAGCCGATGCCGTCGTTGATTGGGTGCGCGAATACCACTGCGATGCCGTGGTCGAATTCTGCCATTGGGGCTGCAAGCAATCCATCGGTGGGGCGGCTCTGCTCAAGGAACGTATGAAGAGGGAGGGCATTCCCATGTTGACGCTCGACGGTGATGCCCTCGATCGTCGCAACAATCAAGACGGGCAGACCAAAACCCGCTTCGAAGCCTTTTTGGAGGTCATCGACAATACGGCTTCGTCTTCGCCGGACGGCATGGACGCCACCGTGCTCGGAGGGAGTGATCCTTCATGATCGGCTACGTATGCAAGTACACGCCGGTCGAGGTGCTGTGCGCTCTCGATGCCGATCCGGTGCGGGTCGAGCCGACGACGACAAACTTCGATCGGGCCGACACCTGTATGCACCCCAACGTGTGCTCGTTCGCCAAGGCGGTACTTGAGGATATGGAGGTCAAGGATTACGAAGGCATGGTGCTCACCACCTGCTGTGATTCCATCCGTCGCCTCTACGATACCTTGCGTCTGCGTTACCCCGATAAGTTCTTCTATCTGCTTGATGTTCCCCGCAAAGTCGACGATCATGCGATCGATCTGTATGCTGCCCGCATTTTCGACCTGATCGATACCTATCGTGCGTTCAGCGGTCATGCGTTTCGTGCCGATTGCTTGGTGGATCTACTCGTGCGGCAGGATGCCGAAGCACGTCTGCGCAAGGTGGACGGGCGGCAAGTTCCGTTGCGCATCGGCTTGGTCGGAGCCCGCTACAGTGCGGGAATCACCCGTCTGCTTCAAGATAACGCCACGGAAGTGGCCTTCGATCTCACCTGCATCGGGCAGAAGCGCAATTTGGGTAAGGGTCTTTCCGGCGCCGGTGGGGAAATGGACGATAAGCGCCTGATCCGTGGTTACGCCGCCCAGCTGCTAGGCCAGTTGTCCTGCATGCGCATGGTGGACGCCACCGATCGCGAAGCGTTTTTGAGACGTCACGCCGAAGAGGTGGACGGCATCATCTATCACACGGTCAAATTCTGCGACAACTTCGGCTACGAATATGCCCTCCTGCATGCCGAAAGCGATTTCGCCTTGCTCAAGGTGGAAACCGATGCAACGCGCCAATGTGAGGGACAGATCCGCACCCGTGTCGAGGCGTTCGTCGAGTCATTGAAGGCGGCGAAGGGTATCGGCGTGGTCACGACGGACAAAACATACGATAAGGATGGAACCATGTACGTGATGGGTATCGACTCCGGTTCGACTTCCACCAATGCGGTGATTTTGGACGGGGACAAAAAGATAGTGGCGCACGAAGTGGTGCGCACCGGTGCCAAGGCATCGCTTTCGGCGCAGCGTGCTTTGGAAGGCGTGCTTGCGAAAGCGGGGTTGGGTCGCGTGGATTTGAGCCTCATCGTGTCGACGGGATATGGGCGTGTGTCGGTTGACTTCGCCGACATCGACGTCACCGAAATATCCTGTCACGGCAAGGGAGCGTGGTATTTCAACCCTGCCATCCGCACCATTCTCGATATAGGCGGGCAGGACTCGAAGGCCATTCGCTTGGACGAGACCGGTGAAGTGGTCGACTTCGCCATGAACGATAAATGTGCGGCCGGAACGGGTCGCTTCCTCGAAGCCATGGCGCGCACGCTGGAAGTGGACATAGCGGAACTGGGGCCTTTGTCCTTCGAATCGCACGAAGAGGTCGAAATCAGTTCGATGTGTACGGTGTTCGCCGAGTCGGAGGTCATCACGCTCATCGCGAACAACACGGAGAAAGCCGATATCGCCCAGGGCGTCCACTCCGCGATCGCCGGTAAATCCTATTCGCTTCTACGCCGCGTGGGACCGGAGCCCGGCTACATGATGACGGGTGGGGTGGCGAAGAATCCCGGTGTCGTACGGGCTTTGGAAAAGCGCCTTGGAACCGCCGTCTATATCTGTCCGGAACCGGAGATAGTCGGTGCGGTGGGGGCGGCGCTTTTCGGATTCGATAGTTTCGACAAGTAGGGGTACGCTTTCCCCTCTACTCCAGATAAGCTCCGGTCTGTCGGCTCCACAGGCGGGCGTAGGTTCCGTCGGCTTCGATCAGTTGCGCGTGGGGACCGTCTTCGGCGATGGTGCCATCGGAGAGCACGATGATTCGATCGAGGTTCGCAATCGTGGAGAGGCGATGGGCCACCACGATGACGGTTCGCCCACGCATAAGGGTGGCGAGTGCGTCCTGAACCAGCTGTTCGCTTTCCGAATCGAGGGCACTGGTGGCTTCGTCGAGTACCAGAATGGGGCAGTCGGCGAGAAGGGCTCGTGCTATGGCTATGCGCTGACGTTGGCCGCCGGATAGTTTCACGCCGCGCTCTCCGGTGATGGTCTGGAATCCCTGAGGCAGCTTTTCTATGAATTCGAGTGCATTCGCCTGTTCGGCGGCCCGGCGGATTTCCTCGTCGGTTGCGCCCGGATGACCGTAGGCGATGTTTTCAGCCACGCTTCGGTGAAACAGAAGCGCTTCCTGGGGAACATAGGCGATCTGGCGACGTAGTGATTGTTGTGTGATGTCGGCGATGTCCTGCCCGTCGATCAGGATGCGCCCTTCCTGTATGTCGCTCAGGCGCAGTAGGAGTTTGGTAAGCGTGCTTTTCCCCGCTCCGCTCATGCCCACCAGCCCGACACGCTGTCCGGCATCGATGTGTAGTTGCAGGCCATCGAACACCCGTGTTTTCGTGTTGCCATCGGTATAGAAGAAGCCGATATCTTCGAAGTCGATGGTGCCGGCCGTGACGGAAAGCGGCTTCGCGTCCGGCTTGTCCGCTACGAGACGTGGTTCGTCCAAGATGGTCGTCATGCCGCTGGCATCTCCGAAGGCGCGATTGAAGCGCTGCAAGCCGTTGTTGATGAAATTGAATTGATTGGTGATGGTGTAGGTGTAGGTGAACATCATGACCAAGGTGCCGGGCGTGATGCCATACCATGCGTTACCACCCGCGATGAACACGGTGACGACCGACATGATCACCACGGTGATCAAAGCCGTGACGATGCCACGCACCAACGATGCCCACATACGCTTGGAATCGCGCTCGACCACTTCCCGGTTGGCCTGATCGAACAGACCGTGTTCGTAATCTTCCCGTCCGTAGGTCTTCACGGCCAGGATATTGGCGACGGAGTCGGATAGCTCGCCCGAAAGCTGGTTCTGCGCTCCCGCCGCCTGTTCGTTGAGTTTGAGGATACGCTTGTACATATAGTAGGAAACCAAGGCATAGGCTACGAGCAGCACCATGAGTATGGCGACATACACCGGTACGCGAGGCGCGAGGATCGCGCAGGTGAATACCACCGAACAGATAACCGGCAGGAAGGGAAAGGTTATCGTTTCGAGGAGCAGGGTGTAGGCGCTCATAAATTTGGTGGTCTGGCTGACCAAGGTACCGCCGAAACGATTCGAATGGAAAGACATGGATTGATTGCACAGGGCGTCGAAGGACATGGTGGCCAAATCGTAGGCCACGGCTATTTCGAGCTTATACATAGCATAATCCTGCAGTTTGCTCGCCGTCTGTCCCGCTACGTTGATCGCGATGAGCGCGGTTATGTAGGGAGCGAATTCCGTGAAGACGTGATCGGCATCGACCGGGCTTGCGCTGATACGATCGACGATGAGACTCATCACGTAGGGGTTACCGTAGGTGAGCAGCGCGACGAAAGCGAACGTCGCCGCCATAAGCAGAGCGAAAAGCCCCAGATGCTTGCGGGTGACCAGCCAGTAGTAGTGGAGCGTTCGACGTGCGGTGGAAGGCATGCTTGCCCGTTTCATATCGTACCTTTCTCGTTTGATTCCATGGGGAATCGAGCAGTTGCCCCTTCAAGGAGCCGGAGTTGCTGTGGGTTGGGTGGCGTTCGTCGTGACCGCTGCCGCTTCGTGCCCTCCAGGTGAAAGTGCCTGATCGTTCAGCGGTTTGCTTTCAGATGGGCGAAAAGTTTCGTGCTATGCCTTCGTACCCAGGAGATGAACGAGCTTTGGAGCATGGTCAGGCGTATGTTTTCGTGTCGCAGCGGCGTCAACAGTATCTTCATCATGGTCGAGCGCGGCTGCGCTTTCGCGAGTGCGTCCTGTGCGTGCGGCGTCGATATCATGCGGGCTATTTCGGCACGCTTCTCCTTGCCGGAAAGCGTGCAGCTCGGATTGGTGATGTTCTCGACGCATCCGATAAGGCGTTCCGCATAGCGGCGTGCCAAAAACTCTTCGATCTCGGGGGATTCGAGATGCCACTGCCGATAGAGGTCGATCAGCCAGCGGTGCTCCTCTTCGCGTTTGTCGTACATGTCGCTGCGGTACTTGGTGTTTTCGCTTTCCGCGCGGGCGCGCAGGAAATGATAGTAATGTCCGTCGAGACATCCGACGCGTTCGATATCCCGGATGACGTCCAGGTTGAAGGGCAGGTCGTCCCAAAACGTTTCCGGAAACACGATATTTCGCTCTTGTAGGTAGGAGCGTCGGTAGAGTTTGTTCCACGGGGCGTAGAGCAGTTGCGCATCGAACAGCTCGTGGGCACCGCGGCGGAAATCGTCCTGTGTGGCGAAGGTTCTATCGGGCGCGTTGCGTGATTCCCGATAGAAGTCCTCATCGCTGTAATAGGTGTCTATGTAGAATCCCGTCACCAGAAGATCGAGGTCATCCCGTGTGGCCCGTTCGTACAGGTCCTTCAGCATGGAGGGCTCACACCAATCGTCACCATCCATGAAGTAGAGGAATTCACCACGTGCCAAAGCGATACCATCGTTTCGCGCGCGTGCGGCGCCACCGTTTTCGCGATGGATGACGTGTATGCGCTCATCATGGGAAGCCAGATCGTCACAGAGGGCGCCGCTTGCATCGGGGCTTCCGTCATCGACGAGAATCAGCTCGAAATCGTCGAAGGTCTGGTTTTGAAGAGACTCCACGGCGCGACGGATCCAGGATTCGACGTTATAGACGGGTATGATGATGCTCATCGCAGGACCGGTCGTCACTGAGATCCCTTTCGGTATGGTATGGACGCCGTGCCCGATGCGGGTTTGTGGCGTCGAAGGTGTTTTTGATGGTGCCCGGTAGGGGCTTTCGTTAATTCTACATGAAACGCTATAATGAGTTTTTGGTGTTGCACCAATTCGCAATAAATGTGGCAAATTATCCAAAAGACAAGGAGCATTGTGCATGAACTGGCTTGAGTGCATCGCGCTTTTCCTTGTCGCGCTCTTCGCAACCATAGCCCTGGTTCCCTTGGCGAAGAAGATAGCCCTGCGTTTCGACGCCATCGATTATCCCAGCGCCAGGCGGGTGAACATGCGTCCCGTGCCTCGTATGGGTGGGGTGGCCATGTTCGGGGGCTTGGTTATCACGCTTGTCCTGCTTCTATGTGGTATGCAGTTTTTGGGATGGACGAGCCCGTTCATCTCCCACCCCGATATTTCGGTGAACTATGTGGGTGTTGGTATCGGCATCATATTCATGTTCGCGGTCGGTATTGTCGACGACATCAAAAACCTTTCCCCCAAACCTAAGTTGTTGGGTCAGACCATAGCCGCTTGCATAGTTGCGGCATCGGGTCTTCTGTTTTCGAGCATTCACAATCCCTTCGGTGACGGGTTCATCGACTTCGGTTGGTTCTCCTATCCGTTGACCGTATTCTATCTGGTGGCTTTCGCCAACGTCATCAACCTGATCGACGGGCTCGATGGTCTGGCGGCGGGCATCACGGCTATTTCGGCCTTCACCATTTTCGTGTTCTCTGTTCTCACCAATCGTCCGGATGCCGCTTTCATCAGTATCGCGCTGGCAGGCGCCTGTGTTGGTTTCCTGCGCTACAACTTCAACCCCGCATCCATCTTCATGGGCGATTCGGGGGCGCTGCTTCTCGGCTTTCTTCTGGGCATCGTATCTCTGTTGGCTGTTTCCCGATCGGCGTTGTTCGTTTCGTTGTTGGTTCCCTTGCTGGCCGCCGGTGTTCCCATTATCGACACCGCTTTGGCCATCGTGCGACGCAAGCGGTCCCATCGCCCCATCGACGAAGCCGACAAGGGGCATATCCATCATCGTTTGTTGCAGGCCGGGTTCACCCAGAAGGCTACCGTTCTCATCATGTGGGCTTGGACCGCCGCCCTCGCGGTTTGCGCGGTGCTCATTACCGAACTCGACGGTGTTGCCCGTTTGGGCATTTTCTGTGCGGTGGCCGTCATCACCGCCTACGGCATCATCAAGTTACGCTTGTTGGAGCCCGTCTTGCTCCATCATTACAATCCGCGTGGGCATCACCGTAAAGACCGCCGAGATGCGGCGGATGCGGATGGGGAAGAAACGAAACAACCACCCCGCAGATGACGCCCCGTGGATGTTCGACAGCGGGAATCCTTTGATGCGATGCGGACCCCGCAGACCGATGTGAACCTTTCAGATCGCACACCGCTACGAACGGGTGACATGGACCCCTCCAGTTGTGTTTTTTGGCGGTATTCCGGGGGGGGGGGGGCTCGAAAGCCTGTGTTTGATACGGTGTCGATACGCAGATGTATGTAACGTGTTCATCGATTGATAGATTCATCTATCGAAGGACACGTACTCATGAATACCTCCCAAGGCAAACTCGGTTCATCTCTCACGCTAAATCCCGTTGTGCAACGATCACGATTGAGCGTCGTGGTTCGCATTCTGTTAGCATGCTTGCTCGTCATAGGGCTTGCACCCTTTAGCTTAACTGCTACCCAGCAAGCCTATGCAGCTACCACTCACACCATTACCTACGATGCCGATGGGGGCTCAGGTATAGACCTTCCCGTGAAAGCCACCCAACGTACCGGCGACATGATAGCCATCTACGATGGTACCGGTCTTGCCCGCACGGGAGATACCTTCACCTTTTGGAAAGCCACATGGTCTGATGGAGTGGAACAGGAGGTGACCTCCGGAGAAGTCATAGCCCTACGTGATGCCGACCTCACCCTGACGGCTCAATATGCCGGAGCAACCCTTTCCAAGAATTCCACCACCGAAGGCACGCTGCCCGTCATAGCGCGTGGTTGGTGTGTGACATCTGTGGGAGGGGTTGGTAGCGCAAACGTTGCCACGATCACCTTTACCGATACCGCTCCTGTCACCTATGCCAAGAAATGGGATGTTCCTTCCAGTACCGTGGATGCCTATGCGGTTGACAATGGTAGCGGTCTCTACGATGTGTATCTCGTCAGCCCTGAAGTCATTCAGGGAGCCGTGGACAGTGATAGCTTGTTTTTTGATTTTTCCAAGGCGGTCTCAATCGACTTCAACGACCATTTTGATACGTCTAACATGACGAACATGTATTGGATGTTCTGCTGCTGCTACTCCCTGACATCTCTTGATGTAAGTGGCTTCGATACGTCTAGCGTAACGAATATGCGTGAGATGTTCGGCTACTGCTACTTCCTGACATCTCTTGATGTGAGTGGCTTCGATACATCTAACGTGACGAATATGATGGCCATGTTCTCAGGCTGTTCCTCTCTCGCGTCCCTTGACCCTTCATCTTTCGATACATCCAACGTGACGAATATGTATTTCATGTTCTCAGGCTGTTCTTCCCTCACGTCCCTCGATCTCTCCTCCTTTGATACGTCTAAGGTAACGGAAATGGGTTACATGTTCAACAGCATGAAATCATCCTGTATCGTCGGGTGTCGCAATGCTGATGAGGTCACCAAGTTGAGTACGT
>CAJMLT010000007.1 GCA_905214325.1 uncultured bacterium
AATTTCCCCTTTATCCATACGCTTGAATCGAAATAATTTCCATAAGCTATGATTCGTTTATTTGACACCTATTAGACGGTGTCATTATTGCAATTCATAATTGAGTCAGATCCTGATTCAAGGATCGGAGGGAGTTTCCCCGGAGGCTCTCGCGAGAGTCTCCGGGATAAAAGAACAAAAGGGAAGGTTGTATTATGGGACAGCATTGGTTTTCGAAAGACCCCAAAGAACAGTTCGCTGGTAAGACCGCAATCATCATGGGTGGTGGCTCCGGTATCGGCAAAGCCACCGCTGAATTGTTTGCCGCCGCAGGTGCAAATCTTATGATCACGGGTGTTCCCGAGCAGATCTGCCTCGACACGGCCGAAGAGCTGCGTGCCACCGGTGCGAACGCAATCGGTATGGTATGCGACGGCACCAAGGCCGATCAGGTTCAGGCCATGATCGACAAGACCCTCGCCGAATTCGGTGGTATCGACATGTTGGTCTCCACGGCCGGCATCGCATTGCCCCGCATGAATTCCATCGACGTCACCGAAGCCGATTGGGACAAGATCTTCGCCGTCAACCTGAAGGCGAACTTCTTCTTGGCTACTGCCGTCGCCCGCGTCATGAAGGACAACCCCGAGGGTGGCAAGATGGTCATCATCTCCTCCCAGCGTGGTATTTCCGCTATGGAGAACATCGCTCCGTACAGCATCACCAAGGCAGGCGTCATGGGCATGGTTCGCTCGCTCGCCGTCGACTTCGCCCAGTTCGGCATCCAGGTCAACGGTATTGCCCCCGGCTATGTGTTCACCCCGATGGTCGAGAAGGTATTCGCCGACAATCCCGCTCAGAAGGACTACGTCTACGGTCGTACGCCTTCCAAGGTGAAGATGGGCTCTCTCGAGGAAATGGCCGAAGCCATTTACTTCCTGTGCTCGCCGGTTACCACCTACACCACCGGTCAGACGATCATTCTCGATGGTGGTTGGTCCATCCAGTAACCGTCTCCGATTCGCTTTTTCGAACGTATTCTATCGAAAGGAAGAAACATGGAAGGTAAGATGCCGGCGCTCATCAAGACCGCGCCCGAACCAAATGCAATGCAGTTCGTCGAGGATTTCGATATTCCCCAGATCAACGACGATGAAGTACTGATGGAGATCAAGGCCTGCGGTATCTGCGGCACCGATCATTCCCTTTACAAGTGGAATGAGGCGATCGCTAATTCCTACAAGCTGACCTGGCCCTCGATCTTCGGTCATGAATTCTCCGGCGTTATCGCCGAAGTGGGCAAGAACGCCCCCGCCGATCTCAAAGTCGGTGACCGTGTAACGGCCAATCCCGTTCTCTACTGCAACACCTGTTCCTACTGCGATGTCGGACAGACCAACATCTGCGACAACCGTCCTTTCTACGGCACCGATCTGCCCGGCGCATTCGCCAAGTACATGAAGATCCGTGCAAGCAACATCATCAAAATGCCTGACGAGGTCTCCTTCGTCCAGGGCGCTCTCATCGAGCCTCTTTGCGTGGCCCTCAACGCCGTCGATCGTGTGAATCCCCAGATGGGTGAGACCGCAGTCGTCATGGGCCCCGGTGCTATCGGCCTTCTGATGGTCGCTGTTTTGAAGCAAGCCCGTGGCATCAACAAGGTTATCGTCACCGGCCTCGATAACGATGCTGCTCGTCTGAAGATCGCCGAAGAGATGGGTGCCATCACCGTCAACGGCTCTCAGTGCGACGTTGTCCAAACCGTTCTCGATCTCACCGGTGGCAAAGGCCCCGAGATGATCTTCGACGCTGCCGGACACTATACGGTTGTCGAGCAGGCGGTTCAGATGGTCGCCAAGAACGGCCGCATCGGCGTAACCGGTCTGCCCGCTCAGCCTTCTTCGATTCCGATGACCCCCATCGCCATGCGCCAGATTCAGATCATCGGTAACCGCGCCTACGAGCGCAAGAATTTCCGTCAGGCACTCAATCTGTTGGCTAACGGCCTCGATGTCGATGTCGTCGCAAGCCATGTCATGCCTTTGGCTGATTGGCATAAGGCCATGGATCTGCTTGATAACTGCGAAGGTCTTCGCATCATCCTCGAGCCGTAGGAGCGCGCTCGTCGGATGAATCCCATGAGGGGAATGAACGAGGCCCCGGTTCTCATCAACCGGGGCCTTATTACTAGGATTCAGTGAGGGAAAAGGAAAAAGGAGAGATAGTATGAGTGGATTGCAAGGTACCATCGTCGTCGATCTTACCCAGTATGCCGCAGGTCCCGCCGCAAGTCGTCTTCTCGGCGAACTCGGCGCCACGGTGATCAAGGTCGAGCCGTTCTCCGGAGACGAACAGCGCACGCAGGGTATGGCGTGGGGCATGAATTACAAGAGCGAATTCGATGATGTCGCGTATGATTGCGGCTCTTTCAATAAGGAATGGACGGCCATCGACTGCAAGAGCCCCGAAGGGCACGAGGTCATGATGAACCTGCTTTCGAAGGCCGACATCTTCGTCACTTCGTTACGTGACGGTGCGCTTCAGCGTTTGGGTCTCGACTACGAAACGCTTCATGAGAAGTTTCCCAAGTTGGTGTGGGCTCAGAACCGCGGTTACGGTGAACACGGTCCCATGAAGGACGCAAAGGGCTTCGATGCCACCTCGTTCGCTGCCCGTTCCGGCTTCGTGAGCGCTATCCCGCAGGCCAACGAACACTACGAGCCCGGCAATTCCCCCATCGCCTTCGGCGACTGGAATACGGGTTGTGCTTTGACGGCCGGTATCTTGGGTGCGTATGCCGGTGCTTTGAAAAGCGGTGTTGGCGACAAGGTGACGACAAGCCTCTATCATGTCGGAACATGGGGTATGACCTGCGCTCTTATCGCTGAGCAGCAGGGCTGCAAGCATCCCAAGGACCGCATGGAAGCCAAGTGCCCGACGAACAATTCCTACGTTTCGTCCGATGGAATCTGGTTCCTCATGTGCTTCGGCAATTACAACAAATACTGCCAGCTCGTCTTCGACACGTTGGAAATGGATCCCAAGTACTACACCGATCCGGAATACAACACCCTCGAGGCGCTTGCGGATAACGGTAAGTACACCGAAGTTGATGCCGTCATCCATCAGGCTTGTAAGAAGTTCACCTTCGAGGAACTGGAGAAGCGCTTCCGCGCCGCCGACATTCCCTTCGAGAAGATTCAGACGGTTGCCGACGTCCTTTCCGACGAAGAAGCGTTCGCAAACGATCAACTTCGCCGCATCCGCTATGTCGATCAGGGCAAGACATCCGAATTCACCGAAAACGATGACTATATCGTCACCACGCCTCCGTTCCGTCTGGCGTCCATCGGTGATCCCGTGCTCTATCGTTCCCGCCCCGTCGGCTACGATACGCGCAAAATTCTTAAAGAAGTCGGTGGTTACACCGATGAACAGGTAGACCAGTTGGCTTCCGCAGGAGCCGTCATGGAATATGATGGTGATCCCGTACCCGAGATCGCACTGCAGCCCAGCTACGGCCCGAATTCCAAGAGAGACTAGGTGATTGACACTATGGCGAAGACGACTCCATTTTCCAAGGTTACGGTGCTGGACTTTTCCCGCTACCTCCCCGGCGGCTATGCGACGCAGGTGCTCGCTGATCTGGGAGCGACGGTTATCAAGGTCGAGGATACGGGTTTGGGCGATTTCATGCGCCACGATTACCCCACCAAAGCCGGAGGCATTTCCTATTACATCACCGCACTCGGTCGTAACAAGAAATCGGTTTCTTTGAACCTCAAGGATTCCGAAGTGGTCGACTGGTTTTTGAAGATGGCCGCAGAGGCTGACATCATCGTCGAGAGCTTCCGTCCCGGCGTGACCAAGAAGTTGGGCATCGATTACGCTTCGGTCAAAGCCATCAACCCCCGTATCATCTACTGCTCCATTTCGGGATACGGCTCAACCGATCCTCGCAGCTTGAAGGCTCAGCATGACTTGAACATGCAGGCACAGAGTGGGTACCTGTCCCTGAACGGGGCTACCACCTCACCTTTGCATCTGTGTGATCTTTCCTCCGGCATGGTCGCCGGTCAGGCCCTACTGGCCGCTCTCTACGCCCGCGAGGAAACGGGCGAGGGCTCCTATGTCGACATCTCCATGTTCGATTGCTTCGTGTGGTGGAATTCGCTCCTCGATTCTCGCTGGTGCTTCAACGATGGCGAGTGCAAGCGCGATGACCTCGAGTATCCTTCGACGGCCTACAACGTCTACGACACCGCCGATGGCGGCAAGCTCGCCCTCGGTATGGTTGAACCTAAGTTCTGGGAGCCGTTCTGTGATGCTATCGGGCATCCCGAGATCAAGCCCACCGGCCTGATGCGTCGTTGGGAAGCACCTGAGGCGTTCGCTATCGTGGAGGAGACCATCAAGAGCAAGACGACCCAGGAATGGTTGGATTGGCTTGAGGACAAGGACTTCTGTATTGCGAAAGTCAATTCCAAGACCGAAGCGGTCGAGCAGATCACGCGGGAGAATCCCGAAGCACTTGCATGGGTTGAATTCCCCACGGTCGGTCGAGTTCTCCAGACCGGTCTTCCGCATCATATTTCCTCCATTCCCGTTGAGATCGGTGATTTCGTCGAAGCATCCGCTCTGGGTGCCGATACGACCGAGTATCTTCAGCAGGTCGGCTGCGACGAGGCAACGCTTGCCCGTCTCAAGGAAACCGGTTCCGTCCGTTTGGGCGATGATATAGAACCGGAAGAGGATCGGGCACCGGTGAAGCCGGCGTAGTCGTCGGTAACAGACGAAGCGTGGCCCTCTCTTGGTGGGAGAGGGAGGCTTCGGGGTGAATATCCTTCTTCGGAATATCCTTCCTTTAAGCGAAAGTCATCGACGGGTTCGGTGACTTTCGCTTTTTCTCCTGAAATGTGGTCGTTTCCTTTCCGACGAATTGGTGAAAATGTCCATTCAATAGGCTTGAAAATGGCTTTACGAAAGGGAGTTTTCTCGTTTTAATATGGGATTGAACAGGTATTTTTCCGAAAATTATCAATCTATTCACAAAATTTATGGTTAAAGGGAAAAGTGGATAAACTTTATGATTGGATTTATGGGTTTATCGCGCTCACAATGGGGGTATGGGCACGGTGCTCATAAAGGGAAAATTATATGACCAAGGGGGCTATATGAATCCTAAAGCAACCATCACAGACGAGCAGTTCCAGGCGTATCTGGAACAGATCCGCGATCTGGCCGAGGGACCGTTCGAGGAGATGCAGAAGGAAATCGAGGTAACGAACAAGTTCCCCGATGAATTCTACGAGCTGTCCAAGAAAAACGATCTTTACCGCTTCTATCTTCCCGAGGAGTACGGCGGGTGGAATCTCAACGAACTCGAGATACTCAAGGTTCAGGAAGAGTTCTCCCGTGGTCCCGGGGGAATGCGTATGCACCTGCATCATGCGGCTGATATGAACTGGCGCATTCTGGAAGACTACGGCAAGCCCGAACTCAAGGCGAAGTATATGGACAAGTTCCAGGACAAGACCATCTACTGCAATTTCGCCATCACGGAAAAAACCGGTGGCACCGGAGCCGACCTGCATACTACGGCTATCAAAGATGAGGATGGCAACTATATTCTCAACGGCGAGAAGTGGCTCATCTCCCATACCGACTGCTCAGACTTCACCTACGTCATCGCGGTTACCAATCCCGATGACGACAAAGATTCCCGCCTTTCCGCGTTCTTCGTTCCCGTGGATGCACCCGGTTTCGAATTGGTTCCCATGCCCCACATGATGGGTTGTCGTGGTGCCGGTCACGCCGGTCTCAAGTTCACCAACCTCAAATTGGACCCCATGTATCTGCTCGGTGAAGAGGGTCAGGGCATGGAAGTGGCCATTCACTCCCTGAGCGTTTCCCGCGTTCATATCGCCACTTCCAATCTGGGTATGGCTCAGCGTATGCTCGAGATCTCCCTCAAGCGCGCGGCTGATCGTGTCACGTTCGGCAAGCCGATCATTCAGCGTCAGGCCATCAAGATGAAGATCGCCAACATGCAGATGATGATTCATGCTCTGCGCACATTGGTCTACGATTTCGCTCGCGATTTCGATAACGACCCCCACAATGACTACATCGACGAGAAGGCCGCCATCTGTAAGCTCTTCTCCATCGATACCGTCCGTCTCGTATCCGATGAGATGCTCGAGATCTTCGGTGGCGATGGCTACTTCGAGGATTCGCCCTATGGTGCCACGGAGCGTCTCTATCGCGATTGCCGCGCCATGTGGCTCGAAGAGGGCGCTCCTACCGTGCAGCGCATCACCATCGCCCGCGAATGCGAACGCCATGGCGGTCGTCTTGAATACCTCGACTGAGAAAAGGGTTTCAACTCCGTGTAGACGGATGATGGATCGCACGTTTTGATCACGTAAGCCTCTGCCCGCGATGACGGGTGGGGGCTTACGTGTCCTTGAAGAGGAAGAAGGGATATGAATCTTTCGCAATTGCGCTATTTCAGAAAGCTCGCCCAAGTGCAACATTTCACCAAGGCGGCCGAGGAGCTCTATATCACGCAGCCCGCTCTCTCCAATTCCATCAAGCAGTTGGAAGGAGAGTTGGGTATTCCTCTTTTCGAACAGCTTGGGCGCAACGTGCGTCTCACCAAATGGGGCCGGGAATTCAATGATTATCTCTGTGAAGGGCTCGATGTGATCGACAAGGGGATTCAGATCGCCCAAGAGCATGCGAACAGTCTTTCGGGCACCATCGATATCGGAACCATCTTCACCGTGCAATCGGATTATCTGCCGGCGCTTCTTCATCGTTACCGTGAACTGTATGGTACGAATATCGACGTGAAGTTATACCAGGGGCTTACGCGTGGCCTTATCGAAAACCTCGAAAACGGCACCTACGACGTGGTGATCAGTGCGTATATGGAAAACAAGCCCGCATTGCAGTTCGTACCCATTCTGTCGCAGGATTTGGTGGTGGTCGTGCATGAGGACAGTAAGCTCGCTTCGAGGGAGAGTATTTCCCTGAAGGAATTGAAGCGCTATCCCGTCGTAACGTATCGGCCCGAAACCCCGGTAGGTGTCGAAGTCCATGATCTGATCGGAAGCAAAGGCGTGAAGATCGAGCAGTGGTGTGACGATGAGATCACGTTGGGGAGCGTGGTTGCGGCGGCCCCCCATCTCGTTGGTCTTTCCCTCGATACGCTGGGGTTGGCGCCCTTCGATCAGCTCAAGACCATCCCCATCGACGAAGTGGGTAACGGATTCCATCCGGTGTATCTGGTATATCGCAAGAACACGTATAAAACCCGCGCCGTCGAGAACATGATCGCCCTCGCCACCTCCCTCGCCTGGGACCAGCGATCAGATGAGGGCGGTTTTGCAGGGGAAGAGGCTGCCCCGGAGCGGTGAACCTAGTGGATGGCGGGGAACGACATGAGGAAAATAGCTCCCCCCTCGGGCGCGTTGTAGGCCCTTACTGTTCCGTCGTTCGCCTCGACTATCTCTGAAACGATGGCGAGACCCAGTCCCGATCCTCCGGTGTTGCGGGCGCGGGAAGCGTCGGCTCGATAGAAGCGCTTGAAGAGTAAGCGGGGGTTGATATCGCCGAACCCACACCCGTCGTCCTTGACCGCGATGAGCGATCGATCTTTGAGTCCCGACAAGCCGATGATGATTCGGCCACCCTCGTCGACATGGTGTATGGCGTTATCCACCAGGTTGATCAAAGCCTGCTTGATCCGATCCGCGTTGGCCAGAATGTCGGGGGCATCCCCTTCTATTTCCAAGGCGATGTGGGCGTCCTGGGTGATGGGCGCCATGAGCTCGACGACATCGCGGGCTATTTCTCCGAGGTCGACGCGGGCCACCTCGAACGTTTCCTGCTCTTTCTTTATGTGCTGAAGGGCCAGAAGGGAATTGGTGAGCTTTTTGAGGCGTTCCGTTTCCGATAGAACGATGCCGCAGAAATGTTCCCGTGTTTCTTGGGGCATCGAGGGATCCAGCATGAGTTCGGTGTTGCCGCTGATGGCGGTCAAGGGTGTACGGAATTCGTGGGCTATATCGGATATGAACTCGTTTTGGCGTTGCTTGAGCGTGGTCAGTTCGTCGCGACTGGTTTCCGAGAGAAGGATGAGATCTTCTATGTCGCGGGAAAGTTCACCCACTTCGTAGAGACTGCTTTGCGGCGACACCTTCACCGTCTTGTCGCCCGCCTTGTATTGCCGGACGAGGCGGGACAGATCACGGAGTGGTTGCGTAACGAAGTAGGCGATCATGAGACTCAGGAAAAACGACACGCATCCGATCGGCACGATGAGAAGGAACACGAAGGGGCGCGCGTCGAAGGAGACGACGGCGATCACGCAGAATACCGCGCAGGCAAGCACCACAAGAAGAGTCGAGAGAAGGGATACGTACGTCGATAACCTCATGAATGCCCGCTTCCGTAGCGCTATTTTCTGAATCGGTAGCCGTACCCGCGTACGGTTTCGACGAGTTTGGGATCATAGCCGGCGGCTTCTATTTTGTCCCGTAGGCGTTTGATGTGGGTGTCGACGGTTTTCGTTTCGGTGATGAACTCCCATCCCCAGGCGTCACGGAGAAGATCCTCACGCGAAACCACCTTGCCGGCATTGCGCATGAGGCAGCACAGCAGTTCGAATTCGCGGGGGGTGAGATCGATGAAGCCTGCTTCGCCGCGGGCCGTATGGGCGTCTTCGTCGAGCGTGATCCCGCTCGCACTGATTTCGGAGGCGGAAGCGGTTTCGGAATTGTGACTGCGCCTGAGAAGTGCGCGGGTGCGTGCGAGAAGTTCGCGGACGCCGAAGGGCTTGGCCAGATAGTCATCGGCTCCCAATTCCAGCCCGACGACTTTATTGAGTTCCGAGTCGCGTGCACTGAGGAACAGGATGGGTGTATCGAACTTCGCACGGATGCGACGGCAGAGCTCGTAGCCGTCGATGCCCGGTAGCATGATGTCGAGCACGAATAGGTCGAAAGGCTTCTCCTCGATGAGTTGCAGCGCGCTTTCGCCATCGGTGGCCACTTCGGTCACGTAGCCTTCCTTCTGCATCGCATAGCTGACGAATTCGGTGATGGAGGGCTCATCGTCGACGATGAGTATGCGTGTGGGAGCTGGATAATCCATGGGTTTCACCTTTTTGATTGGAAATATCGAATCATCGCAAGGAAGACCTTGTTCGGTGATAATAGTATGATAGCATTCGCAGAGTTGAGCATTTCCAGAGAAGGATTGTCAGAAACATGTTACTTGCAATCGATGTCGGAAACACGCAGACGGTACTGGGCGTCTATGACGGCGACCGTCTGGTCCATATGTGGCGCCTCGCCACGAATGTGGATTACACCAGCGATGAATTGCGTATCAAGCTCCACGCGCTTCTGCAGGCTGAAAAACTCGAGGAAACGTGTATGGACGGAGCCATTCTCGCTTCGGTCGTTCCCGCTCTCACCCATGACTGGGAAAAAGTGTGTCAGCGCTCCTTCGGCGTCGAGGCTCTCGTGGTTTCCTCGAAGTCGTGCGGATATCTCGTCAATATCGGGCAGACCGATTTTCCCGAACTGGGCGCCGATCGCATGGCTGATGCCGTGGCCGCCAAGGCGCTCTACGGCGCGCCGGTCGTCGTGGTCGATTTCGGTACGGCGACCAACATCGAAGTCGTCGACAGCACGGGTTCGTTCGCGGGTGGCATCATCGCTCCGGGTGTCGAATCTTCGATGAAGTCGCTTTTGAGTAGGGCCGCCCTTCTCAGTGCCGTCGAGCTGGAGGACCCCGGTGTGGCCATAGGGCGCACCACCTCCGATGCCATCAAGGTCGGCATCGTCTGCGGTGAGGCCGCCCGCATCGACGGTCTGGTCGATCGTATCCATGAGTATCTCGGATGCGAAGCCAAGATCGTGGCGACGGGTGGATTGGCCCATCGTATCGCTCCGCTTTCCCGAACGATCACCGAAATCAATCTGGAACTGACCTTACAGGGATTGAGGCTCATCTATCTCGAGATGACGCAGTAGAATCGGATATGAGATTTCCCGACGAAAGAAAGTGAGGGCCCGACGTGTTGTCAGACATTGAAATTGCCCAAGCAACAACACCCCGACACATCAACGAAATCGCTGAGAAGGCAGGTGTATCACCCCGCTACCTCGAATGCTACGGCACCACGAAGGCGAAGGTGGACTACAACCTGCTTCTCGATCAGGAACACACTCCCGGTAAGCTCGTTTTGGTCACTGCGATCAACCCGACTCCCGCCGGAGAGGGAAAGACCACCACGACGGTCGGTCTTTCGGATGCTCTATCCCGTTTGGGTAAGAACACCGTCGTCGCGCTGCGCGAGCCCAGCTTAGGTCCGGTGTTCGGCATCAAGGGAGGTGCTGCCGGCGGAGGGTATGCTCAGGTCATCCCCATGGAGGACATAAACCTGCACTTCACGGGTGACTTCCATGCCATCGGCGCGGCTAACAACCTTCTTGCGGCTATGATCGACAATCACATCCAGCAGGGTAATACCTTGGGCTTCGATGTTCGCCGTATCACGTGGAAGCGCGTCGTCGATATGAATGACCGCCAGTTGCGCAATATCGTGTGCGGCCTCGGCGGAAAGGCTCATGGCGTCCCCCGTGAGGACGGATTCGACATCACCGTCGCCTCCGAAATCATGGCTATTTTCTGCCTCGCCACCTCCATCACCGACCTGAAGGAGCGTCTCGGTCGTATCATCGTGGGCTACACGCGCGATGATAAACCCATCACCGCCGGTGAACTTCGTGCCGAAGGTGCCATGGCGGCACTTCTGAAGGACGCCCTCAAGCCCAATCTGGTTCAGACCCTCGAAGGCACACCGGCCTTCGTTCATGGTGGCCCATTCGCCAACATAGCCCACGGGTGCAATTCAATCATGGCTACGCGTATGGCTATGGCGCTGGGCGACTATTGCGTTACGGAAGCCGGTTTCGGTGCCGATCTGGGTGCGGAAAAGTTTCTCGACATCAAGTGTCGTCTAGCCGATCTTCAGCCCGATGCGGTCGTTATCGTGGCAACCGTGCGTGCTCTCAAGAACCATGGGGGTGTTGCGAAGGCGGACCTCGACGTTGAGAATCTTGCGGCACTCGAAGCGGGGCTGCCCAATCTGTTGCAGCATGTGGATAACATCACGCAGGTTTTCAATCTTCCCTGTGTGGTCGCAATCAACGAATTTCCCACCGACACCCGCGCCGAGATCGATCTCATCGAGGCCGAATGCAAGAAGCGTGGCGTGAATGTCGCTCTTTCCCAGGTGTGGGCCAAGGGCGGCGAAGGCGGTATCGCTCTCGCCGAGGAAGTGATTCGCCTGTGCGACGAACCCGGTGACCTCACGTTTTCCTATACCGACGATCTCTCCATCGAGCAGAAGATCGAAGCTATCGCCACGCGGGTCTACCATGCCGACGGCGTCGACTTCACGCCTGCTGCGAAGAAAGACCTCGCTCAACTCGAAGCCTTGGGTTTTTCGGCTATGCCTATCTGCATGGCGAAGACCCAATACAGCTTCTCGGATGATCAGACGAAACTCGGTGCACCGCGCGATTTCCGCATCACCGTGCGCAATCTGAAGGTTTCGGCCGGCGCTGGCTTCATCGTTGCGCTGACCGGTGATATCATGACGATGCCCGGTCTCCCCAAGGAGCCGGCGGCTTGTCGTATCGACGTCGATGCGACGGGAAAGATATCCGGCTTGTTCTAAACATGACAACGAAGAAGAACCGTGATCGAGGGTCGTCTGCTGGCGACCCTCGTTTTGAAGGATGGACATGATCGACCGTACGTTTATAGATGCTCTTGCAAGTAAGGCCCCGACACCCGGTGGTGGAGGGGCGGCGGCCTATGTCGGTGCATTGGCCTCGGCCCTCGCTTCGATGGTCGCCAACCTGACCGTGGGTAAGAAGTCGTTCGCCGCGGTCGAGGATCGCATGATCGAATCGCTTTCCGAATTGGCGAACGTGCGTGATCGGTTGATCGATCTCATCGACGAAGATGCCCGTGCTTTCGAACCCCTTTCACGCTGTTATGCGATGCCGACGGCAACCGTCGAGCAGGCGCGATGCAAGGAGGAGGCCATGCAGAAAGCCCTGGTGGGAGCCTGCGAGATTCCGCTTGCCATCATGCGGGCTTGTGCACAGGTGATAGACCTGAGCGATTTCATCGCCTATAACGGTTCTCGCTTGGTTTTATCCGATGTGGGTGCTGCGGTTTCCTTTGCCAAAGCGGCACTCGAATCGGCTTCGCTCAACGTGCTGATAAACGTCAAGTCCATGACCGATTCCGCCCTTTCCCAACGCTATCGCGATGAAGTGGCGGAATTGACGGAGGCCTATGCGGGCCGCGCGGACGATCTGTTCGCCTATGTGGTGGAGGAAATCGGATAGCTTATGGCTCTCATTTTGAAATCGAAACCCGTCATCGACGCCATGGCTGCGGATATGAAGCCGCGCGTCGAAGCCCTGAAGGCTCAAGGTGTCGTCCCCTCACTGGCTATCGTGCGTGTGGGGAGTCGCCCCGATGATCTCAGTTATGAGCGCACAGCTATTCGCCGCGCCGAATCGCTGGGTATAGAGGTTCGCGTTATCGCCCTCGATGAATTCGTTACCCAATTCTCTTTGGAATCGCAACTTCAGGCGATCAATGCCGACCCCACCATCCATGGATGCCTTCTGTTCCGTCCTCTGCCGACGTTCATGGACGAGAAGAGCGTCTGTGATCGGCTGGCTATGACCAAGGATGTCGATGGTATCTCCACCGCTTCGCTCGGCGCGGTGTTCACCGATGATCCTTCAGTGTTCGCTCCCTGTACCGCGGAGGCCTGCATCAGGATGCTCGATCATTATCGGATTCCCATCGCGGGCAAGCACGTCGTCGTGGTGGGGCGGAGCCTGGTCATCGGTAAGCCTGTGGCCATGCTGCTTTTGAAGCGCAACGCCAGTGTGACCATCTGTCATTCCCGCACCGAGGATCTGGCCCGCATCACCCGTGCGGCCGATATCGTCATCTGCGCAACGGGTCGCGCCCGCGCCTTCGGAGAGTTGTTCTTCTCTCCCCGCCAAACCGTATTGGATGTGGGAATCGATTTCGATACGCAGGGCGTTCTTTGCGGCGACGTCGATTACGAACGGGTCGAGCCTACCGTTGATGCGATAACGCCTGTTCCCGGTGGTATCGGTTCGGTCACCACGTCCATAACCATGGAGCACACGCTCATCGCGGCGCAGCGAAGTGTGGGTATCTCCGAGCGCTGATCCAAGGTATCTTCACCTTGCGCTACAATACGCCCTATGGATGATCGATGGATACAGATCGCACGAACCTCTTCACCCGAAGAAACGAAACGTTGCGCGGCACGCTTGGCCGAGCTTGTCTTTCCGGGTACCGTCGTGACACTCGAAGGGTCGTTGGGTGCGGGTAAGACGCATTTCGTGCAGGGCTTGGCCGGCGGCCTCGGCGTCGTCGAAGCGGTGACCAGTCCCACATTCAACGTGATGGCCGCCTATCTCACGGGCCGGATACCCCTGTATCACTTCGATCTGTACCGCCTCGAATCGCCCGACGATCTGGTGGATATCGCCTTCTACGACTATGTGGAATCCGATGGTGTCGCCTGTGTCGAATGGGCCGAAAAATTCACCACCGACCTCCCTGAAGACCGTCTTGAGATACGCCTATGCGTCGACGGTGAAGGTACCCGTGTTCTCTACGCCCGCACTGTCGGGGAGCAGGATGAGAAGCTCCTTCGACGATGGAGGGCCCGCCTCGACTGAAGGACTTCCATCATGAACGGAAACCATGTGTTGGCGCTTGATACCGCCAATGAAATCGTTGCGGTGGCGATCGGATCGCTCGACCGCACGACGAAAACCATCGTGAAAACGGATACGCGGGAGCGGAGTGCGTTTCGTGCGTCCAACACCGTATTGCTTCCCTGTGTCGATGAGCTTCTGATCGAAAACGGCCTTACCCGAGCCGATCTCGCCGGTGTCGTCTGCGGACGGGGACCGGGATCGTTTACGGGGGTACGTATCGCGCTGGCAACGGCTAAGGGTATCGCGCAGGGACGGGGTATACCGCTTTTCGGCGTGTCCACTTCCGATGCCCAAGCGTGGCAGATGTGGCAACAGGGCTATCGTGGGGCGCTCGTCGTGTTGGGTGACGCCATGCGCAAGGAGGTCTATCCCGTTCGCTATCGCGTGGACGACGAAGGGCCCGAACGTCTCAATGCCGACATGGTCATCAAGGCATCCGATGCACCCGATTGGATCGGTGGGGGAGAGGTTGTCGTCGTCGGTGATGCGCTTCGTAAATACGCTGCATCGTTGGGAGGGCAACTCCCCTCATCGGTCTTGGGTACTTTGACGGGTCCGACGGGTGAAGGCCTCCTGCTTGCCGCTTCGGCGGATTGGCGCTCGTCGCGCATCGATCCCGATGATCCGACGACGGGCGACCCCCGCGTCCTCTTGCCGATCTATACCCGACTCTCCGATGCGGAAGAACATGAGCGTCGCCGTTTCGCACAGGTGGATGAGGGTGCCTCTGCCGCAGGTGGCCCCGCTGTCCCGATGCCCGATCGCGATCTCGTTACGGGTGTGCAAGGGCAAAGCGCTTCGACGAGTCCTTTCATGGATGCGACTTCCCTTCATACCGATGAAGCCGTTATTCGTCTGCAGCCGCTCGATGCGCGGTGGGCGGCGGAAGTGGAGGCGTTGGAGAGTCAGGTGATGGGTAGTGATGCCTGGCGCGCTTCCTCTGTTGTCGATGAGTTGGGACGGACGGACCGAACCTGGTGGGCAGCCTATCAGGTCGCCGACGATGATGCGCGTGGCGTGGATAAAGACAATGCCCGCCTCATCGGTTACGGAGGGGGGTGGATCGTCGATGGGCAGGTGCAGATCTTGAAGATCGCAACCCATCCCGACTATCGCCGCCGGGGTATTGCCGGGGAGCTGATACGGCACATCGCCTCCGATGCACGCGATCTGGGCGCGACGCAACTCACACTCGAAGTGCGCGCCTCCAACGAGGGGGCTCATCGTTTCTATGAGCGCATGGGGCTCGAAAGGGTGGGAGTGCGTCCCCGTTATTATTCCGATAGGGAGGATGCGGTCATCTTTACGGGTCCGCTACCCACCGAAGACACCCTAGCCTCGCCGCTCGACGGATGCGCGAACCACGATGTTGCCGGCATGGATCTGCGTATCAACGAGGCGAGCGATCGAGATGACATCCCATCCATTCGCGGCGGTCTCATTTTGGCCATTGAAACTTCGTGTGATGAAACCGCCGCCGCTATCGTCGACGAAGCGGGAACCATCGTCGCCGATGTGGTCGCTTCTCAGATCGATTTCCATTCCCGTTTCGGAGGTGTCGTTCCCGAGATAGCGAGCCGCAAGCACATCGAGGCGATCGCCGGGGTGGTGGACGAATGTCTTGTTCAGGCGCGGATTAAAACGAACGACCCATCGCTTTCGTGGAGTGATTTCGCCGCCGTTTCGGTTACGTATGCCCCCGGTTTGGTGGGGGCGTTGGTGGTGGGCATGGCGTTTGCCAAGGGGCTCGCCTGGAGCGCCGATGTGCCGCTGATCGGCGTCAACCACCTCGAAGGTCATATCTATGCCAATAAACTCGCCCGCCCCGACATCGAGGTGCCCATGGTGGTGTCACTCGTTTCCGGTGGACATACCATGTTGGTACATGTGTTGGATTGGGGGTCGTATGAAACGCTCGGTTTCACCCTCGACGATGCGGTGGGCGAAGCCTTCGATAAGGTGGCCAAGGCTATGGGTCTGGGTTACCCCGGCGGCCCCATTATCTCGCGTCTTGCAGCCCAAGGGGATCCCAAGGCGATCCGCTTCCCCCGCGCACTCATGCACTCGGGGGACCTTCAATTCTCCCTGTCGGGTTTGAAGACCGCGGTGATGACTTATCTCGATAAGCAGCAGCGCGCCGGATGCCCGATCGATAGGGCGGATGTGGCGGCCGGTTTCCAGGCGGCGGTCATCGATGTTCAGGTGGCCAAGGCCCGCAGCGCGATCGAGCAGACGGGTGTTCGCGAATTCTGCCTTGGGGGAGGGGTTGCTGCCAATCCCGCTCTCCGTCGTGCGTATGAGGATCTCTGTTCTTCCATGGGGGTGCGGCTCACCATGCCGCCCATGAGCGCCTGCACCGACAATGCAGCCATGATAGCGTTGGTGGCGCGTGATCGTTTCAGGCAGAAGCGGTTTTTCGGATTGGATTGCGACGTTTCGGCGCAGGCATCGCTTGACGAGGCGTACTAGTCGTCCTTCGTGACCTTCCGGGCTATGTGAACGGCGGCTACACCGAAGGTGACGTTGGTGTATTCGATATGGGAAAAGCCGGCGTTGCGCAGCATGGTGCAGAAGGCTTCCTGATCGGGGAAGGCTTTGATGGATTTAGCCAGATAGACGAAGCCTGATGCGTCACCGGTGCAGATTTTGCCCCAAGCGGGAATACCCCAACGAAGATAGAAACGGTATCCCAAGCGCATGATCGGGTTCGGCGGCGTGGAAAATTCGAGGATACACAGCGATCCGCCCGGCTTCAGGACGCGATACATTTCGGAGAGAGCCTTTTCCCGTTCGGGCATGTTCCTGATGCCGTAGGACATGGTGACGATATCGAAACTGTTGTCCGCGTAGGGGATATCCTGCCCATCGACGACGGCAAGCTCCACGTCCACGCCGCAATTTTCGCCCTCCTCCAGGCGGTCGGCGGCCACTTCCAGCATGGCCGGGGTGTAGTCGCTCAAGATGATGCGGCGGGGTTTCTTCCTTTCGCATGCCATGAAGGTGACATCTCCCGTTCCCCCTGCGATGTCGAGCATGAGGGAATGTTCGGTGATGGGGGATAGGTCGATGAGTGTTTTGAGCCACGAACGATACTGTCCGAAGCTGGAGTAACGGTTGAAGCGCTCGTAATCCCAGGCGATATCGGTGAAGATCTTCTTCACGCGCTCGGAGGAAATTTCAGCGGGTGCTTCTTTTCCCGTGGCGGTGTCGATGCAGCGATCGGCTTCCGCTTGAGATGAGGTATTCATGATGATACGAGGTCCTTCATGAGGGGATATCGAAGTGCGTCCGTTGATTATAGTGAACAACGCCGCCCGCTGCCAGCGATCAGGAGGATTCCCGTTATGGTGGGGGCGGGTGGTCGCTTGCAGGGGAGAGCGGTAGTGTCGAGGAGAGCTCATGTCGATTGTTGTTTCGCTCCCTCCGCCCGCATGGATCGATGGTGCGTGCTCTGTGAATTAGCCGATAAACGAAACGGTTCAATGCTATTATGGCTCCTAGTAATGAGGTGCAGGAGGAAAACCAATGCTATTGAGCGCGCAATATATCGTGCCCGTTTCTTCAGATCCCATCGAAAACGGTGCGGTGCTCGTTCGGGGAGACTCGATCGTCGATATCGGTTCGGCTGACATGATGGCGCTGCGCTACCCTGATGAGGAATTCCGTGATTTCGGCATGGCGGCTATCATGCCGGGGTTCATCGATCTTCATGCCAGTATCGAGGATTCGGTGTTCCGCGGGCTCATCCACGACCTTCCCTATGCCGCCTGGATGAAGGAGATGGACTATCTCCGTTCCCGCATCACGCCGGAAGAAACCTACGATTCGGCGTTTCTCGGTGGCTTGGAGGCTCTTTCATCCGGAATCACCACCATTGCCGACATCACCTCCACCGGCGCATGCGTCTCGGCCGCTCAGAAACTGGGATTGCGTGGCGTGTTCTACCGACAGGTGGCCGCCATCGATAAGCGTCTGGTCAATTATGCTCTCAAGAAGGCCGATGGCGACCTGGAAAAATGGACGGGCTCCATCGATTCGAGCCGTATCGGTCTCGGTCTGGCCCCCGCCCCCACGTTCCAGTGCCATCCGCTGCTGTATCGTCGGGTGAGCGAATACGCCAACAGCAACGGTGATGTGCCTTTGGCCATGTGTCTCGCGAGCAGTCGCGAAGAGTACCGTTTCGTGAAATACGGTGCCGCCGTGGGAAGCGAAGATCGTTCGGATCTCCAGGGATTCATGGAGCTTCCCCCTTGGTTGCCCACCGCGGTGACCCCGGTCAACTACGTGCTGAACTGGGGGGCCTTCAACGCCGAAAACGTCATGGCCATCCATTGCGTATGCGTCAAGGGCGACGACATCGCGAAGCTCAAGGAGCACGATGTCGCCGTTGCGGTATGTCCGAGTTTCAATGCGCAGTTGGGCATGGGCGTCGCTCCGGTCAGTGAATTTTTGCGCTCGGGCATGCGCGTCGGCCTGGGTACCGATGCCCCCGGCTCCCTGGACTTCGTGGACATCTTCACGGAGATGCGTGTTGAGCTGTTGGTACAGCGGGCGATGAACGTCGGTGAATTCATGTCGTCCCAAACGTTATTGGAAATGGGCACGCTCCGTTCCGCCGAGGTCTTGCGCCTCCAAGACAAAATAGGCTCTCTCGAAGTGGGCAAATTGGCTGACATCGTGGCGGTCGATTTGTCGGGGTCCCATCAGACGCCCACGTCCGATCCTATCTCTGCGGTTCTCAGTTCCGCAAGCAATGGTGATGTCATGATGACGATGGTCGGCGGCAACGTCCTCTATGAACGGGGACAGTGGCATGTCGATGGAGAAGTGGCGAAAAACATCGCCCACGTTCTCGATATCAGGGGTCGGCTCCGTTCGCAGTGCGAAGATCGACGCTAGGGTTTAAGCCGTAGGCGATGCGGGGTTTCCCGCTGCCGGAATCGTCCCTTCACCGACGGCGTGATGGGTGTCGGTGGTGCGATCCCCGCACCGGCGGTGCTCCTTATCGAAAAACACCGACCACTTTCCGGTTGGTGCGTTAAGGTGTTTTCGGGCTATGAGTGAAAGTGAAATAAAGTGGCCAAGTCTCATAAAGGCAATAAGCATAAAACGACGACGAAACAGTTGCGCGAACGGGAGCAGCAGGCTCTTGAGAGGCAGCGTCAGGTCGAAGCGAAGCAGGAACGTACGGCATTCCTCAAACGCGTCGGTATCGTTGTGGTATGCGTGATCTTGGCACTGGCGCTTTCTCTGCCCACGATGGGCCTTCTGGTCCTCGGTGGTGGTGCGTGATCCACCTCGCAACGAAACCCTATCCATTCCTCGACGGAGTTTCCTTCGGGGAATCGTGAAGAGATGTGAGGATTAGTCTTGTTCGGTATCGGCGGGTTTGAGCTTTTTCTTATTCTGCTGTTCGGTTTTCTGGTGTTCGGGCCCGATAAGTTGCCCGAAATAGCCAAGACCGTCGGCAGCGCTATAGCCAAATTCAAAAAGGCCCAAGAGGAGATGAACTCGGTCATCAAGACCGAGGTCTTCGATCCCAACGCCGATGAGCCCTTCAAAAACCCCCTCGAAGTCTTATCCAAGAAAGATAAAACTCCCGACGACGAACCTCAGGAGAGTTTCGCTCAGCGCAAAGCGCGCTACGACAGGGAACGCCTCGAGCGCCGCAAGCAGGAGGAGATAGAGGCCAACCGCGCTGCCATGCGCGAACAGGCCGCTGCTGCCGCTCGGGAAAAGGATGCTGCCGAAACTCCGGCCCATCCCGTATCCAAACCCGAACCCACGCTGTCGGCCGACGAGCTCTACGGCAACAAGCCCCTCAAACCCAAGCCGGCATCTTCGGGCTCTTCGCGTGTCTCCACTGAAAAAGCCACGCCTGTACCCGCCTCGGATGCGGACGAAACCACGGAACAGGGAAAGGGGGAGTGACATCATGCCTATCGGACCGGCTCGTATGTCCTTGATGGACCACCTCGGCGAACTCCGCATGCGTTTGGTGCGCGTTCTGGTGAGCCTGCTCATCGCGGGTTGCGTGTTCTACCTTGCAACACCGACGATCGCCGATTTTCTGACCGCCCCCGTTGCGGATTTCATGCCCAAGGATGAATCGGGAACCGTGCTGCTCAATGTCTTCGGTGCCTTCGATGCTTTCTCCGTGCGCATCATGATCGCCCTCTGGGCCGCCGCCGTCGCGTGTGCTCCCATAATCCTGTGGCAGATCCTCGCCTTCTTCCTTCCGGCTCTCAAGCCGAAGGAGCGCAAGTGGTTCATTCCCACGTTCGTCGCCGCCGTCGCTCTGTTCATTTTCGGCACGGTGTTCTGTTACTGCATCATTTTGAACCCCGCTTTCGAATGGCTTACCGATCAGGCGGCCGGATTCGCCGAGGTGATGCCGGAGGCAAGCAAGTGGATCGACATCATCCTCAAGTTCGAATTGGGCTTCGGCTGCGCCTTCGAGCTTCCCCTCGTCGTCTTCTATCTGGTTATGTTCAACATCATTCCCTACGCGAAGCTGCGTGCGAGTTGGCGTGTGGTCTATATCGTTTTACTCACCTTCTCCGCTGTCGTCACCCCGGATGCCTCTCCTGTCACCATGGGTCTCATGTTCGCCGCGATGATCGGGCTTTACGAAATCAGCCTGCTTGCCGCCCGTGTTGCGCTCAAGCGACGCATCAAGCAGCAGAAGGAACGTGAGGAACTGGAAGAGATCGAACGTCGGGAAGCGCGCGAGGAGCTGCAGGCACTCAAGCAGGCCGGCAAAGAGCATCTGTGGGGCAAGGACGAGGAGGCGTAAGGGTCATGCATGAATTGGGAATCATGACAGGCGTCATGCAGGCGGTCGAAACGTCCGCTCGTCAGGCGGGTGCCGATAGGGTGCTCAAGGTCAGCCTCTCGGTCGGCGTCATGACCGAAGCCATCGAGGATTCGCTCGTCTTCGCTTTCGAGGCGCTTTCGGAGCATACGATGTGCGAAGGAGCCGAACTCGATATCACCATGGTATCTCCGCGCAGCCGATGCACGGAATGCGACTATGAATTCGATCATGATCGCTATCATGTCGCCTGCCCCCGATGCGGCAGTGGGCTTACGCGTATCATCGCGGGCAAGGAACTGCAGATCGATTCGATCGAAGTGGATATACCGGACGAAGAAGACTAGTCACCGAGGAAGGGGCTTTTATGCAGATAGATATGAAACAACCCATTCTGGATAAGAACGATCGCCTTGCGCGGGAAAACCGTGCGCTTTTCGCCGAAAAGAAGGTGTTCGTATTGGATCTTCTGGCCTCTCCCGGATCGGGCAAAACCTCGACGATTCTGGCAACTATCGAATCGCTGCGTGACGAATTCAATATCGCCGTAATCGAAGGGGATATCGCCTCCTCCGTCGATTCCGAGAAGATCAAAGCACAGGGTATCGCCGCCGTGCAGATCAACACCGGTGGCGCCTGCCATCTGGAAAGCGACATGATCCGTCGCGCCGTCGATGTGCTCGATCTCGACAATCTCGATTTGATCATTATCGAAAACGTGGGGAATCTCGTCTGTCCGACCGACTTCGATCTGGGGGAGAATATGAAGGTCATGATCCTTTCCGTCCCCGAAGGAGATGACAAACCCCTCAAGTATCCCGGCGTCTTCCAGGCGGCTTCGGCCATCCTTCTCAACAAGGTGGATACGTTGCCCGTATTCAATTTCGACGAGGAACTTTTCAAAAGCCATATAGAAAACCTCAATCCGGGTGCTCCCGTGTTTCCCCTGGCGGCAACGAGCGGTGAAGGTGTTGGGGATTGGAGCGGCTGGTTGGCCGACAAGATCAGGGCGCTCTAGTTGTACATGTGATCGCAACCTGGTCGAAACAATCCGACGCGATACTGTTCACTAGGTTGATCTGAGAGGGGTAGGGGATGGAACTGGAACAGAAGTACCGTTTGAGTCTCGCGGCGCTGAAAGACTATGCGGACAAGGCGGGATTCACTGATGTGGTCATCGGTCTTTCGGGGGGAATAGATTCTTCTTTGACGGCGCTCATGTGCGTGGAGGCCTTCGGGGCCGATCATGTGCATGGATTCATGCTGCCGGGACCCTATTCGTCCGACCATTCCCTCACCGATGCCCGATGTCTTGCTGAAAACCTCGGTATCGAGGCACAGGTCATATCCATATTGGAGCCCTACGAGGGTTTCGAAAGGGCGCTTGTCAAGCACGTCGGAGGCGATTTGCGCGGTCTTGCTTCGGAAAACACCCAGGCGCGCTGTCGCATGGTCTGTCTCATGGCGCTTTCCAACAACTACCGTTGGATGCTGGTTAACACGGGGAACAAAAGCGAAGCCATGATGGGCTTTTCCACGCTCTACGGTGATACGGCGGGGGCATTCGCCCCGCTGGGTGGGCTTTACAAAACCGATGTGTTCGCTCTTTCCCGCTGGTGTAATGCGGTTGCCCTCGAGCGGGGTCAGATGCCACCCATTCCGGAGAACGTTCTCATCAAGCCACCGAGTGCCGAACTGTCTCCGGGCGCTGAAGATGAGAAAAGCCTCGGTATAGACTATGCGACGCTGGACAAGATCCTGATCGCCTATTACGAACAGGGTCGCTCCCTCGACGATCTCGTTGCCGCCGGCTTCGATCGACGTCAAGCGACGGAGGTTATCGCGAAAGCCGATTCTTATGCCTACAAGCGCGCTATGGAGCCTCCGTTCCCTCAGGATACGTTTTACCGTTGATGCGGGGAAAACGTGGGTGTTTCGTAACGGTTGCGTAAGAAACTTCTCTCCCGAAAAGACCCTTTCGAGGGTCTTTTCTGCTGAAAGAGGGTCTCCGACAAACGTGTATTTCGCATTTGTCGACGCAAAATGCCTGATGGGATCCGTACCACCACGCTTTTCCCTCTGGTTTCGTCATCTTTGGAATATCTAAGTGGAGACGACTCACATTTTCTATTTGCTCTCTTGCTTTCGGAATGAAAGTTGCTAATATGGGTAGCGGTTAGCACTCGTGATCTTCGAGTGCTAAGTCATAGAGGTAACTGACGCATCTGCGTTGATGAAGGTAGACGACTTTTTGAAAGGAAGTATGTTATGAACTTGAAGCCGCTCGGCGATCGTATCATCGTCAAACAGGACGAAGCTCAGGAAACCACGGCCGGTGGTCTCTACATCGCTGCCGAATCCAAGGAAAAGCCCCAAACCGGTGTCGTCCTGGCCGTAGGTGAAGGCAAGGTCAACAACGAAGGCGTTCATCTTCCCATGCCGGTCAAGGAAGGCGATCGTGTGATTTACGGCAAATACGGTGGAACCGAGATCGATCTCGATGGCGAAAAGGTTCTCATCTTGCGCGCCGACGATATCTATGCTGCGTTTACCGACTAATACAGATAGTTCTTATTCACATCAAAGGATCCATACGAAAGGATAGATACAAATGGCTAAAGACATTCTCTTTGAAGCCGATGCCCGCAACGGCATGGCTGCCGGTGTCAAGAAACTCTCCGATGCAGTAAAGGTCACCCTCGGCCCCAAGGGTCGCTACGTCGCCCTTGAGCGTTCGTTCGGTGCTCCCGTAGTCACCAACGACGGCGTTACGGTGGCCCGCGAGGTGGACCTCGAAGATCCCGTGGAGAACATGGGCGCCCAGCTCATCCGTGAAGCAGCGGTCAAGACCAACGACGTTGCCGGTGACGGCACCACCACCGCAACCCTGCTCGCCGATGTCATCGTGAGCGAAGGTTTGCGCAACGTGACGGCCGGCGCCGATGCGCTGGGTATCCGTCGTGGCATCGAGCAGGCCACCGATGCCGTCGTCGAGGCGATCAAGGCCGACGCCAAGGAAATCACCACCAAGGATCAGGTTGCCAACGTCGGAACCATTTCCGCCGGCGATGCACTCATCGGTGAGAAGATCGCCGAGGCCATGGATGCCGTCGGTAAAGATGGTGCCATTTCCGTCGAGGAAAGCCAGACTTTCGGCATCGATATCGATATCGTTCAGGGTATGCAGTACGATCGCGGTTACATTTCCCCGTACATGGCAACCGATACCGAACGCATGGAAGCGGTTCTCAACGATCCCTACATCCTCCTCACCGATCTCAAGGTTTCCTCCATTCAGGATCTCGTTCCCCTGTTGGAGCAGATCATGAAGTCCGGTCGTCCTCTGCTCATCGTCGCTGAAGACGTCGAAGGCGAAGCGCTCGGCACGCTGCTGCTCAACAAGCTGCGCGGCACGCTCAACGTGGTAGCCATCAAGGCTCCCGGCTTCGGTGATCGCCGCAGCCGTATCCTCGAGGATATCGCCGTCGTCACCGCCGGTAAGGTCGTGTCCAAGGACTTCGGCATGACACTCGCCGATGTTACACTCGATGCTCTGGGCACCGCCAAGACCGTCAAGGTCTCCAAGGACACCACGGTCGTCATCGACGGCGCCGGTGACAAAGCCGCCATCGATGCCCGCATCGCTTCGATGCGCGCCGAGATGGAACGTCTCGACAGCGAATTCGATCGTGAGAAGCTCCAGGAGCGTCTTGCCAAGCTTTCCGGCGGCGTTGCCGTTCTCAAGGTCGGTGCCGCTACCGAATCCGAGCTCAAGGAGAAGAAGAGCCGTATCGAGGATGCTCTTCAGGCTACCCGGGCCGCCGTGGAAGAGGGTATCGTCGCCGGCGGTGGCGTCGCACTCATCAACGCCATCCCCGCACTCGACGCTCTGAAGGCTTCCGATCCCGATGAGCAGGTGGGTATCGACATCATCCGCAAGGCACTCGAGGCCCCCATGCGCGCCATCGCGGCCAATGCCGGCTACGAAGGTTCCGTCGTCGTCGAAAAGGCGAAGGGTATGGCCAAGGGTGAAGGTATCAACTTCGCCGACGGTTCTACCGGCAACATGATCGAGATGGGCGTTAACGACCCCGTCAAGGTCACCCGTACCGCCCTGCAGTCCGCTGCTTCTGTAGCCGCCCTGATCCTCATCACCGAGGCTACCATCAACGAAATTCCCGCCGAAGGTCCCGACCTGTCCGCTCTGGCCGGCGCCGGCGGAATGGGTGGCGGAATGGGCATGATGTAGGCACCTGCCGCAGGCATTGTCCGATTACCTTTCCTCCGATACGGATGAATTGTAGAGAGACCGGGATTTTCCCGGTCTCTTTTTTTGCGGTGTGTCCGGTGGCTCACCATTTTCGATGCGTTTGATCAGGGGTTATTTTCGCGATGAATGGATATTCTTTGTTTCGGTTGGGAAAAGATATTCATGCAACCGGTGAAGAGAGGTCTATACTCATCGAGGTTTTTATAGATTTCGACCCGAATTGCCGATAAAGGTGCATGCGGTGGGAGTGATAGGGGATATGGCGGTTCTCGAACATACGGGTTTGCAGATGCTCATCCTGTTCTCGATCGTTTTCTTGGGGGTTGTCGCCCGCAAGAAGCATCTGATGAACGATTCTTTCGATGCACTGCTTTCGCGTTTGGTCATGACGGTGACCTTGCCGGGCATGATTCTCAATTCCGTTTTGAGCAACAACGATCTCCCCGATACGCAGACCATCATGATGATGCTTCTGTACTCGACGGTGGTCTACCTTGTCATCTGTGCGTTGGCCGCCCTTGTCGTGCGTTTTCTCTACCGTGGGGTTTCGAAGCCGGCTAAAGGCGCCCATGCGTTTCTGATCGCCTTCGGCAATACGGGATTCATCGGTTTTGCGGTCCTGAGTGCCATCTTCGGTCCCGATTCGGTTCTTTATGGCGCTATCTACAACATTCCCTACAACATATTTATGTTCTCGGTGGGGCTCATGTTCATCGCTTCGACGGGCACGTCGGAGAAAAAGGGTAAGGGCGATGTCAAAACCCAAGTAAAGATGATCGCGAAGCAGTTGGTGAGTCCATGCCTGATAAGCTGCTTCATCGCCATGTTTCTGGCGATTTTCGGCATCACCGATTCGGGCTACATCGGACAGACCTGCGAGCTTCTGGGTCAGATGACCGTGCCGGCCGCCATGCTCATCATCGGTTCCTCGTTGGGCAAGATGCCGCTCAAAGACATGGTGAACGACGGCTGGTCGTATCTCACCACGGCTTTTCGTCTGGTCATCGTTCCCATCGTGTTGTTCTTCGTTTGCGGCCTGTTCATTCATGACCCCTACATCCTGGCTATCATCGTCATCGTTTCGGCTATGCCCGCCGCTTCGTCGGGCATCATGATGTGCCTTGCCTACGGTGGCGATTCGCGTGTTATGGCGCGCGGCACCTTTCTCACTACCGTGCTCTCCCTGGTCACGCTTCCTCTGATCGCGCTTCTCGTGGTTTGATACAATCATCACGCGAAACCCTTGAAAGAAAGGCGAGTGCGATGTTCGTTGCCATAGATGATCTGGAAGATGAACGGTTGGATGTGTTCTTCCGTCTGACCGACGTGCAGCTACGCTCTCGTCTCGAACCGGCAAAGGGAATCTTCATCGCTGAATCGCCCAAGGTGATCGAGCGCGCATTGGGGGCAGGGTGTGAACCCCTTTCCTTTCTCGTGCCCGACCATCACGTGGACCGGATGCGTCCGTTTCTCAGCGCTTATCCCGATGTCGTCGTGTTCACCGCCGCCGCTGAAGTGGTGGAGTCCATCACGGGCTACGAATTGACGCGCGGTGTCCTGTGCGCCATGCGTCGTCCGCAGCTTCCTTCGGTTGAGGAATTGCTTGCCGATGCCCGCGTCGTCGCCGTTTTGGAGAATATAACCAACCATACCAACGTCGGTGCGGCGTTTCGAAGTGCTGCGGCTCTGGGTGTGGATGCCCTTCTGGTTACACCGGGTTGCTGCGATCCGCTCTACCGACGCGCCGTCAGGGTATCCATGGGAACGGTGTTTCAGGTGCCGTGGACGCGCATCGGAACAACGTATGAGGACTGGCCCGATCAGGGTATGGGTCGCCTCAAGCACCTCGGATTCGAAACGGTGGCTCTTGCGCTGCGCGATGATGCGCTGTCCTTGGATGATCCCCGCATCGCCGAGATGGACAGGATAGCTCTGCTCTTCGGTACCGAAGGGGACGGATTGGGCAAGGCCACCATCGATGCATGCGATCATGTGGTGAAGATACCTATGGCCCATGATGTGGATTCCCTCAATGTCGCCGCCGCATCCGCCGTCGTGTTCTGGGAGCTGTGCGCACGGGGTAGATGATCGTGCGATGGCCCTTGCGGCTATGGACGAATCATGCCGATGAGGCGGATCCTGCCGATTCCACCTGATCGCCGTGATAGAATCTCGCCCGATGGAATTCTTCGTTGACATACTCACCGATGCGCTGATCGATACGGTCAAACTGATCCCTTTTCTGTTCCTGACGTATTTGGCCATGGAAGCCATCGAGCATAAGGCGGGGTCCAAAGCCGAAGAGGTGGTTCAGCGTGCCGGCGGTGCAGGTCCGGTGATCGGCGCACTGGTGGGGGCATTCCCCCAATGCGGTTTCTCCGCGGCGGCATCGACGTTATATGCGGCACGCGTCATCACGCTGGGGTCGTTGCTTTCGGTCTATCTGGCCACCTCCGATGAGATGCTGCCCATCCTCATAGCCGAACAGGCCGATCCGCTCATCATCGCCAAAATCCTTGCCGCCAAGGTTATCATCGGTATGTTGATGGGCTTCGTCGTCGACGGCGTGGTACGCTTGGTTTCCCGTCATCGTGACGAGCATCTGCATATTCACGATCTGTGCGAACAGGAGCACTGCAAGTGTGAAGAGGGTATTTTCGTCAGCGCCCTGCGCCATACGGCTCAAGTGCTTCTGTTCATCTTTCTCATCACGCTTGTCTTGAATGCACTCATCGCTCTCGTCGGCGAAGACGCGCTCGCACAGTTCCTCTCCGCTCAGCCCATTCTGTCCGTGGCCGCCGCTTCCTTGGTGGGCCTTATTCCCAACTGCGCTGCCAGTGTGGTGATCACCGAACTCTTCCTCGAACAGACCATCAGCACCGGTGCCATGATGGGCGGTTTGTTGGTTTCAGCCGGGGTGGGATTGCTGGTCTTGTTCCGAGCCAATCGTCCCTTGAAAAACAATGTCATCATCGTGTGCGTATTGTGGCTGATAGGCGTGTGTTGGGGTTGTGCCTTCGATGCTTTGGGTATCGTGTTCTGATTCACCCCTGTACCCTTTTCGCTCCGTGTTGCAGGTGACGGTGGCATTCTTGTTCATCGATTTCTTTTCTTTGCGGATAAATGCGCTATAATCGATACTCTGCGTAGCCGCTTTCCTCTCTTCACGGGAAGGAAACCGCGCGGATATACTGGGCCATCGTCCAATGGTAGGACTCTGGTTTTTGGTACCAGCTATGTAGGTTCGAATCCTGCTGGCCCAGCCACTTTACTTCCCTTATACGTATTGCTGCGTTTCGGGCGCACGCTTCTCTCCGGTCCCACATGACGTTTCGTGTCGGCCTCCGTGTACCACGGTGTCGATACCGTGGTACACTTCCAAGACAAACGACGAAAGAAGAGGCGATGGCTGAATATATCGAAGGAAAGCGTCCTGTACTCGAGGCCCTCAGAACCCAGGTCCCGGTGAAGTGTCTGTATGTGGCTGAAGGCATGAAGGGTGATAAGGTGTTCGATGACATCGTGCGCCGCGCCCATAAGATGGGTGTTTCGGTCAAGCAGGTTCGCCGCGGTGATCTCGACGAACGCTCGGAGCGCGGCTCCCATCAGGGTATCATGCTCGAGGCCGAACCGTTTTCCTATGCCAATGCCCAGTCCATTATCGACGACGCCGTCGCTCGGGCGCAAACAGGCGATGGATCGGCGCTTATCGTGATACTCGACCACATTACCGACGCGGGTAATCTCGGCGCCATCGCACGATCCGCCGAAGTGGTGGGCGCTTCGGGCATCATCATTCCCAATAAACGCAGCGCCCGCGTCACGGCGGCTACCTACAAAAGTTCCGCCGGGGCTATCGCACACATCAAGCTCGCCCAGGTGAGCAATATCGCGCAGTTTATCGAACGTCTCAAGAAGGCTGATTTCTGGGTTGCGGGGGCTTCCGAACAGGCAAGCGAAACCATTTGGGATGCACCTATGGCCGGACGTATCGGCTTGATAATGGGCAGCGAAGGTGAGGGTCTCGCCCGTCTTACCCGGGAGCGTTGTGACTTCCTCATCAGCCTTCCGCAGGCGGGCAACATCGGATCTCTGAATGTCGCCCAGGCCGCCACGGCGTGCATGTACGAGTGGATGCGCCAATCCGTTCGGGGAAGATAGGAGCTTCGATTCCCGTGGCGAAGCAGAGAAGAAAGATGCTCATCGTCGATGGCTACAACGTGCTCCGCAGCGGGTTCCGCTACCGTCCTTTGCGTTTTGATCCCGATTATACCCATGATACGTTCAACAAGGTTCGCGAGGCGTTGATCAGCGACGTTGCCGCTTTCGCCGGCAGTGAATATCGTGCCGTCATCGTCTTCGATGCCGCCGAAAACGACGAATCGGCCGGCAAGACCCAACATGTCGGCGGTGTGAAGGTGGTGTTCTCTCCCCACGGATCGTCAGCCGACAAGGTGATCGAAAAATTGGCCCACGATGCACGTGAGGCTCGTTTCGAAACGCTGGTGGTTACCAGCGATGCCACCATCCAGGACACGGTGTTCGGCGGCGGGGTGGATCGCATGAGTGCCGACGGTTTCAGCAGGGAAATGGATGAGCTGCGCGAAGAGGCGCGTCGGGAAAAATCCGTCGCCACCAAGCGTAAGGCCACCGTCGCCGAGCGTATCGATGCCGACACGCTTGCCAAACTCCGTGCTCTGCGTGATAGGGAAAAGTAATAACCTCGGCATCGATATAGTTTTTTCGAACAACCTCGCGTTTTGGTCAAGAAACGGTGATTGGGAGGTCTTTTCCCTTCACTCCTTTCCTATAATGAAACAAACGAACACATTTTTCTCCGAGGGTGTTGCCGAATGATGACGTGTTCTCAGGCGCTTTGGGGGCGCTGCAACGTGATACTCGGGGGAGGGGAAAGGAGAATCATGAAACCACTAGAGGGAATCAAGGTCGTCGATCTGACTACCTATATGGCAACCCCTGCAACCGGTCGTGTACTGGGGGAATGGGGCGCCGACGTTATCAAGGTGGAAGCCGCCAAAGGCGATCCCTGTCGCGTGACGCAGGCCGCCGTGTTCAACATGCCCATGTCCGACGAGGAAAACCTCGCATTCGATATGGTCAATCTCAACAAGCGCTTCATCGCACTCAACCTCAAGTCGGAGGTGGGTATCGAAGTCATGCTCAAGCTTCTGTCTCAGGCGGATGTGTTCATCACCAATACGCGTAACAAGTCCCTCGTCAAAATGGGATTGGATTGGGAAACGCTCCATGCCAAGTTCCCGCGCCTCATCATGGGCCACGGTCTGGGGTATGGCAAGCGCGGCGCCGAAAAGGATGACCCCGGATTCGATGTCACCTGCTATATGGCGCGTGGCGGCGTGTTCGGTACCACGGTCAATCGCGGCGACTCGCCCATGATCCCCACCAACGGTTACGGCGATCTGCAAGCCTCCATGTTCTTGGCAGCAGGTGTTTGTGCGGCGGTTATCGGGCGCGAAAAGTCGGGTGAGGGCGAATACGTGACCTGCGCGTTGCAGCATGCGGGTGTCTACACGTTGATGACGGGTATGATTTCGGCTCAGTACGGCAATCCGTATCCCAAGAGCCGCCTCGAAGTCATCTGCCCCTTCAATAATGTCTACATGACCGGTGACGGCAAGTATATCGCCATGTGCGACCCCGAATACGACCGTGACTACAACAAGATCATGGGTCTCATCGGTCGTGACGACCTGATCGATGACGCGCGTTACGTCAATTGCGTCAAGATGAACGAAGCCTCTCTGAACGCCGAAGTCGTCGGTATTCTCGACGAAGCGCTTGCCAAGATGACCACCGCCGAAGCCCTGAAGCTTTTCAAGGATGCTGGCATTCCTATCGAACTGTGCCAGACGCCACTCGACGTCTACGAGGATCAGAACGTATGGGATAACGATTATCTGGTCAAGATCAAGTATCCCGAAAGCGAGCGGAACATCCCTACGGTGCCCATTCAGTTCGATTCCGTACCTGCTCCCGACTTCACGCCTACCGGCAAGTTGGGTAGTTCGACGGTCGACGTCATGCGTGAGCTGGGCTACACGCAGGATCAGATCGATGCGGCTTTGGCCGACGGTTCGGTCACCGGCGCTGTCGATTTGGATGTCTTGGCCGGCCGCTAGGAGCATTCGAACATACGGAAACATGATGAAGTAGGTGGATTCGTTCCGCCTGCTTCTTGTTTCATCATGGTTGCGGAGTGTCGATGGGAAGGGATGAATGCCTGTGAGGATCTGCGGGGGTGGTTGGTCTCATCACCGTACGTGCACATTTCCCGTGGCGTTCCTTGCTTTCGCCGCGAATGCTGATACAATGCAAAGGCTGATTTATTACACATGTGCGATGGACTCGTGTTTGCCAGTGGCCACCGAAAAAGGCTGCGAATGCGGGAATGAAGTCGTACAGAGGATTAACGAATGGAGAAACCATGACCAAGGTCAACATCAAGACCCTGCTTGACGCAGGCACCCACTTCGGCCATCAGACGCGCCGTTGGAACCCCAAAATGAAGCCCTATATCTTCGGTAGCCGCGGTGATATCTATATCATCGACCTGAAGGAAACGCTCTTCGGTCTCGACGCCGCCTATTCCGCAGTGTCCCGTATCGCCGAAAAGGGTGGCACCATCCTGTTCGTCGGCACGAAGAAGCAGGCTCAGGAGCCCATCGCCGAAGCAGCGAACCGCTGTGGTATGCCCTACGTGAACGCACGTTGGCTCGGCGGCATGCTCACCAACTTCGTCACCATCCGCTCCCGCGTGAACCGCATGGAAGAACTTGAGGCTATGGACGCCGACGGTCGCATGGAGAAGCTTCCCAAGAAGGAGCAGATCCTTCTTCACAAGGAACTCGCCAAGCTGCAGACCAACCTCAACGGTATCCGCAATATCAAGAAGACCCCCGATGCCATCTTCATCATCGACACCAATCGTGAGCAGATCGCCATCCACGAGGCTCGTCGTTTGGATATCCCCGTCATCGGCACACTTGACACCAACTGCGATCCCGACGACGTCGATTACGGCATCCCTGCCAACGACGACGCCATCCGTTCGGTGAGCCTGCTCGCCGACTTCATCGCTGATGCGGTTATCGCCGGTATCGGTGCGCCCGTCACGGTTGAGGAAATGGCTGCTCCCGCAACCACCGAAGCCGCTCCCGCAGCTCCTGCGGCCGAGGCTGCTCCTGCTCCCGCAGCTGAGTAAGAGAACTCTGAACGTATTGAAAACCGGGAAACGCCTTGCATGATACGGGGCGTTTCCTCTCCTACACGAAAGGAAACCCATGGCAGAAGTTACTGCAGCTCTCGTCAAAGAGCTTCGTGAAATCACCGGTGCCGGAATGATGGAGTGCAAGAAAGCGCTCGTCGAGGCCGAAGGTTCCATCGAAAAGGCCGTCGACGTACTGCGCACGGCGGGTTTGGCTTCCGTTGCCAAGAAGGCCGGTCGCGCAACCAACGAGGGTACCGTTATGGCGCTCGTTTCCGATTGCGGCATGTCCGGTGCCCTGGTTGAGCTCAACTGCGAAACCGACTTCGTCGGCATGAATGAGAAATTCAAGGCGTATGCGGACAAAATCGCTCATGCGGTTCTTGCTAACAAGCCTGCCGATCTGGATGCCTTGAAGGCAAGCGAATTCGAAGGCGAGACGGTGGAAGCCATCGTTACCGATGCCATCCATACGCTCGGCGAGAACATCCAGCTTTCCCGCTTCGCCTATGCCAACCAGCCCGAAGGCGCGGTTGCAAGCTACATCCACGGCGGCGGCAAGATCGGCGTCCTCGTCGAGTTCAAACTCGGTGACACGTCTTTCGCCACCAACGATGACTTCAAGAAGTACGGTCGAGATATCGCCATGCAGGTTGCCGCGGCCAGCCCCGTCGCAGCTACGCGTGATTCGGTCGATCCCGCCGTCATCGAACACGAGAAGAGCATCTACATGGCTCAGGCTGCCGAATCCGGTAAGCCCGAGGCCATTCAGGAGAAGATGGCTACGGGCCGTATGGAGAAGTATTACAAGGAGAACTGCCTTACCGAGCAGCCCTTCGTGAAGAACCCCGATCAGTCCGTTACTCAGTACACCGAAGAGGTGGCCAAGTCTTTGGGCACCACGATCGAGATCGTCTCCTTCACCCGATTCATGCTCGGCGAGTAAACGCTCCCTTGAATCTTCTTTGAAGCCCTCCCGAAGGTTTTGCGAAAAAGCAGCCTTCGGAGGGCTTCTCTGTCATACTGGTGAAGGTTCCGAAATGAACCCGATTTGATACGCTTTTGAAATGGATCGGACGAAGGTGTCATGGCACAGGAAATCATCATAGCGCGCGAAAGCGACAACCTTATGGGCACCGTTGCGATAAGTGGTGCGAAGAATTCCGCTCTCAAATTGATCGCCGCCTCGCTGTTGGGCCAGGGAAAGTCGGTCCTTCACAACGTTCCCCATATCTCCGATATCGAGATCATGATAGAAGTACTGCGTAGCTTAGGTGCTACGGTGGAGCGCGACGGTCATTCCATCACCATCGACACCGAGCGGGTCGAAGGGTTTGAAACCCCCTACGAATTGGTTTCCAAGATGAGGGCCAGTATTTCGGTGCTGGGTCCCCTGATCGGTCGTTTCGGCTGCGCCCGCGTTGCGATGCCCGGCGGCTGCCAGATCGGTGCACGTAAGATAGATATGCACCTCAAGGTCCTCGAAGCGCTCGGTGTGCATTTCGAAAACGACCATGGCTACCTCTATGCTTCTTCACCCAAGGGGCTTCATGCGGCCGATGTTCTGCTGGAGTTTCCCAGTGTCGGCGCGACGGAGAATATGATGATGGCCGCAGTGACCGTGCAGGGTGTTTCCTCCATCGACAATGCGGCGCGTGAACCGGAGATCGTCGATCTCGCCAACATGCTCAACGCCATGGGGGCCCATGTCGAAGGCGCGGGTTCACCTACCATCGTCGTGCACGGGGTTTCCCTCGAGGATATGCATCCGTGTGATCATGCGGTTGTCGGAGACCGCATCGAGGCGGGTACGTTTCTTACCGGCGGTGCGTTATTGGGCGGACCTTTGACGGTGACCGGTGTAGATCCTTCTTTTCTCCGTATGGCCCTCATGAAATTCGAGGAAATGGGTTGCAAGGTATCCACGACATCCGACTCCATCACCATCGAGCGTGATGTGCCCCTACAGGCAATCGACATCCAAACGCTTCCGCACCCCGGATTCCCCACCGATCTTCAGGCCCAGTTCACACTGTTGGCTTCCGTAGCTCAGGGCAATTCGGTTATTTCGGAGAACATATTCGAGAACCGCTTCATGTTCGCCTCCGAGCTCAATCGTATGGGCGCCGAGATATCCATTGACGGGCATCATGCTTTGATTCAAGGAGTGGATACGTTGCAGGGTGCCCCCGTTTCCTCAACCGACCTGCGCGGCGGTGCAGCCTTGGTGCTGGCCGGTTTGGCGGCCGAAGGGGAGACTCACATCTACGACATCCATCATATCGATCGTGGTTACGAAGACTATGTCGGTAAGCTGCAGAGTCTCGGTGCGCAGGTGGAGCGCGTCAGTAGGTAGAGAAGCACTTCGCCGCCCATCCGCCCATGGCGCTCGAAGATGGGTGCCACGGCAATTGCGGCGGTGAATCGATATTCGATCAAGAGAGGTACACGGTGGCTAAGCGTCCTTCGTCACGTCGTTCGAAAAAATGGTCTTCTTCCATCGTGGGAACCCACGCTTCGTCGGGTGGGTCCCACGCTTCGTCACGCTCGTCGTTCTCCTTGCGCAAAAGCACGCCATCCCTCACTTCGCGTACGGCCGAAATTCACCAGATGCGCCCCAGTACCCATTCCGTCGACGAGCGGACAGCGCGTCATCGAACGGGTCGCTCCCGTACCGAGGATTTCATGAAGAAGCGCCATCGTGTCAACATTCTGCTTGCGCTGGGCATCATCGTGGTGGTGCTGGGTGCGGCGTTCGGGCTGGGCTCGTGCGCCTTCCAGGCATCGGTGTCCTCCTCTCTGGCCCTTGATGATTCCGATGCCACTTCCGCGCTCGTCGCTCCTGCCGCGGCCGATGACCCGTATTACGTTTTGGTGGCCGGGGTTTCCGATGATGGGCAGGCGAGCGTTGCGGCAAGTTATCTTTCATTGCTGCGCGTCGACCCCAAGAACAACACCATGGCTTTGGTCAACATACCCAACAATATAGCCGTCACGTATGCGAACAAGGAAGACGACATGCTTCGCGATGCTCTGCATGCCGGCGGTAATGCCGAGTTGATCAGGCGTGTTTCCGGCATCGCCAATGTGGATATCGCTCATTACGTGCGCATCAACGAAAGCGGATTCGTCTCTTTGGTCGATGGCCTCGGCGGTATCGACATCGACGTTACTCAGCGAGTGGATGATCCCATGGTGAGCTCTATCGTTTTGAGTGTCGGGCAGCAGACCCTCGACGGGCAGGCGGCATTGACCTATGTCAGCTCAACGAATTATCTGGAGGGTCGTACCGATCGGGCGGCTATTCAGGCGCAGGTTCTTTCGGCTCTGATCGAAAAAATCAGTGCCAAGAGCGGGTTGGACTTCGTGATGACCATAGATTCGCTTTCCCATGACATCAAAACCGATATGGATTACGCGAAGTTGGTCGCCTTAGGCGAGACATACGGTAAAACGGAGTCGTTGCCCATGGCCACCATGCCGGGGTCTCAGTCCGTCGTCGGCGATCAAACCTTCTTCTCGGTGAATTCGACTCGCTGGAATCAGATGCGCGAACAGTTCACTACGGGTAATGATCCCAATCTGTCGGTCGATACCAGCGGCATTGACAAGGCGGCGCTTTCCCTTGTCGTGCGCAACGGTTCGGGCACCGATGGGTTCGCCATCCAGGTTGCCGACAAGCTCACTGCCGCCGGATACGTCGTTCAGGACACCGGCAATGCGGACTCCTATGTCTACAATGAAACCCTCGTCATCTATAAGGATCAGGGTAATCAGGCAGCCGCTCAAGCCATTGTCGACGATCTCGGTGTGGGACGTGCGGTGTATGCCAGCGTCTATTATTCCCTGACTACGGACATCCAGGTCGTTGTCGGCAAAGACTGGAAACCCCTTAAATAGTCATTTCGTCCTTGCGTGGAACATTTGTCCGTCACGGGTGTTTTCGGCTGTGAGATGCGGTAGAATCTCAAGCCCCGTGGAAGTGTTTTGCAATGCTTTCACGTATATCATCGGTCAGCAGAAGGGAAGCTTACGTGTATCCAATCATCGACACCTCGCCGCTTAATGCGGAAGTGACGAAGATGGTCATTTCCGCGCCCGCCATCGCGCGCAAGGTTCAACCGGGACAGTTCGTCTTGCTACGTATCGACGATCACGGAGAGCGCATTCCGCTTACCGTGCATGATTCGGATGCCGCAGCGGGAACGATCACGGTCATCTTTCAGGCGGTTGGCGCGACCACCATCGAGCTTTCCCGCTTGAAGTCGGGCGATACCCTTTCCGCTCTCGCCGGCCCGCTGGGTCTTCCCACTCATCTCGAAGGAGCTCGGCGTGCTTGCGTCATCGGCGGCGGCCTGGGTACGGCTATCGCGTTCCCGCAGGCGAAGTGGCTTCACGAACACGGAGCCGAAGTAGATGTCATCACGGGTTTCCGTTCCAAGGATCTCGTGTTGCTCGAAGATGAATTCCGCCCCATCTGCGATCGTCTCATCATCATGACCGACGACGGTAGCAACGGTAACAAGGGTCTGGTGACCGAAGCGCTGCAGCGTCGTATCGACGAAGGTGCCGACTATGATCTGGTTTTGGCTATCGGGCCGCTGATCATGATGAAGTTCGTCGCCGCAACCACCAAGCCCTATGGCATCAAAACCTATGTCTCCATGAATCCCATCATGATCGACGGAACGGGCATGTGCGGGGGTTGCCGCGTGCGCGTCGGTGACGAATATAAACATGCTTGCGTCGACGGTCCCGATTTCGATGGCCATTTGGTCGATTTCGATGAAGCCATGCGCCGCAATACCCAATTCCGCTCCTTTGAAGCTGAAGCGAAGGAACATGTATGTCGTCTGAAAGGTGGATGCTAGATGGCAGCCGAGGTAAACAGACAGAAGGAGAAAACCCCCATCGCCGAGCAGGATCCCTGTATCCGGTCGGCCAATTTCGACGAGGTGGCGCTCGGCTATACGCTCGAGGAAGCCATCAATGAGGCGAAGCGTTGTATTCATTGCCCTAAAACCCCCTGTATCGACGGATGTCCCGTCGGTGTTCCCATCACGTCGTTCATCGCGGCATTGGCCGAGGGCGATGTCGCTCGTTCGTACGCCATCGTGAAAGCGAAGAATGCCCTTCCCGCCATCTGCGGACGTGTGTGTCCGCAGGAAAACCAATGCGAAGGCGTCTGTACGCGTGGTCGCAACGGCGAGCCCGTCGGTATCGGTCGTCTGGAGCGCTTCGTCGCCGATTGGGCGATGGAGCATCCTGAGGAAGCGGCGAGTGCGCTCGCTGCCGAATTGGCATCCGATGAAACCATCGATGACGGTATCGATTATTCGGCTTTCAAGGTTGCTATGATCGGGTCGGGCCCCGCTTCGCTTACCTGTGCCGGCGAATTGGCTCGCCGCGGTGTGAAGGTTACGGTCTTCGAGGCGTTACATGAAGTGGGGGGCGTGCTGGTCTACGGTATTCCCGAGTTCCGTCTCCCCAAGGATCTGGTCGCGCGCGAAGTCGCCGAGATAGCCGACAACGGGGTCACCTTCGAAACCAATGCCGTCATCGGCAAGCTCTACGACATCGATGAGCTTATCGATGAGCGGGGATTCGATGCGGTGTTCGTGGGAACGGGCGCCGGTCTACCCACGTATCTGGGCATCGAAGGTGAAGCACTCAACGGCGTGTCCGTGGCGAATGAACTTCTGACGCGCGTGAATCTCATGAAGGCGTTCAAGTTCCCCGAATATGCGACCCCGGTTTATGCGGGTAAGCATTGTGTGGTCGTCGGTGGCGGTAATGTTGCCATGGATGCCGCACGTACAGCCAAGCGTCTCGGAGCCGATGTCACCATCGTGTATCGTCGTTCCTTCGAGGAGATGCCCGCCCGCGAAGAGGAAATTCATCATGCGCAGGAGGAGGGCATCAAGTTCTCCCTGCTCACCAATCCCGTTCGCGCCATCGGTGATGATGCGGGGTGGATCACCCAGCTCGAATGCGTTTCCATGGAATTGGGTGAGCCCGATGCTTCGGGCCGTCGCCGCCCCCAGGAAATTCCGGGGAGCAACTTCACCATGGAGTGCGACATGTTCATCATCGCGGTCGGCTCGAAGACCAACCCACTCATAGGGCAGACCACCGACGGACTCGATACCACTGCGCGTGGTCTCATCGTCACCGACGAGGAGACGGGTGTCACCTCGCGCCCCAACATCTTCGCGGGCGGCGACGTTGCGACGGGTGCCGCCACCGTGATCTTGGCTATGGGCGCGGGTAAGAAAGCGGCTGCGGGAATAGTGTCCTACCTCAAAACCCTTGCGTGAGGGCGGGGTTTTGCACGGTGAATAGCGACACGTTTCGAAATTCGCAAAAACGTCCACGTACCCGCGTCCTGCGGGTACGTTGATTATAAGGGGGGATATTCGATCATGATGACGGAAGAAGGGGCTTCGTTCGATCCGGTGTCCTACATCAACACCCCCCGTTGGCAAACGATGAACCTCGGGCTCGATCGCATACGGGAGCTTCTGGCCGGCTTGGGTGACCCCCAGGATTCTCTGCGTTTCGTGCACGTGGCGGGCACGAACGGTAAAGGTTCGACATGTGCTTTCCTAGCGCAGATTCTTCGTGAGGCAGGTTATCGGGTGGGGTTGTTCACCAGCCCCTATATCGTGCGCTTCGAAGAGCGTATCCGCATAGATGGCGCAGATATTTCCGCACAGGATCTTATGAAAGCGACGCGTGAGGTCAAGGTGGTAGCCGATGCGATGTCCGATCATCCTACCGAATTCGAGCTGATGACCGCCGTCGCCTTTACGCATTTCGCGAAACACTCTTGCGATATCGTGGTCGCGGAAGTGGGGTTGGGGGGTAGGTTGGATTCCACCAACGTCATATCCTCGGTCGAAGTTTCGGTCATCGCGCCCCTGTCTTTGGATCACTGCTCGTTGCTGGGTGACACCTTACCCGAAATAGCCACCGAAAAGGCGGGCATCATCAAGCGGGGAGTGCCTGTGGTGAGCGCGCTGCAGGAAGATTCGGCTCGAGACGTGTTGTCCCGTCGTGCCGAAGCCTGTCATGCGCCTTTGACGTTCGTCGATCCGAAGGCCCTACAAGGCGATAATACGTGTTTTTCCTATCGATCCCATAAGAACCTGAGTATCGCTTTCGCCGCGTTCTATCAGCGCTCCAATGCGGCCCTTGCCGTCGAGGTCATCGATTGTTTGCGCTCTTGTGGGTGGGCTATCCCCGAGGAGGCGCTTCGTGCGGGGCTGGCGCACACCTCGTGGCCCGGTCGTTTCGAAATCGTGCATCGAAGGCCCGTCGTCATTCTCGACGGCGCGCACAACGGCGATGGTGCCCGCGTTCTGGCGGATTCGCTGGAGTGTTGTTATCCGGGCAAGAAGGCGTTGTTCGTCTTCGGTGTTTTGGCTGACAAGGATTATTCCGACATGGTGGCCTCTCTCTGCGACCTCGCCGAAGCCGTCATCTGTTTCGCACCTCCGAATCCCCGTGCTCTCGCTGCGTCCGATCTTGCCGACACATGGCGTCGTGTTCTGCGCGATGCATCCGAAACGGGTGTTCCCGTTTATGAAGAGGGCGGCATCCCTCAAGCTCTCGAGCGGGCGTTCGCCCTTGCCGACGAAGACGATATCGTCTGTGTTGCGGGTAGTCTGTATTCGCTGGGGGAGGTCAAGGGTGAACTGGATCGGTTGTTTCGCGCAGATGCGTAGCGGATATATGGGTATCGGTTTCGCTCCGGTGGGAAATGGGCGGACATCACCCGTTCCTTCATCGGCGTCCATGCGTGCCCCCCGTGTGCTTTCGTAAGCCTCCGTTTGTATCTCGGTACCCTTCCTGTGGACATTTGGTAATGCTCACCTTCACGCTCTGCCCCCTTTAGGGGCCTTGGGTTATACTGGTTCGCGGTACATGAGTATTTCGAATGGGCTTGGGCGGCGCCAAGTTCCGAACCTGGTCAGGTCCGGGAGGAAGCAGCCATAAGGGACCGCTGACGAGCGCCCTCGCCTATTCGGAATACTTAATTTATGTAAAGGATGAAACTCTTGGACCTCATCAATTTCTTCGTCGGATTATTGCAAGATCCTCGAGCCGCCATAGCCGGATGGATTCTCACTCTCGGTTCCGTGTGGGTCTATACCCCGCTTTTCCTCATCGTGTTCGTGGAAACGGGTTTGGTTTTCTTTCCCTTTCTCCCTGGTGACTCACTGCTTTTCGCGGCAGGTGTATTCTCCGCCAACGGTGGCGGACTGAACGTCGGGGTGACGCTGGTGGTGTTCTACGTCGCGGCTATTCTGGGTAACACCTCGAACTATTGGATCGCCCGCTTCTTCGGCAAGCGCATCATCGACTCCGGTCGCGTGAAGGCGCTCACTCCCGAACGCATGGCGAAGCTCGATCATTTCTTCGAACGTTATGGTGGGCTGACCATCGTCATTACGCGTTTCATGCCCTTTTTCCGTACCTTTGCTCCGTTCATCGCGGGCACGGGTCATATGAACTTCGCTAAATTCACCTTCTTCAATGCGGTGGGCGGCATCTCCTGGGTCAGCTTGTTCGTATTGGTGGGTTACTTCTTCGGAGGTATTCCGTTCGTGCAGGACCATTTTGAGATCATCGTGCTCGGCATCGTGGCCGTATCGGTTGCTCCGGCTTTCATCGGTGTCATCAAAGGTGCTTTGGCCGCCCGTAAAAGTGGTACGCGGGACTTTCAGGTCGAGACCGCCATCGAAGCGGAGCGTATGATGCGCGGCAAACACGCACGCGAGGACGATTCTTCGGACGCGAAACATTCGTAGTTTCCACCTGGGTCGGCGCTTATAGCCATCACCATCGGAAAAACGGGGAGTAGGCAGATCATGACAGAGGCACTTTACAGAAAATATCGCCCCTCGACGTTTCGGGATATCGTGGGTCAGGAACATATCGAACGCACCCTTAAAAACGCCATCGAACAGAACAAGGTGTCCCATGCCTATCTGTTCTGCGGACCGCGCGGCACAGGTAAAACCACGACGGCCCGTATTCTGGCCAAAGCGCTTCTGTGCGCAAAAGGGCCCACGGTCGATCCCGATGGCACCTGTCCCGAATGCCTTGCTATCGCCGCAGGTAATCACCCTGATGTTTACGAACTCGACGCGGCTAGTCGCACCGGTGTCGAAAACGTGCGTGAGGAAATCATCAGTCGCGTACAGTATGCCCCCACGCGTGGTTCGGTGAAGATATATATCATCGACGAGGTTCACATGCTGTCGACCGCGGCCTTCAACGCCCTTCTTAAAACGCTTGAAGAGCCTCCTGCGCACGTGGTGTTCATCCTGTGTACCACCGATCCCCAGAAGGTTCCCGAAACCATTCACTCCCGTTGCCAGCGATTCGATTTTCACCGTATCGCCACCGAAGCCATCGTTGCCCGTTTGGGTGCCGTATGCGTCGAAGAGGGAGTCGAATTCGAAGGGGAGGCCCTTGATCTTATAGCCCATCGTGCCGAAGGGGGCATGCGCAATGCCCTCACCTCGCTCGAGCAGCTTATCGCATTCGGCGAGGGGCGGGTTACGTTGGAGGGTACTCAAAATCTTTTGGGTTCCCTCGACGATACGGATGTATCGGAAATCGTTCTGGCCATAGGCAGGCGTGATGCCGCCACCTGCTTCAACTGGGTGGCACGTTATGTGGAAACGGGCGCCGATCTCGCTCAGTTCGTCCGTGATCTTGCCGAGCATTATCGCGATCTGTACCTGCTCTCCATGACCGATAACGAAGTGGAGATCGAAGTCAGTGACGCCACCCGTACCACCATGGTGGGCGAACTTACGTATTACGGCCGAGATCGTTTAAGCCGCATTCTGCAGGTGTTGGGCGATCTCATCAAGGAGTTGCGCCTGTCCAGCAACCCCCGTTTGAGTTTCGAGATCGCTCTGACGCGCATGGTGCGCCCCGATTCCGACTTCACACTCGAAGCGCTTGCCGAACGCGTCGAGGCTCTTGAAATGAGGCTGGCACAAGGGGACTTTTTGGTGCCGCCCCTCGCCATGACACCGTCTACCGCATCGGATGTCGTGTCCGAACCCGCCGGATCGGCATCGCCGGTAAACGTCACTCAGGGTTCCACCCCGGCCCCGTTGCATGCCTCTCAGGTTGGATCTTCGGCGGCCGTTTCGGGTAATCCGGCCGCGCAGCCCGTCGCACCTCGGCCCGTGACGGACGCTTCGGCGGTGGAAGTCGGTAGCGCCGTTTTCGCCGATGCTTCTTCTCCGTCCCCTGTGGCGGCGCCTCCTGCAGCGCAGGCGGCACAGGCTTCGGCGGTCCCTTCGTCTTCGGTGGACGTATCCAATCCGGCCGCCCTGCAACGCCTGTGGCATTCCGTGACGGCGGCATTGCGTAAGGAAAACCCTGCACGTGGTGTGTTGTTCATGAATGCCCGGGTTTCTTCCGACACGCAGACATCGGGTATTCTCGTCGAATTCGCGGCGGATAACTCCTTTGCTTATAAAGCGGCTCAGAAAAAGGAGGTGCGCGAACTTCTTGCCCGCACCTTGGAAAAGGTGGCCGGGGGATCGCTGCCCTTCCGTTTGGCTTTGGCGCAGGGGGGTGCGTCTGCACCCGCTGAATCGTCGAAACCCGTTGTACGTCCGGGTGCCCCCACCTCCTTTGCGGCGCCTACGCCTTCGGTGGAGGCTTCCGCGCCTACGCCTGTGCCATCCGCCTCGACGACGCCACTTTCGTCGGTCACCACGCCCGTCGAGGATGCCGATGACAGGGTGCCGCTGGATGCATACGGTTCCTTCCCGTCCGGCGAAGAGGCTCCACCCACGTCTATCCCCTCGACTCCGGCTCCGACCGCGGTTGCGCAGCCGGTACCCCCGTCTCCTTCGGCGTCGCCTTCCGCTGCTGCCGTTCAGCAGGAAAAAGCGAAGCATTCCGGCGAGCTGGATGCCTCCGATGGGGAAACGGCTCAGATCGTCGATGTTCTCACCGCCAGTTTCGGTGAAGGCATCAAATTCGAAGAAGTATAATCAGGGCATCCTGTACAATGCTGGTGCTCGATAACGTAAACAAGGAGTAATTACGATGGATATGAAACAGATGATGCGTCAAGCTCAGAAGATGCAGAAGGAACTTGCCAAAGCGCAGGAGGAAATCGCGGGCATGACGTTCGAGGGAACGGCCGGCGGCGGCATGGTTAAAGCAACTGCCACGGGTGATATGAAAATCTCCGCGATCACCATCGAGCCCGATGCCATCGATCCCGAAGATGCCGAAATGCTGCAGGATATGGTGTGCGCTGCGGTCAACGAAGCTCTGCGCGGCATGAACGAAATCAGCAACCAGCGCATGGGTGCCGTTACCGGCGGCATGAATATGCCGGGTATGCCGGGTCTTATGTAGGGCGCGATCTCACGTATGTATGCGGCATCGGCCATTCAGAAGCTTCTCGACGAACTGGAACGCCTTCCGGGTATCGGCCCCAAGTCGGCTCAGCGTATCGCGTACTGGATACTCAATGCGGATCATGCCGATGCCATTCGTTTGGCGCAGGCTATCACCGAAGTGAAGGAAACGGTGCATTTTTGTTCGCGTTGCTTCAACTACGCTCAAGATGATCTCTGTGATATCTGCTCCTCTTCCAAACGTGACGCTTCGTTGATCTGTGTCGTTTCGGAGCCCCGCGATATTCCTCCCATCGAGCGTACGGGGTCGTTTGGCGGGGTCTATCATGTTCTGGGCGGAGCGTTATCTCCGCTCGAAGGCATCGGTCCGGAAAGTCTCCATATCACCGAACTTCTGTCCCGTCTCAACAGCCCTTCCGTTGCGGAAGTCATTTTGGCGACCAATCCCAACGTCGAAGGGGAAACGACCGCCGGCTATCTCGCCCGTCTCATCAAGCCGACGGGGGTCAAGGTCTCGCGTTTGGCAAGTGGCTTGCCCGTCGGGGGAGATCTGGAGTTCGCCGACGAGGTGACACTTGGTCGCGCCATCGAATCCCGTCGCGAATTGTAGAAATTCACGCAGGGCCTTCTGCCGTCGTATGTCGGCGTCAAGGGTGAAGTCGCGTTCGATGGTAGGCCGGCACGTGTCGCGCCTCCCTTTATATGTCGCAGGCGTGCAGGCGGAGTGGGGAAGCGATGAAATAAGGATTGACAACTTCGATTCGTTTTGCGAAAATAGGCGGGCTGTGAAAACAGCAAACGGAATACCCAGTTCCGCTGCCCAAGACAGCTGGTACCGAAAGGTTTAATTGCGTGAAAGCAACCCGCCGAGGTGGTCAACGATGAAAGTCTTTTCTGTCGACCCCTGCTGTCTCGTGCATCAGGGGTCGATCTTTTTCAAGGCTCGATCCACTCGTAACGGGGCGGAACCCGATGCTTTTGAAAAAGGAGGTGTAATGTAATGCCCAGCGCACAGAATACTGAAAGACTCGAAGTCATCAAGGCCGATCTCGCCGATGTCGAAGCGGTGTGGGTTGTCGACTACCGCGGTCTCACCGTCAAGGAAGTTCAGCAGCTCCGCGTCTCCATCCGCGAAACGGGTGCGGTCATGAAGGTTCACAAGAACACGCTCATGCAGTTGGCTCTCAAGGAACTCGACATGCCTGCCATGGATGAAGTTCTTTCCGGACCTTCCGCATTCGTATTCGCTCAAGGTGATCCCGTGGCTTCCGCCAAGGCCATCAAGGATTTCGCCAAGGAAAACGAAGCTCTTCAGATCAAGGGTGGCATCATGGACGGCGCGTTCGTCGATGCTGAAGCGGTCGAAAAAATCGCTGCTCTGCCTTCCCGCGAAGAACTCATCGCGAAGCTCCTCGGTTCCATTCAGAATCCGCTCGTCAAGACCGTTCGCGTACTCAACGGCCCCATGGAGGCCTTTGCTCGTGTCGTCAACGCTATTGCCGAACAGAAACCCGCAGCCTAACCGCTGCAGCCTGATGCCCCACGGCATCGGATATGCAGCATAGGTGCTGCGAAGTAGAAGAAATCGTGCGATAGTGCACAGAAAAAGATAAGGAGTCATATCATGGCTGTTACTCGTGAAGAAATTGTTGAAGCTTTGAAAGAGATGCCCGCCCTCGAGCTTTCCGAACTCGTTTCCGAACTCGAAGAGGTCTTCGGCGTTTCCGCTGCCGCTCCCGTCGCTGTTGCCGCTGCTCCTGCAGCCGGTGGTGCTGACGCTGCTGAAGAGAAGAGCGAATTCGACGTTATCCTCGAAGGCTTCGGTGACAACAAGATCGCTGTCATCAAGGCTGTCCGCGAGATCACCGGTCTCGGTCTCAAAGAGGCTAAGGAAATGGTCGAAAGCGCTCCCGCTCCTGTCCAGGAAGGCGTTGCCAAGGACAAGGCTGAGGAACTCAAGTCTCAGCTCGAGGATGCCGGTGCTGCAGTTACCTTGAAGTAAATTCATTACTTCAATCGGATAGTCGGTGTTCGTGAGATAATCTTTCATCTTGTAAACACCTGTTAAAGGGGAGCGTAAAGCTCCCCTTTATTGTTTATGATGAAGGGGATTCGTACAGGTGAAGAGCGCACGTGTTCTGCCGTACTCTTCTGGTGATACAACATAAAGAAGGAGACTGATCGCAATGCAAAAAGGCTATTTTGCCGCAGCGTGGGGGGATATCACCAACTCTCCCGGGTGGTTTTCCAAGTTGCTCCTCCTCGGATTGCTCTGCTTGGTGCCCATATTCGGCGCCATCGTAGTCATGGGCTATCTGTATGGATGGGCACGTGATATCGCATGGAATGTCCACCGTCCCATGCCGGCACATATTTTCGGCAACGAGGATGGAAAACTGTATTCACGCGGCTTTTTCCTTCTAGTCGTTTCGATCGTGTTTGCGTTGATTCCTGCCGTCATCAACGGCATCTTGGGCTTCGCAACGGGTATGAGTACAGGATTCTACGGAAGTTATTCTTCTCTCCATTCCTCGTTGAGTTTCGGTTTCCTCGGTGGAACCATCGCCATGTTGGTAAGCTTTGCCCTTTGGCTCCTTGCCGCCATCTTCACCTTCGTGGGGTCCATGCGCACTTCGGTTTATGGAACACTCTCCTCCGGTCTGCAGATTTCCAAGATATGGGCCATGATCCGTTACGATTTCACGGGTCTACTGCGTATTCTCGGTATGTCTTTACTGGTGGGTCTGATCATCGGATTCATCGCCTTCGTCGGCTGTATGCTCATCGTTTTGCTGGGATCGCTTTTCGCGGTTGCGCTGAGCGGGAGTGACGTCATCGGAGTCATCGCCGTTTTCGGCATATTCATCGCCTTCGTTGTCTTCGTGCTGTTCGCATGTTTCGCGTCGGTATTGCTTGAAGCGTTGGTTGCCCGCGCATTGGGGTACTGGACGCGTCAGTTCGACGTGCATCTGTGGGGCGGTCAGGATGACCCGATGCCCTTCGAGCGCTATGCGCCGTCCGCTCCCGGCTCTCCCTACCAGAGCCAGGCAACAGCGCAGCAGCAGCCCTATTATCAGCAGCCCACGCAAGCAGCGTCTGGCCAAGCCTATCAGGCCGGTACCCAGCCTGCTCCGTATCAGTACGCCGATCAGGCGTCCGTACCTCCCGTTTCCGAAACGCAGCCTTCTTCAGTGCCGTCAGGTGTAGTTGAGCCGGCAGCCCATGATGCTTCTGTTTACGAGGAATCTCCGGCACCGGCAGCAGCCGAAGCGGTACAGTCGGTCAATCAGCCGCCTGTCATCGTCGAGGAACAAGCGGAAGTCGCCACTTCCGGCGATCGGGAAGATATGGCTGTCGCTGTTGAAGCGGTAAGCGAAATCGCCGCCGACGAACGTCCCGCCCCCGAAGAGACTTCCGATGTCGTTGATGCAGAAGATACGGATGCAGCTCGCTCGGACGATGCATCGGATAAAGCCGATGTTGAGGAAAAAGACGACTCCGGCGAATCCAAGGAGAAAAAGAAGAAGTCGAAATAGCCTCTCGTTTCCTCTTCCCGCTTTTGCTATCACCCCCGTCTATGCGGGGGTGATTTTTTCTGCCTTGAAACGCAGGCGGCGGTAGTCGGCTATCCAATGGCCGTCTCGTCGAAGGTGGGGAGCCAGAGCGTTTTCTATTTCCGTGAGAAGACCGTCCCATTCTTCCTTGGGCATACGTTCGAGGTTCCCGATATAGAATTGCTCGATCCATCGTCGTAGCCCGCTTTCCCCTCCTTTGAGGGGTGTGGGGCGATCGAAGTCGACTATTGTCTCGACCGAAAAGCCGTTCTTTTCCAAAAGGGCGCGGTAGTCGTCGGTTCGCGGATAGAAGAAGGGCGAATCGAAACGGTACCCCCGTTTTTCAAAAGCACGCTGAAAGGCAATGAGTATGAGATCGCAATTCCCCTGTGCTCCCATTTCGGCGATGAGGCATCCACCCGGCTTGAGAGCGGCGTTGATTGCGGCGAGAAGGCGTGCGTGATCGGGAATCCAATGAAATACGGCATTGGAGAAAGCGACATCGAACATGCTTTCGTAGGGTATATCCATGGCATCCTGCACGTCGAAGGTGAGATGGGGGTATTTGACCCTGGCCGCTTTCACCATGGCCGCCGATGCGTCGATCCCGCAGATATAATTGGCTCGCTCAGCCAATCGGGCGGTAAGCGTACCCGTTCCGCAGCCGATGTCTAGGATGGAAAGAGGGGGATCGGTGGGCAGAAGACTGAAAAGATCTTCGCCGTAGTGCGCAACGAAGTCGTGCTGATGTTCGTAAAGAGCCGTATCCCAATTCATGATTTGCCCCTTTCGATGTCGGTTATCTTCCAGTGTAGCCTTTATCGAACGGGGAACTGGGGAGGATGTCAGGCGTGTTTTTCCGCGGCAAGCTCGAGCAGAATGGCGTTGAGTTTCTCGTAGATGATGTGCGCATCGCCTTCGAGGCAGGCGAGATGTTTTTCGATGGTTGCCATGTCGCCTCGTTCGGCCGGTCCCGTCAGCGACGCCACGGCTCCGTCGTGGGCGACATGTTCGGCGTTGCCCAAAAACAGGGGAGCCAAGGCGCTCTCGGCGCCCGCCGGAGAAAAGCCGCAGAGCACCAACTGATCACAGGCGAGGCGATAAAGAGCCACCACGTGATTCGATGCCAGAGCTGCCGCTGCATGGTAGCGCACTTTGCCGTCGGTATCGATGACCTGCACCCGATTACCCTTGTCTGCTATAAGCGCGACGATGTCGTCAAGATGTTCGGGTGATCCTTCCACGGCAAAAAACGCTTTGTGAAGCTCGGCATAGCTTCGGGTTTTCGAAGACACCGCGAAAAGAGGATGAACCGAATAAACGAAACACCCGTATTCCTGAGCTTCCGTAAGCGCCGTCGAGGCGAGCGCGCCGCTACAATGACAGATATTCTTACCCTTCAGGGCATCGACACCCATCGCCGTTTTGAGCTCGTTCCATACCTGCTCGATGGCTCCATCGGGTACGGTGAGGAATATCGTCTCGCACGCTCGGCAGAGATCGAGAGGGCTTTCGAAGGCGTCGGATTCGGTGAAGTGCGCCGCTTCCTGCGCCGACGAGTACGACCTGCTGGCATAGCCGATGAGATTGTGGTGGTCGGCGAGGTATTTCCCAAGCGAAACCCCCACCTTCCCCGCTCCGATGAAACCGATATCCATGAAGATCTCCTTTGTGTTCGGGAGAGGAACCTACCGAAAGATTACAGGATACAGAAACGTACGACCAGATATGCGCACGCGATAGCGGTGCAGAGAATCATGATGGGGAAGCCCACCTTGGTGTATTCCATGAAGGAAAGCGGGTAGCCGTTGCGCTCCGAAATGGAAGCCATGACCACGTTTGCCGATGCGCCGACGAGTGTGCCGCATCCGCCGAGGCAGGCACCGAGGGAAATAGCCCACCATAAAGGTTCGATGTCGATGCCGCTGCCGCCCATGGTGAGAATGATGGGTATCATGGTTGCAACAAGGGGAATGTTGTCCAAGATGGACGAAACAATGGCGCTTGCCCACACCAGCACGATAATCGTGAGCATCATGTCGCCGTGGGTGATGTCGATGAGTCCTTGGGCGAGCATTTGAATGACGCCGGTTTCGGCCATGCCGCCGACGACTATGAACAGTCCAGCGAAGAAGCCGATGGTCGTCCATTCCACTTCCCGCATGGTTTTTTCCATATCGGCCCGGCTGATGATGAGCATGATGCCCGCAGCGGCAAGCGCGATAACGCTGGGTTCGATACCGAAGTAGCCATGCGTCACGAAGGCTACGGCCACCAAGACGATCATGATGATGCTTTTGCGGAACAGGGACTTATCGTGGATGGCATCGGCCTCCACCAGCTGCATGACCGCTTCCTTCTTGTCGTCGGTGACGGCGAGTTTGCGTCCATAGAGAAAGTAGATGATGACCATGGTGGCACCCAAGATCATGAGTACGGCGGGCGTGTCATAGATCAGGAAGTCCATGAAGGAAAGGTTAGCTGCCGATCCGATCATGATGTTGGGCGGATCGCCGATCTGCGTGGCGGTGCCGCCGATGTTGGAGGCGAGGATTTCCGTGATGAAAAAAGGGATGGGATTGATATCCAAAAGAAGCCGACATACGGTGTAGGTCACCGGACCGATGAGTAGGATGGTCGTTACATTGTCGAGCAGCGCGGAAAGTGCGGCGGTTATAAGGGAGAATACCAACATGATGAGCCAAGGGTTACCCCGCACGATCTTGGCCGATTTGATGGCAAGGTATTCGAAGATGCCCGATCCTTTGACCACGCCCACGAACAGCATCATGCCTACCAGCACGCCTAAGGTGTTGAAGTCGATGTGTTCGACACCTGCATCGAAATCCAGAATGCCGAAAAGAATAAGCGCCACCGCTCCGCAGAGTGCGGCGGTAGTGCGGTGAATTTTTTCCGTCGCGACGAGGGTCATCACGATGAGGAAAATCACTATGGATATGATTTGTTCAACGGTCATGGCACCCTATTGTAGCCATTTGTGAAAACGAAAGGCACGAAAAAACAAGAGTTCATCGTTTGTTAGCACTACGGCCCGCCGAAAGGTATCGGCCCGGCCCAACGGCAACGGTAGCGGCTGAGCCCGCGCCGTTGTCGCTGGGCGTGATTGCAGGAAGAACCCATCGACATCGGGGATGTCGCCTATTCCACAGGGCTCAATTCCCCGGTGGTCGAATCGATGATGAACCCTTTCACGGTAACGGAGTCGGGAAGAAGCGGATGGTTGGCAATGGTGTTCACGGTCTCACGTACGCTTTCTTCGCCATCCCCGAATCCAGCGAGCCACTTTTCGA
>CAJMLT010000008.1 GCA_905214325.1 uncultured bacterium
CTTTCCCCTTGAATCCGGGGAACGGCGCTCTCCTTCATTACAAGCCCAACAAAAACCAGGAACGACGTATCAGTATTTGTTACCTCTGTCTTTTCTTTGTAAGCGGCCCCTTGCAACCACGGTTATTAAGGCACCACCAGCGATAAAGGTAACCAATGCCATCAGCAACAAGTCGGCATCATCTCCCGTTTGTACCGTTGCCTGCCGGGATGACTCCTGCGATGGGTCCTGAGATGGCTGGGCGCTCAGCGGAGCCGGACCTACGCTTGCCTTAATGGTGACCGCGGTGTTGGCCTCCGTCGCGAAGGTGACATCGTATACACCTTCCTCCTGCCTGATGGCCCAGTCCACATTCGCAACCTTCACTTCATCACCGGACAAGGTGGACCAAGCGTAAGCTTCGGCCGTTTCACGCAATGTTGCGGCTATCTCTCCGTCAGATTTCGCAAGCAGCTCTCCTGCTTCTCCGTAGGTGAACGAGATGTTATTGGCAACAATGCGCTCTTGGGTATCGAAATCTTCAGCCGAAGCGTCTTTGACGCTCGCTTGAACGGTAGTCGCTGTGCCGGCCGCCGTAGCAAAGGTGATCGCGTAGGTACCGCGTAGCGCCTGCAAATCCTCGTAGTCGACCGAAGCGATAGCCACATCAAAGCCGCTTATCGTGGAGATTGCACGCGCCTGAGCCAAACGACACAGTTCCTTTTGCGCGTCGTTGAGAGACGGGTCTAACAGCGCAAGCGTGACAGCATCCCTATCGGTATCAAGCAGTGCTTGGGCTTCGGATAGAGAGAGGGCGAAGTCGTCGGCGGTAATCTGCTCGCCATTGCGATCATAGTAGACGCGTATCACAAGCGAGCCGTCGGCGGCGATGTTTTGAGGAGTGACCGACTCGGCAACCGTACTTGTGGCGTAGGTCACCTTAGCGGGAGTGGAAGCGCAGCCGGCATAGGCCTTGGCGTCGGCGCCGCCCGCTTCCACATCGAGTGCAGGTGCCTCATCGGTCGTGCCCGTCTTGCCGGTCGTGTCGGTTGCGACAAGCGTGTAGGTGTCACCTGTTTCACCTTGCCGGTAGTATTCCACCGCATAAGCCGTGTCGGTAGCCCCACTGAAACGTGCTACATAGGTATGTTCCTGATAGAGCGCTGCATCGGATCCTGAAAGTCGGAACTTTTCAGGTATGAGGCTTGCGGTGCTGAAAAGCACCTGAGTAGCATCTTCGAAGGTCCAGCCCGAAAAGAGGTAACCCTTCTTCGCCTCGGCGGTCGCGCCTACAGCAACGCCTGTAGAGGGATTGAGCCTCTCGGATACGGAATCCGCCTCAGTCTCGACAGAACCGTTGAGCTTGACGCTACCTTTCGAGGCGTCTTCAGAGCGATACCCGATGGCGATCTCGTTGAAGGGAGCATAGGAATACGTATAGGTAACGGGGGCTGTGATAGTCGTGTTCAACAACGGGTTCACATCCCACGCACCGGAATCGGGGTCGTAGGAAGCAAACGACACCATGGTCGAAGGAACATCGGAGGCGCTCAGTGTGGCTGTCCAAGAATCACCTGAACCCTTGGTTGCAGGGATAAGCACCACCCTATCGCCACCGTAACCACCCGTTTCCCATATACCGTTTTCTATGGAGAAGGTGACTTCTATGCCATAGCGCGCTTGCGCCGTTACCGAAGTGGCGGGCATGGTGAAGGTAGCCGCGTTGTCATCGGCAAAGGTAAGATCCCCGGAGGTTATACCCGTGAGATCCCAACCGTTGAATTTCACGCCGGCAATCTCACTCGGACGTATGGTGACCGTATCACCGGGAGAGAACCAAGCAGAACTGCCCTCGCCCACCGTACCGTTGGTGACGCTGACCTGATAGAGCTGCTCCCAGGTACCGGTGACTACCACGTTTTCACGGGGCATGATGTAGGAAGAGCCACTTGCAGCGGCACTCTCCGGTACCGTCCAGCCCAAGAAGCGATAGCCCGTCGTGGTGGGATCGCTTGCCACATCGAATGTCTCTCCCCACTTGACGCTTTGAGAGCTTGGCAGAGCAGCGCCGGTGGAGGTGGGATCATAGGCATATGACACCTCGAAGCTGCGACGTTCCCAGTTACCGGTAATGGTCACGTTATCGGTAGGAGTGAACTCACCGGCATCTCTTTCAGCATCACTGAGGGCGTGTGTATCAACCGACCAGCCCAAGAATACATAGTCGTCATAGAGATCGGCATAGGGGTCTCCCGCCACAGCCGTAGCAGTGGTGGCACCCGCCTGCGGGTAGGCAGGCAGGGCGACGGTGCCGCCTTGAACGATTGTGGAGGCATCGGCTGTCGATAGGCTTGCAGGAAGGTCAGCTACAGAGATGGCGCCGCTCAAACCCCCCGAGCGACCTTGCCAATCGTAGGCTACGCTGAAGGTGGGTAGTTTGGTCCAAGTACCGGAAAGGACCACCTCGCCTGCGGGCATGGTGAAGCTACCGTTTTCAATGGTGGCACTTCCGCTTTTGACACTCCAGCCGCTGAACTCATAGCCCTGTACGGTGGGTGCCGGTGCCACCTGCACATCGACATCGGCCGAATACGAAACAGAAGACGGCAGGGCACTCGCCGAAGCGGGGATGTCACCTGTGTATTCGTAGGTAACAGGATAGGTTGTAGTGTCGCGTGTGCCCGAGTAGTGGCGCGTACCATTGGTGACGGCGGTCGAGCCACCCGACGTGGCACTCGCCTGGTTGACGTATTCGACAAGCTTCTTACCTAAGCTGGTTGCATCATCGGTAACACGGGCCTTGAAGGCAATGGTAGCTGCCTTACCTGTCGAAAGACCTTTGAACTGCAGGGTGAGTGTTCGGGTGGAAGAATCGTAGGCGGTATTCGTGAGAGTGACGTGTTCGGATGTGTCACTGGTAACCGATGCCGCCGAACCCCCTACGTAAATCATGTTGGCAGGCAGCACATCGGTGACGGTGACCAGTCCCGACTTGCCAACACCTTCGTAGTTCACCGTGACGGAATAGTCGACCTCCTCACCTTTGACTATCTTTCCTTTGTCGACGATATCACCTGCCGAGAAGGTTGAGACCGTATTATCGGCATAGGCTTTCTCGGGAGACAGCAGCTCGGCGAAAAGACCTGCGGACGTATCGCTTCCGGTGGCGGACGTGCTGCTTTCGGCATCTGACTCGTTTTCATCTGACGCAGCATCGTCGTTGCCGGTATCCGAATCGCTTTGTGCAAGGGCAGCATCCGGCTCATCGCTCAAAGACGACAGAGACAAGGTGTTCGGTGAGCCGACGATGAAGCTCGACGAAGAGAGGTTGCTGCTGACACTATTTACAAAAGTGGCCTTGTCCGATGCGCTGCGACAATACACGGTACAGTCGGCATTACACAGATGGAACATGTACCCCGTATTCGTCACCTTCGAGGTGTCGAAGCTTGACAGGTTAAGCGAAGTGAGATTGGAGCACTCAACGAACATGGCGGACATATCCGTCACCTTCGAGGTGTCAAAGCTCGATAGGTTAAGCGAAGTGAGACTGGTGCACGTAACGAACATGGCGCCCATATTAGTTACATTAGAAGTATCCACCATATTTCCGAAATTGAAGGAGGAGCAAGCACTCAAGTCCTTGAATAGGCCACTGCTGTCCTCCGGAAACCTGATGGCTCTTGGACTGACCAGATAGACATCCGTACCCACGGCATAGCCCGTCACGGTGCCGGAGCTTGCGGCATCCCAAGTTCCGGTATAGGAAGCGGGTGCCGTGCGGGAGAATGTGACGGAGGTGATCGCGCTTGGAGTGAGGGTCCCCCACCACTGCTCATCAAGTGTCTTCAAAACGCCGATGGCGGCAAACTTCGCCGTGTAGGCCGTATCCTCATAGGCACCGGATGTACCGTTGAGGTGAGCTCGGGCATCGGCAGCGGAAAGCGTGGCGTTCGAGCTGATCTTGGTATCTCCCTTGTACCAGCCATCGAATACGTGATCAGCATCCGGGGTGGCTGTGGATCCGGTGATGTTGCCGTAATCATCCGATTCACTTATCTGCGTAGCGGGGCTTACCGTGCCTCCCGCATCTGCGGTATAGGTGACCTCGAATTCGACTACACCTTCGGTGTCGGTATCCTTGGTAGCGTTCACACCTTGATAGCAAGCCTTGAGCGTGATGTCTTCATCGGGCATGGTGAATGTCTGACCTGCTTTGATATATTGGGTGGTGCCGTCAGCGAGCGTCATCTTCCAAGCATCGAAGGTCTTGTTGTCTACCGCGAGCGCCGACCCATCGAAGGCGGAAAGTGTCTCTCCGTAGCGATGCGCGACGCTTGCGGGAAGCGTAGTGCCGGTGCCACCGTCGGCATCGTAGGTGATGGTATGCGGATCGCCATAGTCAACCTCTACCGTGAAGGTGGACGGAGTAGCGGAAATGCCATCGGTCATACCCGCACCGTTGGCATCTTCGGCATAAAGCGACACCTGCGCCGTGGAACCTACCGTCGAAGTACGCACGAGGCCACTCAGGTCAACGGTCGCACTTCCCGCCGACGCGGCGGCCAGCACTCCATACTTAGTATCCCCGCTGTAGGTGTTCGCCAAAGCGGATACGTAATTGGCACCACCACCGGTGGCAACCGGAATGGTAAGCGTGGTGGAGCCGTAGGGCACTTTGATGGTGGAACCTTCGACCGTAACCGCACCTTTGTCGGTGGTAGCACCCGCCAGCACGGGGGAGGTGGTCAGAGACGCATCGGGCACAACCAATTTGTAGGTATTACCCGAAGTCATGGATGAACCGGGCTGACCACCCAGCGCCTGACTGGTATCTAACGTGGTAGAGCTGGTGGAGGGGCGCACGAAGGAAACGCTTGAAACGGCAAGGTCCATGGCGGGACGAATACCGTAGGAGCCGGCGGAGAGCGTATCACCTTGCAGCGTGGTCATTCCGGCATGGAAGTTAGCGACGCCATAGACCATCTGACTCTCCAGGTACTCACCGACGAAAACCTGATGCGGCGTACTGAAAAAGGCAGTGTACGATTCAGACGAACAAGCAAAACCCGATGGCGAATTCAATTGACCGTCCGACACCCTGAAGCAGTACATGCAAACCGTGCCGGCCGGTATAACCTGCCCAGGTTGCACCTGCACGATCCTGCCGTCTTTCACTATGCCGAAAATACGTTCACGAAAATCATCTGTCATGGATTTCGTTGTGGACGAAGTATTTTTGTAACCCTGCGAATCATACCCGGAATCAAGCAAATAGGGATTGTTGTATACCGTCGCGCCGCTATCGAATGTTGCCGTACCGGCACGATAGACATCGAATTTACTTACGGTTTTACGGCTGAGGTCCCACGTACCCGAAGACTGCTGCACCGTGAAGCTGCTCAAGGTGGTGTTATTTTCCCATGCATACGGGCCGGCGGAGACCAAGGCGCTGTCGTATTCGGAGCTACCGACCTTGCCCGTTATCACGATGTTTTTGGAGCTGTCCTGTGTGTTGTCGGCATTGGCGTAGGCTCGCAAACCCAAACCGCTCACGTTCTTGGTATCCGAAAGCCAGTAGGCTTTGTCGGCGGAAGCAAGATTGCTCTTCCAGCTATTTACATTCGATAACGACATAAGGCCGGCATTCGAAAGGGCTGACGTGCCCAGCGCATCACTTCCGTATTGGTCTTGGATGAACGAATCGGTCACCGACGAGATATCGGAAGCGACAACAGCGGCGGAAGTGGCATTCGCCACTACCTGACTCGATGAGACGGCCGATGTCGACTTGCCGTTCACGCTCACCTGAGCGCCGGCTTGCATACTCACGCTTCTGAAGGCGGGGGCATCGACCGCGTAGGCCTGCGTGCTGAGGCCCGTGTATGGCAGAACCGGCAGAAGTGACACCACCAACACCGCAGAAAATACCACCCGGAGCGCTTTGCCGAGCAACCCTGCAGACGCAGCGGCCTCCTCAGGCTTACCCGCCTTCAACCCCTTTCCTCTCGAAGCGTTGAGCAGAGCTGCAGTAGCCTTGCCGCCTGATACGACGGTGCGGTAATTGTTCATGGTGTTCTATCTCTCTATTCCAACCCTATCAAAGGAAAACGCACGTATTCGTTAAAGAAACCTGCGAATTTTCAATCGATAGAACACCCTACACCTCACTACGTATCAAAAGCGTATCACGAACACGGCAAAATCCCCTGACGTAGACGGCCGAACTCCCTTGATCTGCATACCCCTCCCTTAACGAAGGAAAAGGGCGCAAAGATGACGATAGATCGATGCCACCCGCAGCCGATATCAGTCAGCGAAGGGAAGCTGCTCCTGATCATCCCAGTCGCTGCGGGCCTCTTCGAAGCTTTGCGCGGAGAACCGACAGACCGTTCCCTTGTCGTTTCTCTTCGCCTCGTACATGGCGAAGTCGGCAAAGCGACGCAGGGTGTCATAATCGGAAGCATCACCGGGGTAGAAGGCGATACCTATAGACGAGCGCACCTGAACCTGTTTGTCATCGGGGAGCAACAAGGGACGATCCAGAAGAGAAGCACGCAAAGCTTCGACCCTCGCCGCAACGTCCGCCTCGGTGGAAGATGCGGTGAGGAACACGAGGAATTCGTCCCCGGAAACACGGGAGGAGAATTCTCCCTCGCGGGTCATATCGCGCACCGCTTCGGCGGCGGTCTTGATATACAGATCGCCCCAGTCATGTCCGTAGGTATCGTTGATCTGCTTGAGATTGTCCAAGTCGAGCATGATCATGGCGCCATACCCACACTGCGGATCCGCCAGAAGCGCACCCACCTCCCGCTCGAAGCCCCGTCGGTTGAGGAGTCCGGTGAGAATATCGTAATCCCTATCATGTTCGATCTGGCGACGTACCTCGATTTCCCGCGTCACATCTTCGACCAGTCCGGTCGTGATCTTGTCCTGCACATCTTCGACGAAGACGACACGCAACCAACGATGCTTGTGAGGCAGCTTGATGATCGCGACGCGATCGTCGCCTGCTTCTTCATCGAATTCGAAGTAAGGGCGGTACACGTCCCACATGCGCTTGCTGTCTTCGATCGACAGTTCGTCGTCACGTAAGGCCTGCCAATCAATCGAGCGGGGCATACCGGGCATATCCTCGGCTCCCATAAGTTCGAAGAACCCTTTGGTGTAGGAAAGCGTACGTGTTTTGCTGTAATACTCGAAGGCTGCTATACCCCGCCCCGAAAGAGCGAGAATACGGGAAAGGCGGGCAGCCGAATTGACGACATCGGAACTATAGGCCTTGATCACGTCGGCCAATTCGTCCACTTCTTCGACACCGGTCGGCTTCAGATGCAACAATTCATCGGTGCGTGCCGACCTCACCTGCACCATGAGGGCCGCGATCCGCGAAGAAGCGAAGCGAACCGTTATCAGGGCGATGATCAGACCTATCACTATCGAGAGACCGAATGCCACGAACAGACGATCATGCAATACGATGGATCCGGCGAAGAGAGAAGGCTCCTGTTCAACCCCCATCAAAACCCAATGCTCGCCCACGAACGGAGACGTCGTGTCATAGATTTTAAGTTCCGTACTCGAAGTTATGGCTTGGTTCGAAGTCGTCTGATCGACCGGGCGCGCGATATGATATCCGCGGCCATCAAGCGAAGTCGTCAGTTGATCGTCCTTCATATACAACCTCGCGGAAGCCCCGCTCGTGCCCACGACCTTATACGTATTCGACGACGAAGCCGCATCGGATAAGGACGCGCCGTCCTTATCGGTGGTAGCCAACACATAGGAGCCCTCACCATCCGAACTGAGGTCGCGATACGGAAGCAGAGAGAGGATCCGGCTCAACTTCACTTCCACACCGAACACGCCGCATATATGTCCCGCACTATCGCGCAGCGGCACACTGTAGGTGATCGAGCGCTCCTTGTTGGATGAAAAATTGATCGGCTGACTCCAATACCCCAAATCACCGAGAAGAGCATCGGGGTGGTCTTGCGCGGCTTCGATGGGCTTCAGATAAAACGCATCCTGCTCTTCATCTTCTTTCAAGGTGAGCAAGGTCGACCAATCTCTATCGAGGGCGATGTCGAGATGCTTACCGATGCTCAACGGAGCAACACCGAGAAGGAGATCGGAATTATTGTTCATCGTCACTTCGGGGTTGGAATCGCGTACATAGAGAGCACTGCGCTCGGCGGAGGTTTCCGATCCGCCGGTCAGCACGAGAAACGATCCATCCACTTCCTGCTGGGACGAGGCCAACAGGTTTTCCATCGCCGCTTCCAGAATCTTATTCGAGGTTTCCGATCCAGCGGTAAGATCGGATGCGGTCTTGCCTTCCGCCGCGAGAACGGTGTTTATCTTGGTTTCTATCTCGGTGGCACTACCATCGATGTCGGACCAGCGATTAACCATATCGCCCTGAAGGTATTCGGCGCGGTTGTGGACGCGCTCCGAAAACAGGTCATACGAATCGGATTCCATCCGGGCGATACTGTCACTACCGTACACAACACCCGCGCAGAGCAACACCTCGATCAGCAAGGCGATACAGAACGGCACCGCAATAAGGGTTTTGAATGAAATCCCCTTTTCTTCGAACTTGCGGAAAACCCTCTGAAACTTCATGACGACTTCTAGGCAATGGCAGCGGTCAGGGTATCGTTCAGGCCTGCGAACCAGACTTCGAATACATCATCACCCATATAAGGCGCGATCGCCGACTCCCAGGAAGCCCCCGCCGCTATAGCGGCCACGACTGCCGCACGGTCGGCATCGGCCTTATCCTCCAAGGAACTTTCCAGATAATTGCGCGCGTCGACACTTCCCGTAAACGGGGTGCTTACCGAAAGACCGGCATCGATGGTCTCGATCGCGGCAGGCAGGCCGGTAAGGTAGTTAGCCGAAGAGCCTTCCATCTGTCCGGCCACTTCTTTGATGTTCTCTTCGGTGAGAGCCTCTTTCGTCACCGGTACATAGCCGGCGGAAATGGCGAACTCCGTGTTGCGCGTTTTGTCGGTGAACCACTTCAGGAATTCAACGCAGGCTATTTCCTGCTTCTCGCTCGATTTCATCACCACGAAACCGGCACCCTGCTGGGGCGCACAAGCGCTGCCGTTTTGGAACGTGGGATTCTTCAGAGCTCCGAATTCGATCGGATAACGGGTAGAGTCATCGACGGTGACTTCTTTCGGGAAATAGACGACCGAAGAAGTTGAGCCGACATAACAGATCAGATCGCCCGTCTTGACCGCATCGGAACGAAAACGCCCTTCCGAAGAGAAGTATCCCTTCACCATGGGTACGTAATAATTATCCCAAAGGGTACGCATGGTGGCTTTGTCCAAATCGAGCGTGACCTTACCATCCTTCACCGTGAATATCTCATGACCGAGCTGCTTGCTGCCCGTGAGCAGATAGTTGGCAAGAGCGTCGCGGCCGAAGAAAGGCTGGCCGTCGCCGGTGGCGGGAGTTTGGGCATCCGTCCATTCATAATAGCGCTGAGCGACGCGCACGATCCCCTCGTTGGTGGCAAGTTCATCGAGGCTCGAACCCGTGGCATCGGCGAACTTCTTCCAGTCCGTCATGTTTATCTGCAGGTCTTCGGTCGATTTGCTTACGGGGAAGATCTTGAGCGAACCATCGCCTTTGAGATCTCCTTCCTCCAAGAACGCATCGACGAACTTTTCCTTATCCTGATCGGAAAGATACTGGTTCAAATCCTGCGCCTTGCCCAAATCATCAAGCACGAGGGCGGTATCGGGATAGGCGAGACAGGCATCGGGCAGAGCGGCAGCACCCACGCGCTCCTGCGCGGCATCGCTCACCGTTTTGGCAAGATTACTCACGCTGCCCTGACTGGAACCGGAAACGACGATTCCCAATTCCTTGCCGCGCGTATCGTTGAATTCGGAAACGAGCTCATCGAAAGCCTGCAGCTGCGTTCCGTTGTAGTAGGTCCAAACTTCCACTTGAACAGGATTGGAAGGATCGAGTACGGAGCGGGGATCCTTGGTTGTTTTCCCCGAACAGCCCACTATCATCAATGAGCCCGCCAGACAAAGCGCAACGAGTCCACCTAATAATCTTTTCCTGTTTGCCATGAAAATGCCCCCCCCCCCGCAAAACCCGGATGGACGCCACTGATCGACGTACGCATCAAGGTGCAACCATATGTTTGTCAATCAACCACGCGAAGGCCACCATGGGCTCCACGGCGATGGCAAAATCGGATATGAATGCGTGAAGAATTTTCGGTTTCCGCACCATCGCAACACCGACCGACCGCATGAACCACCGAGCGTAACCGCACCGCCGTCATGTCGATCGCTCCTTATGAGAGAAAGCGACACCCCTGATAACCAAAATGAATTTCGCTGAAGCAGTCTTCGGAATACCCCGTCGGAGAGTCAAGCGAAATGCAACTGGCTGACTTCCTCGTACGAGGGAAGCCCCTATAGTTTTGCGCCGCCGCCTTTCAACGGGTTTGCCAAATATTGATACGGTTATGATACGTTGCTCTCCTGAAGATTACAACGGACAATCGGTGATTTTCTCTCACCTCTTCCCAGATGGCCGAAATGGGCAATCACCTTCGGACGCTATCGGTATCGCTGATCGAAAACACCCTCACCCCGCGGTCATCACCTGCAACACGTCTGCTATGTCGGCATCGATGCAGCAGGAACGAGCTGCCAGTTCGCGGGGTACCTGTGCCTCACCGAGATTGATGCTCACGTAGCGGGCATCGGCGTTGAACGCGGCCATATGCCAGAACGGATACTTGATGATGCCCGGCGTATTGCTCCCCACCCCCAGTTCCAGCAAGACCATCTTGCCACCACCGCAACGGCGGAGAAACGCACTATACCGATCCGAGGCGCGATGCCACCCCTCGTCTTCCACGAAAGACGCATCCACTCTCAGGTTCATGGTCAACAGAGCCCCACATCTCGGACACACGGGAACGAGAGACGAGGGAATGCGCATATCCCGCTGCTCTACCACCATGCTCCGTATCACGCCCTCGTTGTCATACGTGACAGGAGAACAGGGTCCAGAGCACTGGAACAGACCGTAATCGCCCTGCGTGTAAAACAGGCGCTCCTTATCGAATCCCCCCTTCTGAAACCAATGATCGACATTGGTGGTCAAGATGAAATAATCCTTATCCCCGATAAGTTTTTTCAGATCCGCATAGACCGCCGGCACGGGCGATTCGTAGCGGTTACACATGATGTAGCGGCTCCAATAGGCCCAGTACTCCTCCGGTGTTTCATAGGGATAGAACCCACCGGAATACATATCATGGAACCCGTAGCGTTGCTCGAAGTCGGCGAAAAGATGCCGGAACCGCTCTCCCGCATAGGTGAATCCCGCCGATGCGGAAAGGCCGGCACCGGCACCCACCAAAACGGAGTCGGCATCATCCAGCATACGCAGGACACGTGCGATCTCAGTCGAGTAGCCCACGGTACAACTCCTCATCTCTATCGGTGAACACATCGAACACCACTTCCAAGGGTGATTCGTCCGCCTCTTGGCAACGGATGACGGTATCGAGGGCGATACGTGCCGCCTCCTCATCGGGGAAACCGAATACCCCGGTGGAGATGCAGCAGAACGCAACGCTACCCAACCCCCCAGCGCGAGCCGCTTCATAACAAGCCCGGTAGCTCGACGCCAACTGTTCGCAGTGCTCTCGGGTAAGGGGACCCATCACATGAGGACCAACAGTGTGGATCACGTGGCTGCAGGGAAGGTTGTAGGCCTGTGTCACCTTAGCCCGACCCACCGGTTCGGGGTGCCCCTGCGCCCGCATGAGGCGGTCGCATTCGGTCCGCAACTGTACGCCTGAAAACGTATGGATCGCATTGTCAATGCAGGAATGGCACGGGGACCAGCATCCCGTCATGGCACTGTTGGCCGCATTCACGATCGCGTCACAGGCAAGTGAAGTGATGTCACCGCGCCACAGGCGCAGATGCGCCGACACCGAAGCGATGTCGTGCAAATGGGTTACCCCCCTATCATCCCTTTCTTCCCGAAGATACGCATCTTGAAGGTCCAACACCTCGGGATCCGGCAGACCCGCCGGCCTCACGTTCATGATCGATCGCAAAAGGCGACGTTGTCCCTCTTCGTCCACCGGTATGGTGACATGTGAAAAAGGACCCCCTTCCGCTTGGAAGGCCTTGATGAGAGCTCTTCGTTTTCCTTCGTCGGCCATGCGGCACCGCACATCCTTTCCCATCTACGAACACCCGCCCGGGGCATTCACCCCGGGCGGGTGCGCGAACCACTTCGGCGTTTCGCTATGCGCCGAAGAAGAATCCGGTCGTCATGTCGAGATAATTCTCCCCTGCGTATTCGGGATACTTCGTCTCAACCGTCTGCTTGAACGATGCCGCATTGTCACTCCGTGCAGCGATACCCTTCAAATCCTCCAGATAGGCAATCTTGGCCTGCGCGTCTTTCTGGTCCTCAGGGGTGTAGTGAGACGTCAGGATGAAGGCGAAATCGCGATCGATGAAATCCTGCAACTGCGCGATGAGGGCGTCGGCGTGCTGGCCTCCGGCGACGATGGAGTGGCAGTCATGACCCATCATGTGGATATAGACGGCATCGAGTGCGGGAATTTCGATGTCGAAGGCATCATCGTTGGGCACGATTTTCATGGTTGTGCCGGCCAGCGTCAACGTATCGCCCTCGATGAAGTTACTCACCTGCGGAAGGGAGGCATCGAACGCCTCACCGAATGCAGTGGCGAACGAGTCGATGAGAGCCTTACCGCCACCGGTATGACCGTATGTATCGGCCTCATGTGTGGCATACACCGGAGTTCCCTCGAGAAAGGTAGCCCCCGCCATGTGATAGGACGCGACGATGCCTTCGATGGTGATGGCGTTGGTGCGCAAGTATTCTTCGAGCTCGGCGATGTTGTCGAAGAAGCACGGGTATTCGATAACGAAGCCGCGACCGTCGTTTTCGACGATGAACACCTCGTTGTCGATGGGATCGTTGGTCTGATACGCGTGGAGACGCAAACCGTTTCGTTCGTAGATGCGCATGGTACCCTTGCCGAGTGTCTTAGTGGTGAACCGAGTCATTATTCTGCTCCTTTTTTCTAATTCCAATCGTTCATACGACGTGATGATGCTGTTATTCTAAAAAGCAGACTTTTATTTTGTAAGTAACCACTAATTTATTAGGTACTTACCTATTTGTAGGTATCCGTATGTTGGGAGTCTTTATGCTAACGAAAGAGGAATTGCCCGCCTGCCCGGTAGCCACCACCTTGCTTCTCATCGGCAACAAGTGGAAGATATTCATCCTGCAGCGGCTCATGGACCGTACCTATCGCTTCAACGAACTGCGCCGTTCCATAGAAGGCATCAGCGAAAAAGTGCTCACGGACAATCTGCGGGCGCTCGAAGCCGACGGAGTCATCACCCGCACCGTCTTTCCCGAAGTGCCGCCCCATGTGGAATATTCCCTCAGCGAAATAGGGGAATCCATGCGCCCCATCATCGATAGCCTGTATCAATGGGGTGCCGATTACCAAAAGATGATGGGGAAAACAGACTGAGCGCCGATCGGGGTGGCAGCGTGTATCGGTTGACGATGAGCCGGATGTTCAGTTCTTCTCCAAGCGGAGGATGGTGTAATACCCTCGATCATAGGGCTGGAAGAAGCACTGCTTCGAAATGATATCGACATCGTCACGAGAGCTGAGATCGCGCACGTCGGTGGGGGTTTTGCTGCTGGTGGTGGCGCCCAGAACCCAGATCGTTCCCTGATAGCCGTCGAGCACTTCATTCCAGTTCTTGATGATCTTCAACGTGGGAGCATACGCCTCATAGGCGGCACCCCAACTTGCCCCCTGCCAATTGAGGTAATACTGAGGGATATAGGGTAATTCAACCGAGGTCACCCCTTCGATACCGATATCGGACGATACGACCAAGTCCCCCACTTCCCAATTCTCCTCGAGATGGTCGGCGAAAGCCGTATTGGCGGACGAATAATCATCCCTGAGCATGAGAACCTGATGGAAGAGGGAAAGGATCAGAAAAAGCACGCAGAACACCGCCGTGATGGCCTTCGAGTCGATGGAAACGAAAACCCAGGCGGTAAACAGGAGAAGCGGCCCGATACACACGAACAGATAGCGTGGATAGAGCATCGAAGACCCCAGAATAACCGATGCCGCTACGACGATGACGAGCGACGCGATATAGGTGCTCAACGCCAGCGTGGCTCCGAGGTTGCGCGACGACAACAGCACATCTTTGACGTGACGACGGGGAGCAGAGCATTCGTTTCGGCGATGACGATACGCCCTGAAGCGTCGCACCAAAACCACTGCCACCCACAAGGCGAACAGAGCCGCCACGACCCCGAGAGCGATGATGAAGATGAACGCCTCCTCACCGTAGTCGCCCACCGCAGCATAGGTGACCTGCATGGTGACCAGAGGATAGCGCACTATCTGAAACAGCGTATCGGGAAAGGCGAAGTTCACCCAATAGCTGTTCGAGACGACACCGACCTGATTGAAAAGGACGATCAGCCAAGGAGCGAACAGGGCCACCTGAACAGCGGCCTGAACGACAAAGATGATCAAATCCCGTTTCGCCGAGGAGCGTTTGGCGATCAGGAACACCAGCAGCATCGCATTGATGATGAACGCACTCAGAAGGCTGAAGTAATGTAAATAGGCCGCACAGATACTGGCGATGAAGAACACGACCCAAAAGTGCAGCGGTGTCGGAAGAGGGACGGCTTTCATCCCGGCGGCCTTGCGCCCGCCCGAATAGGAAAGGGTACCATCGGCCGCGCCCGTACGACAGGAAGCCCCCGTTGGCTTCATGGCTCGCCCGAGCCTTTCCCTCGTAAGCATCAGGCGGATGATGCGATAGGCGTATATCCACGCCAACATGACGCAAAACGTCGCCCATGAATACATTCTGATCTCAATGGAGAGAAAGGAAACGTAGGGCATGAAAAGCGCCAGAAAGGAAAACAGCAAACCGATGCGGTAGCCGAAATCCCGCCTGAGATGGGTTAGCCCCAAGGCCGCCGTGGCAACGGCGCCTGCAACCGTGAAGATCCGATAGACGGCTATATCGCCGCCGGTGATGAGCTGCAGAACGTGAAGAGCCCAATAGAACAAAACCGGATGTACATCGGATGAGCCGATACGCCATATATTGGCAAAGGACTTATCGGCTATGGCAACCGAATAGCTTTCGTCGAACCAAACCTGACCATGAAACGCGCCCGTCAGAAGAAACGCCGCGCCAACGACCAGAAGCGCGCCGTGAAGCACCTTGGAGGAAAGGATCGTGTGTGTGGTTTCTTTCGTAGGTTTCCCTGTCGTCTGCTCAGACGGATCCGACTCCGCCGCACCCTGCTTCGGATACGGGAGTGCTCTACCGTCTCTGCTCTTGTATGAATATCATTCGGGAAAATTTTATTCGGATACATCCCGCCGAAGAGCGAGACCACGCGCTCTCCATAAGACCTGCATCGTTGATCGAGGCCACCCTCACACATCCGCTTCGCCCCTTTGTCCGAAAAAACCGAAAGCCCCTTTTCAGGGGCTCCCGGAAGTGATGCGTTCCCCATACCAACAGGGACGACGGGTATCCGCACTCTAAATGGCGATTCCCTTCAATACGATGGTCTTGGTTCGCGTGACTTCGTCGAACGTGGTCTGAACCCCTTCGTTGCCGTAGCCGGAATACTTGTAGCCACCGAAAGGCATCTCGAAGCTGCGGAAGAAGCTGGCACCGTTGATGATGGCGCCACCACACTCGAGACGCGCCGCAACATCGAAGGCGACCTTCTGATTTTCCGTGAACACGCAGCCGCAGAGACCGAAAATACTCGCATTGGCTATTTCGACCGCTTCGTCGACCGTGTCGAAACCGATGATCGGAACGACCGGCCCGAAAATCTCCAGATCCTTGGCGACATCGGCGGTCTTGGGAACATCGGTGATCACCGTGGGGGTGTAATAGGCGCCATCACGCTTGCCACCCAAAGCAATCTTTCCGCCCTGCTCCACCGTCAGGTTCACTTCCTCTTCCACCTTCTTGGCAGCGGATTCGGAAATGAGACACGCCAACTGCGTAGCGGGGTCGGAGGGTTTGCCGACCTTGATCTTCTTGATACGGGCGATGGCTTTCTTGGTGAATTCGTCTTTCACGGAATTGTGCACCAGGAAACGCTTGGACGCACAGCACACCTGTCCACAATTGTAGAAGCGACCCCATATCATTTCTTCCACGGCCAGATCGATGTCGGCATCTTCGCAGACGATGAAGGCATCATTACCGCCCAGCTCCAGCGCCAAATGCGCCAGATGGTCGGAGGCCACCTTGGCCGTTTCGATTCCGACTTCGGTCGACCCCGTCAGCGTGACGACATCGACATCGGGGTTGGAAGTGAGCCAATGACCCACCTTGCTGCCACGACCGGTGATGCAGCTCGCCGCACCCGGCGTGACACCCGCTTCGCAAAGCAACTGGGTCAGCATGCACAACGTCAGCGGATTGTCCGTAGACGGCTTCACGATAACCGAATTGCCCGCCAGCAACGCCGGGGCGACCTTCTGATCGAACAGGTCGCAGGGGAAGTTGAACGGAATGACCGCCGCCACGACACCGATGGGCTCGCGCTTCACCAGAAGGGTGTGGGCCTCCTGCCCCGTTTCCTGCTGACCGTAGATGATTTCGCCGTAAAGATGCTTCGCTCGCTCGGAGAAGGCCTTGAACGCGATGGGGATATTGGCGATTTCGGCCTTCGCCTCCGTAATGGGCTTGCCCGTCTCGCGCATGAGCGTGCGTGCCAGCTTCGCTTTATCCCGCTCCACCAGATCGACGAATTTGTTCATTATTTCGGCACGCTTGTGAACGGGCACCTGAGCCCACTTCTTCTGAGCGCGCTTCGCGGACGCAACGCAACGCTTCACGTCCGCTTCCGTGGCGCTGGGAACCGTATCGACCCGTTTACCCGTGTCGGGATCCATGACGTCGATGGTGGCTCCGTCCTTGGAGTCGACCGGTTTTCCTGCGATAACCATTTTCATAAGATAATCCTTTCCCCTACCGACACGGGCTCTAGCCCAATGCCGTGAACGACAACATCAAACCGCCGGTCGTATTCAGGCCGTCATCTTCATATCCGTATTCGCCGAAGGTGAATTCCACGATGAAGGGCACGCCGTCGGCGGCCTCGATGAACTCGCGGGCCACTTCGTCGATGCGATCGGCGATAGCAGCACGACGACCTCCACAATGGACGAAATGATAGGCGGCCGGCTTGACCGCTGCTTTTTGCTTGAGTTCGTCGGCCACCGTCGCGCACGATCCGACGAGACAATCGACGTCTCCATCCATGCAGATCACGCATGTTTTCTCGACGACCTTCGCGCCGACGCTGATAGAGTGATCATCGTTGCCCGCCATAGGGTGACGGATAGCCGTCAGATCGCCCAGGCGATCCTTCACGCCCAAAGGTGCCACGATGGAGGCGACCAGCAGATCGCCGCCCATGAGGTCACTCACTTCCATGCCACGCCACTGTGCGTATTTATCCAACGCGGGAGTTCCATCGATTTCGACGATATCGCGATCGCCGCGCATCTTGGTCACCACACCGAAGTTGGCGGTTTCGGCATACGCCCCCGTGAATTCGTTCGTGAACGGTGTTTCGGTGTAGAAGAAGGCGATGACGCATCCGTCCTGGAACACCTCTCCACCGGAATAGAGCCACCATTTTCCCGCTATCTCGTTGTCGGCTGCGCTGCCGCCGAAATACGGAACACGTCCGATGACTTCGGTCACTCCTTTGATGTAATACTCCTCTTCGGCGGGAGAAGCCGCCATGTACCAGTAATCGGGAGGCGTGGTCTTGCCGGCTGCAGCCATGGCCTCACGGGCCAAACGGGCACCCGTTTCGCGCGGCGACTCGCTTCCTCGGGGAGCACCGGCGCTTCCCACTTCCACATCGGCGCCGCCCAAAGCCAACACGCCGACAAACGGGGTATCGCCCCCGATGAAGCCTTCAGGCGTGATGACACCGGTAAACGAGGTGTTTCCGACGATGGCCGTCGAGGGGAGTTCGGAATGAAGGGTTGTGATGAGTTCGGCTGAATCGTAATCGGCACTGCCGTAGACGAATGCCAACACGGCATCGGAGAGGGCGGCCCTTACTTTTTCGGCAATTTCCTTGCCTGCGGCGGCCGCGCTTGCCGCAGTCGTTGACGCTACATAACTTTGCATGATGAGTCTCCTTCTCGCATGGGTCGACAGGTTCTATACCTCCGCAGACGATTCGTCTGACAAGACCAGGATCACAAGACAATGCAGTCGCGTGCTACTTCAAAGAATACCCTTTCCCCCTATAAGATGAAAGCCTTTTACCGAATTTTAAGAACCGCCCACAGTATATTCAATTCACTCGGGAAGGCCTGTCCTCCACATGCTGGAAACAGGCCGGGCGACGGGCCGAAAACGCCCGCGAAAAGAAGGAGCGCCTAGGATTTCAGGTCGTCTAACCCATGGTATTCGGCGTTGGTTATATCGTTGACCTGAATGTGGGTATGATTGCCGTTGTCGGTATCGGCGGTGTATTCCTTCAGCTGCATTTCGCTGCCGATATAGGCATACACGTCACGGATCTGCGCCAGCGGTGTCGTTCCCGCGACCACGGTATCGCCCGCCTTCACCTGTACGTTTTCGAGATGAATCATGACCACGTCGAGATCGCTGCGCCCTTCCGGCTGGATGTGAATCTGGTAATCGGTATAGCGATCATAGAGCTGGTATTCCTTGACCAACACGACCTTGCCGCTGACGGGCGCATACACCGTCGTGCCAACCGGGGCCCCACAATCGATGGCGCTCATCTTCGCACCGCCGTTGCCCGATCGGAAGCAACGGATGAACTGCCCCGTCATCCAGGCGTCACCCGTCGGCTGCGACGAAGCGATACGCCCCGTGCCCTTGGCAGCCATGACATCGGTATTGGTCGCTTCGGTGAGTTCGGTGGTCAAAGCAAGCGCATACCCATACGAAGCGTTGTGGATGAGGATTTCAGTCAGGTTGTTCATGCTGATGGCGCTGTGCAACTCGACCCCGTCGGCCTCGGCCATGATGGGGGTCGGCAGATAGGCGGCATCTTCGTCCGTCTTCGCAGCGACATCGCTCACGGGAAGCAGGGCGCTGACCACCGATTGTCCGGAAGAACCGGAAAGAGAGGCGACCACGCGCGGAGTGGCATAGATGGCGATCGCCACGAGCAAAAGCACGACGACACCCGCCACGATGAAAGGTTTTTTACTCCTGCGACGGCGACGGAGGGTTGCTTCGCGGGAATAGGCGGCGGAATCGAGCGTCGAGGCGGATCTCCTGTCGGTTGCCACGCCGGGAAGATTCGACGAGCCATGACGACCGACGCCGTAGGCCGATCGCGAATAGGCGCTCACATCCGAGCGCCGATCCGAAGGAGCCGAATGCGCCGCACGGTGCTTTCCCCGCTGTCTGTTGGAATAATCTGACACGGAAAGAGCCTATCACTTTTCCCTTCCGTCGCAAAAACATCTCCACCGGCTGTGTGCTCACCGTGGAGGAAACCTCCATAAACGTGCTGCACCTCCGCGCACACCTCGGTCCATGCTAGACTGGAAAAGCGCTTTTTCCAAAGTGCTCTCGAAATGGTACGTTCCAACCGTACCCGCAATAGAAATGGATCCGTTATCCCTATGACAAAATCGTTCAATGATCTTGGCTTGTCAGAGCAAGTCCTCCATGCCGTGCGCGAACTCGGCTACACCACCCCCTCACCCGTACAACAACAAGCCATACCCCTCGTACTCGAAGGCAACGATGTCATCGCTGCCGCCAAAACGGGCACCGGTAAAACGGCAGCCTTCTGCCTACCCTGCCTGAACGACTTAGGCCATGCGAAGAAGGGGCAGGGCCCTTTGATGCTGGTCGTCACGCCCACGCGTGAACTTGCCTCGCAGATCGAAAGCGTGGCCAAAACCATCGCGAAACAGACCGGCCACAAAGTGACCTGCATCGTCGGTGGCGTTTCCTACGATCCTCAGATCTCCGCCCTGAAGAAGGGCTGCGACATACTGATCGCTACGCCCGGACGTCTGATCGATCTCATGGATCGCCGCGCCGTCAGCTTGAATCAGGTGTCCACGCTGGTTCTCGACGAAGCCGACCGCATGTTGGATATGGGCTTTCTGCCCGACATGAAGAAGATCGTGGGCGCAACACCGGAAAACCGGCAGACCCTTCTTTTCTCCGCCACCATCGATGCCGGCATAGAAAAGAACATGGGCGCGCTCCTGAAGAACCCGAAGTTCGTAGAGATCGCACACAAAGGTGAAACCGCCGACAGCGTCGAGCAGTACAAGCTCGATGTCGATCATCGCCAGAAATACAATACGCTCATCGAGCTTCTGAAGGCTAAGGGCGGTACGCGCATCATCGTATTCGCCCGCACGCGCCATCGTGCGGATACGTGCTGCTCCAAGCTGCGCCGCGCCGGATTCAAGGCGGATGCCATCCATTCGGACCGCAAGCAGAGCCAGCGCAAACGATCCCTCGAAGGATTCACGTCGGGCAAAGTGGACATCTTGGTCGCCACCGACGTGTTGGCCCGTGGCATCGACGTGAGCGAAGTCAACTACGTGGTCAATCTCGACTTGCCCACCGTCGCCGAAGATTACGTGCACCGCATCGGTCGCACCGGACGTGCGGGAGCCGAAGGCTTCGCCGTATCGTTCGTTTCCGCCGACGCGAAAAAGGACATGAAGGCCATCGAGAAATTCATCGGCAAACAGATACCGGTCTTCGACACCACGGGTATCGATCTCGATGTCAGCGAAGAGGCGCTGGCCGCCAAAGCCACGCGCAAGGCGGCGAAAAACGACCCCGAACTGGCTGAAGCGGCCCGCGAACTTGCCAATCAGAAACGCCGTCGCACGAGAAAACCGAACCAAGGAGCCAATGAGACGGGCGCCAAAAAGGCCCGCACCGACGCTCCCGGCGGAAAGAAGAACGGCAAACGGAGCCGACAGGGCGAAAACCCCAACACCCGCAACGAACGTCGGGATCAGAAAAGTCGCTCGGGAGAATCCCTCAAGGGCGACCTGCGTCCCGGCCGCGCCCATCGCGCGGCAGTGAAGGCAGCCAAAACCAATCCGTCGAAACCCTCTTCTTCCAAAAAACGCAACACCACACGCAATCGCCGCCCCAGCAACTCCCGGGCATAACCGCCCCGAATATATCCAACGAACATCGAGCCGCCTCGACACGGAATCCGTGCTTTGAGGCGGCTCGATCTCTTTTCATGAAGCCGTGCTCCGCCGAACACTCCTTGCGGTGGGCAAAAGCACGAACGCTTGTTTTTCAGGGCATGACCTTGCGGAAAAGCATCGTGAGATCGTCGATATCGGTATCGCGGGGGTTACCCGGACGACAGGCATCATCGAAGGCGGAACGCGCCAAGAAGGGAAGGTCCTCCTCGCGCAATGCCTCCACCTTTTCAGGGATGCCCACACTCCGACCAAGCTCGCGCACTGCAGTGACGGCAGCGGAGCGAGCCTGTTCGATACTCATGCCATCGACACCCTCAACCCCCATCGCACGGGCCACCTCGCGTAAACGCTCACCGGTCGCTTCGGCGTTGTATTCCATCACGATCGGCAGCATCATCGCGCAGGCAACCCCATGCGGCGTATCGTAGACGGCACCCAACGTATGTGCCATCGAATGGGCGATCCCCAATCCCACGTTGGAAAACCCCATACCCGCAATATATTGCGCCAGGGCCATGTTTTCCATAGCCGACTCATCCTTCGCCACCGCAGCCCTCAAGTTGGCTGCGATCAGACGGATGGCCTGCAGGTGGAACATGTCGGTCATCGCCCATGCGGCCTTCGTGGTGTAGCCCTCGATAGCGTGGGTGAGCGCATCCATTCCCGTGGCAGCAGCAAGGGAAGCGGGCATGGACGCCATCATATCGGGGTCCGCCACGGCTATGGCGGGAATGTCGTTGATATCCACGCAGACGAACTTGCGCCTCTTCTCCACGTCAGTCACCACGTAGTTGATCGTGACTTCGGCCGCGGTTCCGGCCGTGGTGGGCACGGCGATGGTGAACACCGCGTGGTTCGTCGTGGGGGCTACCCCTTCCAAGCTGCGTACATCGGCGAAGGCGGGATTGGATGCTATGACACCGATGGCTTTGGCGGTGTCGATGGCGCTCCCTCCCCCGATGGCGATGATGCCCTCGGCTCCGCTCTTCTCAAAGGCGGCAACGCCGTCCTGTACGTTTTCGATGGTGGGGTTGGGCTTCACGCCGTCGAAGATTTCATAGGTTATCCCCGCCGCATCAAGCTTATCGGTCACCTTGTCGGTGACGTGGAATTTCACCAGATCGGGATCGCTGCAGACGAACACCTTTCCGCAACCCTGCTGCCGGATAAGAGCGGGAATTTCCGCAATGGCCCCTTTCCCATGATACGAAGTCCCGTTGAGTACGATACGTTCAGCCATATCGCCACCTCCTCCTTGTCGTATCCGCCGACACCGAAACGGTGTGGGTGGATCGCATTTCCCCTTCTTTCAGTTATGCCGCCCCGACCAAGATTTGTCAAACGCACCATGCAAGCGGATGCGGCATAGGAAACAACCCGTTGCACCCCACGATCGCCCGCCCGTCATCGAAGGCGTCCTCATCGATCAGTCAACCACGGAATGCGGACGGAGCGGAGATTTTTTACACCAATGTTTCCAAGCGCTTGGCATGCCAGCGATCGCACAAGGTGTAGAGACCATGGAACACGATCGCTATAGCCAAGGCGCACACCCCGAAAAGTATCCACATATCCGTAGTGAACGGCTCTATGCCGAACAGATTATGGAATAACGTCGCACCCAACACCGTGCCTCCCACCACCACGATCAACAAGGCGACACGGATGGGCGTGAAGGGGTGCGATAGGCGGGCGACCAACATGATGCCCACCCATGCGGTCAGCAGAACACACAAGGTGGAAACATGCGCATAATCGAGATCGAGCACCATCGATCCCACCGTGTTCACCACCAAAACGCCTCCCACTGCCGTCACGGCTCCGGGAATCGACTTCACGATAACGTTTTCCAAGAACTTTCCCTTGATGCGCTCCTTATTGGGCTCCAACGCCAGCACAAACGAGGGGATGCCTATGGTGAATGCCGAGATGAGCGTCATCTGTATGGGCTGAAACGGATACTGCCAAGGCAGGAATACGAAAAAGAGCGCCAGCGATATGGATAGCAACGTCTTCACCAGAAACAGCGATGCCGAGCGTTGCAGGTTGTTGATGGAGCGTCGACCTTCGGCCACCACTTTGGGCATGGAGGCGAAATCGTTGTCCACCAAAACGAGCTGCGCCACGTTGCGCGCCGCATCCGACCCCGCCGCCATCGCAACGCTGCAATCCGCCTGCTTGAGGGCCAGCGCATCGTTCACCCCGTCACCCGTCATGGCAACGATGTGGCCTTCCGCCTGCAACGCCACGACGAAGGCCTTCTTCTGTTCGGGTTTCACGCGGCCGAACACGTGATAGCGCCGAACGGCTTGGGCGATGTCGTCTTCGGTTTCGAGTGTCGTGGCATCGACGTAATCCCCGGCATGCGGTATGCCCACCTGAGCCGCGATGCCCGAAACCGTGCGCGGATCATCACCGGAAATGACTTTGACGTCGACGCCTTGCTCCCGAAAGAACCCGATGGTCTGCGCCGCCGTCGACCTGATGCGATCATGAAGGGAAACGAAACCGAGCGGTCGAGGGGAGCCCACGATATCACCCTGCTCGGTGAAGCCTTCCACCTGCGCGACGAGTATCACCCGCGCCGTCGCCGCCAGCTCGTCGGTCTGTGCCGCAATCGCCGCGAAGGCGTCACCCATCACGAACTGAGCCGCACCCATGACGTACACCTCTCCGTTTTCCAAAACCGCCCCCGACCACTTCTTGTCCGAAGAAAACGGGATGGCCCGGACAGCCGGAACGCCCTTCACATTCGAGGTGGCGTAATATTCGATGATGGCCTGCGAGGTTTCGTTGGGGTCCTCATCGGCCTGCATCAGGGAGACCAAAGCCCGGTCCACCTGTCCCAATACCTCTTCCCCCTTTTCGATGCCGTCTATCGGGCGAACATCGGCAACCTCCATCGCACCGGTGGTGATGGTGCCCGTCTTGTCCAGACAAAGCGTATCGACACGGGCCAGCGTTTCAATGCAGTAGAGTTGCTGCACCAACACCTTACTCTTCGCCAACCGCACCACCGATACCGCCAGCACGGTCGAGGTAAGCAGGATCAAACCTTCGGGAATCATACCCACCAGGGCGGCAACCGTGGACAGAATGGCCTCGTTCATGTCTATGTGGGCAACGAAGAATTCCCGAGCGAAAAGCGCCGCACCCAACGGGAATATGATGAACGTCACGAACTTGATGATGCCGTTGAGTGTGTTCATTATCTCGGAATTGATCTTTTTGCGCTGCTTCGCTTCCGCGCTGATCTTAGACGCGTAATTCTCCGCACCGATATGCTGCACGCGTGCATGGACGGTTCCCGCGTTGATGAACGAACCGCTCATAAGCTCGGATCCCGGCTGCTTTCTGACAAGTTCGCTTTCGCCGGTGAGAAGACTTTCATTCACGTCGCACGATCCCGACACGATGACCGAATCGGCCGGTATCTGATCACCGCGCCCTAAAACGATAAGGTCGTCGCGCACCAATTCATGGACGGACAGCTCTTGCGTTTGCCCGTCACGGACAACATCCACTTTCGAGCTGGCCACGATACTCAGCGCATCGGTGGTTTTCTTCGAACGGATTTCCTGCACGATGCCGATGATGACGTTACATACGATCACGATCATGAACAGCATGTTCTTGAAAGATCCGGTGATCAGGACGAAAAGAGCCAGAATGACGTTGATGGCATTGAACAACGTGCATATGTTTTCGAAGACGATCTGCTTGATCGATCGGGTTTTCACATCCACATCGGCATTGATGTCGCCGGCGTCTCTACGCGCCTGAACCTCTTCCGAGGTGAGACCGAGAAGTTCTTCTGTCATGGAAGCCTTTCGATAGGGACAACACATTCCCCATCCTAGCGCAACTCCACCGGCAAGGCGATCGAATCACCCAGGCACTCGTGCAACTTATGGCAATGCAGCCCTACAAGAAGAGTACCGTGAGCGCAATCGCCCAGCGTGCCGGTATCCACCGTGCGACGTGTTATTGGCACGTTTCCTTAAAAGAAGATGTCATTTGCCGCTACCTGAGCGACACCATACCAGAGTGTTTTGAGCGATTCGGTCAGCACCCCTGTATTCAGGACGACAGAGGCGTCACTGCTCGGAAGCGAGCGCTTATGACTTTTCGATTTTGGATTAGTCTTGCATAAACTAACGGATTGAGTTAGGTTATGAGATATGAATCCATATATTGAAAAAACGCCAAAAGGATCTGTGACTGTTACCGCATTACCCGATTGGGCTCTCAGTCACGGAATCAGTGCGCTTTCAACCGAAGAAGTTATGCACTTGTGCGCCATTCCGGCACAGCACATCTCGCAGCGCATGGCGCTTTTACGCAAACGTGCGCAGATTTTCTCGCCCGCTAGGGGACTCTGGATTCCCATACCCGCGGAATACAGAACATGGGGTGCACCTGATCCATTGCTCTACATCGATGACATGATGACCCACTTTGATACGGACTACCTTGTTGGATGGCTTTCATCGGCTGCTCGACATGGAGCAAGCCATCATGCGGCCCAAGTGTTTCAAGTTGCAACTTCGCGCACGATACGAGACAGGGAGCTTGGAAGGTCGCGGCTTGAATTCTTCACGCGCAATTACGTTGGCTCGATACAGCCGTCATCCGAGCTTGCACAGAAGACGAGTGCGAAGATTGCCTCCGTTCCAACAACGATGCTCATGCTTGCTAGCGACATCGCGCTATGCGGAGGAATCGACAACGTCTTCACCCTCATCATCGAATTGGCTGACGAATATGATGACTTTGAGGATGGGATTATTGCACAAGCGCCGTTGTTCCCCGATGCCGCCGCAAGGCGCATCGGATGGCTACTTGATACGTTTGGCGAGGGTGCGCCAGATGGTTTGCGTGAGTACTGCGCTGTCCTTGAAAGCGATGTGTCAATCCTTTCGCCGGCAGCGCCCAAGACGGGCAGGATGGACTCCGGTTGGAAGATAATCGTCAACGAGGAGGTTGATCCGGACATATGATGCTTCGCCAAAACATCATTCAATGGGGTGTCGATCACCCCTGGCAAAACGAAAACCAGATTGAGCAGGATCTCCTGCTTTCGCGTGCCATGATAGAAATAGCTAACGATCCGTTACTTGGCGAAGAGTTAGTCTTACGAGGTGACACAGCTTTCCATAAGCTCTTCTTACCGAAACCATACCGATACAGCGAAGACCTTGATTTCGTGAGAACGGGAGCAGGCGGTATCGGGGAGGTGAGGAAAGCGTCTGACTTCTTTAGGTGATGAACTGGGCTTTACCGTTCGAACGAAGATGGGTATGTACCCCAAGGTCATATGGCGCTTCGACTTCGAAGATGGCACGCCTGGAAAGATCAAGCTTGAGATCAATACCTACGAACGCTCGCCAATGATGCCTTTGACAACATGCGCCCATAGCGTTGTAAATCCATTTTACGAAGGGCATGCCGCCATTCCAACGTTTCAGGCGGAAGAACTCGTGTCGACAAAACTTCGCGCTCTCTACCAGCGCAAGAAGGGACGCGATCTATACGACCTGTGGCTTGCCTTGACTGTTCTGGAACTTGACCCAGCCAAAATCCTAGCATCGTTTCCCGCGTATCAGCCTGAAGGCGTGCGAGGCGAGATGATGATAGACAACCTTGTTCTTAAACTTCGAACCGAGGAGTTCTGCACCGACATCGACGCGATGGTCAGGATCGATGCTCCTGTCTATAGCCCTCAGGTTGCCGGCAAGATGGTGATCAAACAACTTCTTAGCAATATCGAATAACTTGAACTTGATATATTCGATCTGGGTATATAGGCTCAAATATCCACGCTTTTTTCACCTCTTGCGTGTTTTCTGCCTCCGGAAAATTAAAACAGGCCGGGTGATTTTCTCACCCGGCCTGCTAATTTTGTGGAGCCAACGGCCGGACTCGAACCGGCGACCTACGCATTACGAGTGCGTTGCTCTACCATCTGAGCCACGTTGGCACTACGAACACGCTTTCTGCAAAGCGCCCAAGAAGTATATCCAGAAACGAACGGAAGCGCAACTCTTTTCCATTCACCTCACGAAGACGCACCCTCGCCACCTGAACGCCCCCGGGATCACCATGTCACATCATGAATCCGATCGACACCCATCTCGTCGCATAATGCAGCCAGACGATTATCCAGCGTAAGTAACGTTGCGCGATGACGTTTGGCGATGAGGAGATAGAACAGGTCGTCGGTGGGATGCCTCAATCGGATTCCCTCCTCGTAAGCGTCACGCATATAGGTATCCGGGCTGACGAATTCGTCCACCAAGGAAACGGTGAGGTCGATCAAGCGGCCCGCCTGATCGACCGGCAGCTCACCATAGCGGGTCATCTTCCAAAACATATTCGGCACTTCCACCTTCAAAAGATCGCTGGAAACGATGCGTTCGCCCTGAAGCAACAGCGCCTGCAACGCCCGCCCTTCGGGGCTCTGTTGCGCGATATGGACGGCGGCACTGCAGTCTAAGACGATCATCGTTGTTCCCTCATGTCACGGATCATGTCCTCAACGGAAGGTTTGCCCTTCGGGATGATGATAGGCGCAAGAGCGCCTATCCTTTCGAAAATCTCTTTCCTGTGGGCGATGCGATCCTTACAGGCCTCATCACAATCTCCCCTCCGGCCATCATCACCGAACGGAGAATCATCCACGGAGGAGGCGACAAGGGCTTTCTCGAAAATGACGAGGGACTGTTGGGTGATACTGCGATGCTCGGCAGCGGCGAGTCTTTCGTCGACGTATCAGCGCTCTTCGATCGGTTTGTAATCCTGCAGCTTGACCGCCGTCTTGTAGGCGGGGCGGATGATGCGCTTGCCCGAAACGATTTCCTCGAAGCGATGCGCCGCCCAACCGGCCATACGGGAACAGGCGAACAGCGGGGTGATCAGGTCGGCGGGAATACCCATCATGGAATACACGAAGCCCGAATACATGTCCACATTGGCGCACATGTCCTTCTTCGTTCCCTTTTCGCGCAAGATGACTTCGGGTGCCAAGCGCTCGATGGACTTCAACAGATTGAGCTCGGCTTCGTATTCGGTGCCTTGGGCGAGCTTGGTGGCGAAATCCTTGCAGATGATCGCCCTCGGATCGGAAAGGGTATAAACCGCATGGCCCATGCCGTAGATCAAACCCGTCTTGTCGTAGGCCTGCTTATTGACTATCTTGGCGATATAGGATGCGACTTCGTCTTCGTTTTCCCAATCGCCGACATTTTCCTTGATCTCCTTCTGCATAGCCAGAACCTGATGGTTCGCCCCACCGTGCTTACTGCCCTTCAGGGACCCGATGGCGCCGGCATAAGCGGAATAAGGATCGGTGTCCGCCGACGTGAGAACGCGACACGTGAAGGTCGAGTTGTTGCCACCGCCGTGTTCGGCATGGAGACACATCATGATATCGAGCATACGTGCTTCCTCGGGCGTGAAGCACCGGTCGGGACGTAGCATGGACAGCACGGTCTCGGAAGTGGACTGACCCGGAATGAAGCGGTGCATGATCATAGATTCGTTATGGAAGGATGCCCGTTTCGCGTAGTAGGCCAAAACCATGATGCGGGGCAAACGGGAAAGAAGCGATATCGCCGTGGTTATCTCGTGTTCATAGCTGCGATCCTCGGAGCGGGGGTCGTCGGCATAGAGCATGAGAACGGAGCGGGAAAGCGTATTCATGATATTGCCCGAAGCCGCTTTCATGATCATCGAAGCCGTGAACCCATCGGGCAATTCGCGTTGAACATCGAGGGCGTCGATGAAAGTTTGCAGCTGATCGGCGTTGGGCAAGCGACCCATGAGAAGCAGGTAGGCCACTTCTTCGAATCCCCACCGCTTCTTCGTATCTCCACCACCGAGGAGATCATAGATGTCGTACCCGCGAAACGTCAGTTGACCTTCGTCGGGAATCTTGTCCCCTTCGTCCATCAGATAACCGTGGACATTGGAGATGTTGGTGATGCCGGCAATGACACCGGAGCCGTCGGAATTACGTAAACCGCGTTTCACGGGATAGAGTTCGTACAAGGAAGAGTCGACGGAGTTAACCGAAACGAATTCATCGTAGAGGGAAACACGTTTTTTATCACCCATACCATATCCTTTCAACGGCGAATCTGCATTTTACACCTATACGCATGAAGAAAAATACTTCAGGAAACAAAATATCCGTTGACAGGCCGGGAAAATACTGCCAGAATATCTACCGCTGCATTTATGCGCCGTTACCTCAGCTGGATAGAGGGACTGACTACGAATCAGTACGTCGGGGGTTCGAATCCCTCACGGCGCACCATTTGCAGCTCTTTTTGTCTTTAACACACTTTTTACGTGTGATAGCGATACCCAAAACCCTCCATCCTTTACAATCGAAAGAACGGATGGAAGTCCGTCCCCGGAAGTGGGCGGAACGTATTGGCTCTTTATCGAAAGGAAGTTACTTGAAGGTTCGAAAACCGAAACCTCACAGTAATTAGCCTTCGACTTCCCTCCTTGTGGCAGTCGAAGGACGACTGCGACACACATCGGATCCCTCTCATCTTCATCGTCGTGCGCCCGTGAGGCGCCTGTTTCATGACGAGCATCTCCGAGCGCCTTTTCGGAAAGTGCCCATCTCGAAGCAACGAACGGATGCGGACCATCCACTCCGCGATGAATATCGTTCGGATCCGAGAATCATGGGGGATGTATGCTCTACTTATCTCAAATGCTCGGCGAGCCCGTCATCGATGCCAACGGTGAGAAGATCGGCTCCATTTCCGACCTGGCCATTCAAACGGGCGAGGTCTTTCCTCGCATAACCAGTCTCGCCTTCTTGGGACCCGGTAAAACCCCGTTCATGATTTCCTGGCGCAAGTATGTCAGCGAATTCACCGACGAAGGAATCTTCCTCAAGGTGGATCGTACGGCCATCCGCTTCAGCTACCTTCAACCCGACGAAGTCCTTCTCGCCCGCGATCTTCTGAACCGCCAGATCGTCGACACCCAGGGTATGAAGGTCGTCCGCGTAAACGACCTCAAGCTCTCCGTCTCCGGATCGCAACTTCGCCTGCTCGGCGCGGAAGTGGGTATGCGCGGCATCCTCCGCGGACTCGCACCCTGGGTGGAGCGCGCCTCCATAGCCGTTGCGAAAGTGTTCGGCAAGAAGCTCGAAGAGCGTATCATCGCCTGGAACTACATGGACCTGCTCGACCGCGACCTTTCCAAAGTGCAGCTTTCGGTATCGCACACCCGCTTGGAGGAATTGCACCCCGCAGACGTGGCCGACATCCTAGAACAGCTCGACCCCCAACAGCGCGCCAACGTATTCCAGCATCTCGACGATGCCCAAGCCGGCGAAGCCATCTCGGAAATGGAAGAGGAATTCCAAGCGGACGTCATCGACGACTTGGACGAAACACGTGCATCACGCCTTTTGCGCGACATGGATCCCGACGACGCCGCCGACATCGTGGGTGACCTGCCCTACGAAAAGGCGGAAAAGCTCCTGCGCCTGATGGGTGTCGAAAACGCCTCGGAAATCCGCAAGCTGCTCGGCTACAAGGAAGATACCGCCGGCGGCCTTATGACCACCCAATACGTTTCCATGCACACCGCCGACACGGTCAACGAAACCATCGAGGTGCTGCGTGGGCTGGACGAGGATCATCCCACCGTCAACTATGTTTACGTCCTCGACGACTACGACAAGCTGGTCGGCGTCCTTTCGCTGCGCACTCTTGTGCTGGCCAACAACGACACCACCCTCGGAACCATCATGTTCGACGAAATCATTACCGCCTTCCCCGAGGAAGAGGAAGAAGCCGTCGCCGCCGACATCTCGAAATACGACCTTTTGGCCATGCCCGTCGTCGACGAGGGCGGACGACTGCTGGGCATCGTCACCGTAGACGACGCCATGGAAGTCATCGAAGACGACGCCGAAGAAGGAAAGACACGTTGGGCGTGGACGCAATTCGTCGCCACGATAGCCGTGTTCATCATCCTCCTCATTCCCTACTCCCTCGTGCTCGTTCATTTCGCCGGTGGAAACTGAGGCCTCCTCGCATGATGGTGAAAAACGAAGCACATACCGACGTAACGCAAGACACCGAAGCGACCCGCGGGCCCACCAAAAAGCACTCGAAGCTGTTTCTCGTCCTTGCCGCCATGGGGCCGGGCATCGTCACCGCGATGGCGGGCAACGACGCCGGCGGTATCTCCACCTATTCCACCGTGGGAGCGAAATTTGGCTTCATGACGCTGTGGGTCATCCCCGTCATGTGCGTTCTGCTGATCGTCGTCCAAACAACCGCCACGCGCATGGGCGCGGTTACCGGTAAAGGGTTTTCGGCCCTCATCCGCGAACGCTTCGGCATCCGCCTCACCGCATTGGCCATGTTGGCTCTCCTCATCGGTAACGTCGCCACGACCTTTTCCGAATTCGCCGGCATCGCATCAGGCATGGAGATGTTCGGGGTTCCCCGCTGGTTTTCGGTTCCCATCGCCGCAGCCGCCGTCTGGGGGCTCATCGTGGGAGGCAGCTACAAGCGTATCCAGAATATCTTTTTGGCCATCTCATGCGTGTTCGTAACCTATATCATCGCCGCCTTCATAGCCCGCCCCGACTGGAACATGGCTCTCATCCACACGGTCGTCCCCCAGATAAGCGGCGACGCCAGCTTCCTTTCGCTCACCATTGCCATGGTCGGTACCACCATCGCACCGTGGATGATGTTTTTCACGCAGAGTAACGTCGTGGAAAAAGGCGTGGGTATCAAAGATCTCTTCTTCCAGAAGATCGACGCCGTCACCGGATCGGTGGTGGCCTGTATCGTGGCATGGTTCATCATCGTGACCACCGGTGCCGTTCTGTATCCTCAGGGTATCGAGATCGAATCGGCAGCCGATGCGGCAAGCGCCCTGGCTCCCTTCGCCGGCGAATATGCCGAAGCCTTATTCGCCGTAGGATTGGTGGCTGCCAGTCTCTTGGCCGCCTGCGTGCTCCCCCTCACCACCGCCTTTGTCATCTGCGAAGCCTTCGGATGGGAAGCGGGTGTGTCCTTCACCTGGAAGGAGGCTCCGCTTTTCAAAGGTATCTTCACCTTCATCATCTGCGTGTCCGCCGGTGTGATCCTCATTCCCCAGATCGACCTGATGAGCGTCATGCTCACCGCCCAGTTCGTCAACGGCGTCATTCTGCCCATATTGCTCATATTCATGGCCATCATCTGTACCGACAAGCACATCATGAAAGAATACTGCGCGCCGCCGCTTTCGCGCATCCTACTCTATATCACCATCGTCGTGGTGGGCATTTTATCCATCGCTTGTCTTATCATGCAGGTATTGGGGCTGGGTTAAAGCGCCCCTCGCGCATAGATGCTTGAAACAGGGAAACGAGAGGATGATCGTCATGCTCGATCGAACGGAACTCCGCCATATCGCCCTCACCGAACGCTCTCGGATGCCCGCACCCTATCGGGCCCACAAAAGCGCTCTGTTGAGTGAAACGCTTCTGAATTCACTGGATATAACCTTGGGCCTCGGCGGTGTCGACTCCCGTGAATGCAGCATTGCGGTCTACGCCGCCTTTCCCGAAGAAGTCGACCTCGGCGATTTCATCGAAGGAGCCTACGAGCGTGGTGTGTGCGTAGCGTTTCCCTGCATGATCAACGATGCCCGTGGCAGTGCGAAGGGCTGCCCTCAGACCATGGAGATGCGGGCAGTGGGGCGAAAGCACTACGAAGCCCGATCGGCTCCGTTCATAGCCCACCCCCTGAAACGCTACGACCACGACAGCGCCGAGCTGGATGAGTTCCCCTACGTCGCCGGCGACGAGCTGACTATGATCGTCGTGCCCGTCGTCGCCTTCGATGGAGAGGGCAACCGCTTGGGCTATGGCGGCGGCAACTACGACCGCTACCTCACCCAAGTAAGCGATGGCTGCAGGGTGGTAGGAGTCGCCTTCGCCGAGCAAGAGGTGGACGCCATACCCGTCGAAGAGCACGACCGGGCATTGACCGTCATCAGCCTCTGAAACATTGCGCTCCCGGATCACACCGTGGAGTTATTCACCCGTCTTGACACGATCGCGCATCATCAAAACGCCCAGCGCCACGACCATGACCACCACGCCTCCGATAAGGGAAGGCCAGGGCGATCCGGTGAAGCCCGCAACCAGATAGCCGACCAAGCACAACGCCGCCACCGCGGTCGCATAGGGAATCTGCGTGGCTACGTGGCGCAGGTGATTACAATCGGCTCCGGCCGAAGAGAGAATGGTCGTGTCCGAAATAGGCGATATATGGTCACCATAGACCGCGCCGGCAAGCGTGGCACCGATGGTGATGAGGAACAGCGGATCGCTTTCGGGGAAAATTCCCAAAACGATAGGCAGAATAAGGGCGATGGTACCCCAGGACGTACCCATGGCGAACCCGATGAAGCCCGATACGACGAAGATAACCGCAGGTAGCAGCGTGAGCGCAAAGCCCATATCCGTGAGGAACGATGCCACGAATTCACCCGTGCCCAGCATGTAGCGGCAGGCGCCACCCAAACTCCACGCCAGAACGAGGATCATGATCGCGCCCACCATGGAACGAACGCCTTCGGAAGAACCCTCGAGAAAGCCGGTGAGCGTTGTCAGGCGGCGTGGCAGGAACATACAGGCGGCAACCACCAAAGCCACCACGACGCCGATACACAGGCCCGTAATGGGATCTTCACCGACCGCCGTGGCGAAATCCACCCCGTCGAAGAAGCCGCCGACGTAGATCATGCCGACGATGGAGAAGATGATAAGGACCACGATGGGCACGATGAGGTCGTAGACCTTACCCTTGGAGGAGACGTTGAGGCCCTTGAACTCCTCGATGGCGCGGCCCGCGGATTCGAGGTCGGCCTGTTCGGTCACGACGGTTTCGACATCGCGACCCTCATCGGGCATGCCGGCGGTGGAAAGCGTTTCGAGCGCGGAAGGAGAACGGGGAATATCGGATGAGGTGTTCTGCGCGAAATCCTGCTGCGCCTTTTTCATAGATCCGAAATCCCTGTTGGAAAAGCAGAGCAGAAACACGAACAGGATGGTGAGCAAGGCATAGAAGTTATAGGGGATGGAGGCGACGAACGTGGAGAAACCGTTTTCTCCCAGATACCCGCCAACCGCCACCGCCCACGAGGATACCGGTGCGATGATGCAGACCGGGGCCGCCGTGGAGTCGATGATCCAGGCCAGCTTCTCGTGGCTGATTTTGAACTTGTCCGTCACGGGTCGCATGACGGCACCGACGGTAAGACAGTTGAAATAGTCGTCGACGAAAATGATGACGCCCAACACAGCCGTCATGACCGAAGCCATACGCGCACTTTTGATACGCGTCGCAGCCCATTCGGCATACGCACGTGAACCACCCGCAACCGCTATGACCACCGCCAGCGCTCCGAGAAGCGCCAGAAACAATATGAGCGCGGCATTTCCGGCTATCTGTTCGACCAGAATGGTAGGGATAAGGGTGAAGGCCGTGATGAGCTGCTGCACACCGGCTCCCTCAAGGGTGAATTCATAGATGATCAACCCAGAGAACACACCCGCGAGCAAGGACGAATAGACCTCCTTGGTCAACAGAGCCAACCCGAGCGCCAAAAGTGGCGGCACGATGGACAATGCCCCCGTGCTCAGAAGTTCGAAACCTTCCATACAAACCCTCTCGTCAAAGGCAATAAACCCGTTGATTATACCGCAAGGCTACTTCTGTTCCTCCAAATGATGCACGTATTCGCGGTCGATCGCCCCTTCTTGGGTCGGAGGCGTCACCTTGAAGGGGACCGAAGGAGTGAACAGACTGACCAAAGGCACCACGATCAATGAAAGCACCATAGCCAAAGCGCCACAGTTGATGGGCGACGCGATGAACCCGATGAACATATTGGAAACCGTCAACCCGACACCCAGAATGAAGCTGACCCACACCGCGGCCTTGGATATCCGCCCACTGAAAAGACCCCAGAAGAAAGGCCCCAGAAACGCACCGGACAAAGCACCCCACGAAATACTCATGAGCTGGGCTATGAAGGTGACCGAAGAGTTGTACTGGAACAAAGCGATGGCCGCCGAAATGATGACGAACACCACGATGAGGGCGCGCATCCAACCGATCTGGGTCTTTTCACTCATATTCTTCACCAGGTTATCCTTGATCAGATCGAGCGTCAGCGTGGAAGACGACGTGAGCACCAGAGAGGACAACGTGGACATGGAAGCGGAGAGCACCAACACCACCACAACCCCCAACAGAATATCGGGCAGCCCCGAAAGCATCGTGGGGATGATGGAGTCGTAGATGGGTGTACCGTTGGCCGCATAGGCGATATCGTCGCCGAACAGACGACCGAAGCCTCCCAGAAAATAACTGCCTCCGGCAACGACCAGCGCGAAGATAGTGGAGATGATGGCGCCCTGTTTGATGGCGGGACCGGATTTGATGGCATAGAATTTCTGCACCATCTGGGGAAGCGCCCACGTGCCCAACGAAGTGAGGATGATGACCCCCATCAGGTTGAACAGATCGGGACCGAACATCGATATGAATGCACCCTCCATGGCGGTGTTCTCGGCGGGAATCTGAGACAGCGATATGATGGCTTCCGAAAAACCACCCTGTCCGGCCAACACGGCGGCAACCACGGCAACGATACCCACCAGCATGACGAGACCCTGTATGAAATCGTTCATCACGGTAGCCATGTAGCCACCGAGCACGACATAGATACACGTCACCACCGCCATACCGATGACACACGCCTCATAGGGCAGGCCGAACGCCATTCCGAACAACCGGGACAAACCGTTGTAGACCGAAGCGGTGTAGGGAATGAGGAATACGAAGATGATAGCGGCCGAAGCGATGCGCAACGCCTTACTGCCGTAGCGCTTTCCGAAGAATTCCGGCATGGTGGCGGCTTTCAGACGCTGCGTTATCTCACGCGTTCGCGGACCCAGCACCCACCAGGCCAACAGCGATCCGACAACCGCATTGCCGATACCGATCCAAAAGGCGGCAAGGCCGTATTTCCAGCCGAACTGACCGGCGTAGCCGACGAAGATGACGGCGGAAAAATAACTCGTGCCGAAGGCGAAAGCCGAAAGCCACGGGCCCACGTTGCGGCCCCCCAAAACGAAACCGTCAACGCTTTTCGTATGTTTACGCGCATAGATACCGACGCCGACAACGACGCCGATGAAGATGAGGATGATGAGAATCTTGGCAACCATGACAACTCTTTCTCGATGGTAGGAAAAAACGGGAAGGAACAACGAACCGCCCTTGAGGGCGGTTCACCGAAGGCGCACATGATCGCGAGGGCGCTTTAGAAAAAGCAACCGCCGACCATGTGCCTTTAATATCGATTATCGAAGATTCTCTGGGTTTTCTTTTCCGATCGGGGAAGCTCACCGAGCGCCACGCCCTTGGCGTCGGGGGTCATGCCCAGCTTGCCCTTGAAGATGAGTTCCATCTCCTTTTCGACACGCTCACGGTTTTCTCCCGTTTCCACCGTCTCGAAGAACACCGTCATAATGTCCTTGCCGTTGAGGTGGTCGATCATGACCTGGTATTCGGAAGAAGCGCCATCGGTGAATTTGATGATTTCCTCTATCTGGGCCGGGAAGATGTTGACACCCTTGACCTTGACCATGTCGTCCGTACGCCCGATAAGGGTATCGATACGCGGGAACTTGGAACCGCAGGCACATTCGCCGGGAATGATGCGGGTGAGGTCATGGGTGCGGTAACGGATGAGCGGAGCGCCCTGCTTGCGCAGCGTGGTGATGACCAGCTCGCCGATTTCGCCGTCAGGGAGGACCTCCCCCGTTTTGGGATCGACGATTTCGAAGTACACGTAATCATCCCACATGTGCATACCACATTCGTAGTCACACGAAACGCCGATGCCGGGACCGTATATTTCGGTCAAACCATAGATATCGTAGAGCGAAACACCCAATTCGTTGGCGATACGCTTGCGCATTTTGTGACCCCAACGCTCGGAGCCGATAACGCCCTTCTTGAGAGCGAGTTCGTCGCGGATGCCACGCTTGGCTATTTCTTCCGCCAGCAACAAGGCATAGGAACTGGTGGCGCACAGCACCGTGGTCTGCATGTCCTTCATGAAACGCAACTGCTTGTCGGTGTTGCCCGGACCCATGGGAACGGCCATGGCTCCCAAGCGTTCGGCACCCAACTGAAAACCGATGCCGGCGGTCCAAAGACCGTAACCGGGGGTGATTTGAATGCGGTCACGCGAGGTGATACCCGCAACTTCGTAGCAACGCGCGAACTGGATAGCCCAATCGACGACGTCTTGCTGCGTGTAAGGGATGATGACGGGAGTACCCGTGGTGCCCGACGAAGAATGGATACGGACGATTTCTTCTTCGGGGACGGCGGCCAGACCGAGCGGATAGACTTCGCGCAGGTCGGCCTTTTCGGAAAAGGGCAGATTTTCGAAATCCGCCTGGGTTTGCACGTCGGACAAGTCGATGCCTTGGAACTTCTTCGCGTAAAACGCCGAACGATCCTTGAGAGTTTTGAACTGCTCCTTTATAAGATCGAACTGCTCTTGCTTGAGTTCCACGTTTCTTCCTTTACCTTCCGACGAAAAAGACTGCGTTATACTTTAGCACTCCGCTGGACTAAATCAACCGCTTTCAGGTTCATATCGACGAACCGCTCCTTCACGCACAACGGAATAGCGCGACGCATCTCATCGAGACCCAATTCACCACGAAGTGCGTTGTCCCTACAATCATCACGTTCGTCGACCGAGCGAAGAGCCGCCGCCAGCATGACTATGTTGAGGGCCTTACGCGATCCGAGACGCGTACACAGTTCGAAGTCATCCACAACGGCCATCTTGATTCCCTTGGCGCGCATCTCGTCGATGAGCAGGGTGGGCTGATACTGCGGCCCCTTGAAATCGAGCGTTGTCGAACCGATGCCCGTCTGAGCCACAACCAGCAGACCGTCGGGCTTCAGGAACGGAAGAGCCCGTGCTCCCTCCCCCGGTTCGAGGGCGATGAGCACGTCAACCGAATGATGCGCCGGAAGCGGTGCGGACACCTTCTCGCCTTCGTTTCCCATGCGCACATGCGACATCACGTTACCGCCACGCTGCGCCATACCGATGGTCTCGGCGCTACGCACCTGCCAGCCCTTCGCTTCGGCGGCTTGCGCCAGAATACGGGCTGCCAACACGCTGCCCTGTCCACCGATGCCCGCAATGGAAACGTTAATCATGGCTTTCTCCTGACATTTCTTTGGGAGTGGGGAAACGGCTGAGCGATCCATCCTCGGCATGAAGGCGTTGCGAACGCTCGGGCAAGGCCGGACGCGTACGTTTGCGCGTCGGCACCGCAAGAGCGCGGTATTCGCAGATATCCGTACAAAGGCCACAGCCCGTGCACAGATCACGATCGACGACGATGCGTCGGGATCCTTCACTCCAGGTCAAAGCGGGGCACCCGATCTTGGAAACACACTTCTTGCACCCGGCACAGGCGTTTGCGATGAAGTATGCCGGTGGCTTCTTCTTGGTCAGGGAAGCACACGGATAACGGTAGATCACCGCCGAAGGACCTTCGTGATAGATGGCCTCCTTGGCCGCTTCGATGGCCTTGTCGGCATAGAGCGGATTGGCATGGGTGATCACCTCGACCCCCATGGCAATCAAGATACTTTCGATGGAGATGGGCTTACTGCGCCCGCCCATCAGCGTGGCACCCGTACCCGGATGGGGCTGCGAACCCGTCATGGCCGTGGTGGCGTTATCCAACACGACGATGGTGATGTCGTGACCGTTGTAGACCGCATTAGCCGCACCCGTCATACCGCTGGCGAAAAACGTCGAATCACCCACGAAGGCGATGGCCTTCTTGTCGGGCTCGACGATGCTGAAACCCTGCGCGATGGTGATACCCGCACCCATGCACAGGCAGGTATCCACCGCTGAAAGAGGCTTGGCGTTGCCCAAGGTGTAACAACCGATATCGCCGCAGAAAACAGCCTCCGTCTTACGGTCGAGCGCACTTTTCACCGCATAGAACGACCCACGATGGGGACACCCCGCGCACAGCACGGGCGGTCGCTGCGGCACGACGCTCTCCAGCGTGATCGTCTCGTCATCCTCGTCGATATCCAGCCCGAAGAAGGCGATCAACCGGCGCTCGATATCGTCGGTGGAATTCTCACCGCGATCGGTAGCGTGGCCGGAAAGTTTACCGTACACGTCGTAGTTCGCATGCAACTTGCCGCACAGACGTACCATTTCGTCTTCGATCACATGGTCCAGTTCCTCGAAAACGATAACCGCTTCCAAGCCTTCGACGAAAGCGCCAAGCGCCTCTTCGGGGAAGGGATAGGGCGTACCGATCTGCATGAGGCGATACGCGGGCAACTCCACCCCCGCCTCCCGGGCGCGCGAAGTCAGATTGCGCAGCGCCTCTTCGGCATAGGCATGGGACACCCCACCGGCGACGATGCCGATTCTCGGGTCGTTGCCAACGGTTTCACAGGGATTGAACGATGATGCGGCCATCTCGCGACGGATGAGAGGCAGGCGGGTATTGATCTCGCCGTGCGCTTCATAGGAACGCTGAGGGAAGATGACCCATTTGGGATCCTTCTCGAACCCGGTCGCCTCGCGCGCGGTGGTGTGATCCTCCACATCGATGAACGTCGATGCGTGGCAGATACGTGTCGTCGGACGCAGGATGACGGGCGTGTGATATTTTTCGGAAAGGTCGTAGGCGGCCTTCATCATGGCGCATCCCTGCTCGGGCGTCGCCGGATCGAACACGGGCACTTTGGCGAAGGCGGCGAAACGACGGGTGTCCTGTTCGGTTTGGGAGGAAATGGGACCGGGATCGTCGGCGACGAACAGCACGGTTCCCCCTTCCACACCCACGTAGTTGAGCGACATCAGGGCATCGGAGGCCACATTGAGACCCACCTGCTTGCAGGTGAACAACGTGCGCGCCCCGCTGTAGGATGCCCCCGCCAGCACTTCGAGAGCCGCTTTTTCGTTAGTCGACCATTCGACGTGTACGCCCTGCGCCGTGCCCGCCGACACCGCGGAGGCGATGGTTTCGACAACCTCCGACGAAGGAGTGCCCGGATAGCCGGCGACCACCCGTACCCCCGCTTCGAGCGCGGCATGCGCGAACGCCTGATTACCCATCAAAAACGATTTCGACACTTCTACCTCTTTCACCTGCTCGACGAAAGATGCGGATTATTTCTCCCCTTCACGTTTCACGGGAAACCTTTCCGCATCGCACCGCCCCGACGGGGACGATGAAATGCGGCCCGCACGCATCACGCACGGGCCGCATCCAACCTGTTCCTATGCTTGAGCCATCTCGGCCTTGAGTTTTTCGATCTTCGCGCGGGCTCCCTCGCAACCGGTACCCATCATCTGCACTGCCAGAATGGCGGCGTTACGTGAGCCGTTGATGGCAACGGTCGCCACGGGCACACCGCTGGGCATCTGTACCATGGACAGCAGCGAATCCAACCCGCCCAGATCGCTGGTCTTGATGGGAACGGCTATAACGGGCAACGGCGTATAGGCGGCCACGACACCGCCGAGATGAGCGGCCTTGCCGGCGGCGGCGATGATGACGCGGACGCCGCGATCGACAGCCGAAGCGGCCCATTCGTGAACTTCGAGGGGCTTGCGATGGGCGCTTGCCACCTTCACTTCGTAGGGTACGCCGAAATCATCGAGCTGCTTCATGCAGGCCTCCATGACGTCCCTATCGGATTCCGAACCCATGATGATACCGATCACGGGTGTCTTGTTCTCACACGTCATAGGTGTCTCCTTCACTTGATTGCAAGCTCACATTGTAGCACTGAGGACACACGGGCGAACTCCGGGCGCGATTCGGATCCTACCGAACGATACGAGAGAGCGCCGAAGGGATTTCCGTCGGTTTGTCGACGAGGATCGTGGGGTTTTCGGCCTCCAGAACGGGACGGGAGAAGAATTCGCCCCACGTGACCCCGATGCAGGGAATATCGGCTGCATGAGCGGCCTGCATGTCATAGGGGCTGTCGCCCACATAGACACATTCGACCAAGGGCACCCGCAACAGCTCCGCCGCTTTGAACAGCGGCTCGGGATGGGGCTTGTGGTTGGCCGTGTCCTCAAGGCCGACCAAACATTCGAAACGTTCGCGCAAACCGAAGTAAGCCAGGCTGCTTTCCGCAATGGAGCGACGCTTCGACGTGACCACTCCCGTGCGGAAACCCGCATCCCTCAGCTCGTCGACCGTTTTCCCTATGCCTTCGAAGGGCTGTATTTTTTCGTTGAGATTGACTTCGTTATGCTGACGATAGGCCGCCAACACCGCATCACGTTCTTCGGGGGTGGCGGTGAAGGATTCGATCTGAGTAATGAGCGGCTGCCCCACTTTTGCGATAAGCACCTCGTCGGGAATGACCCGTCCGAGAACCTTACGCGTCGTGATACGAAGGCTTCCCAGAATGGAGGAGCAGGTATCGAGAATGGTGCCGTCGAGATCGAAAAAGACCGTTGTATAGCTTCGTTTCATACGTGTTGTCCTCGGAATATCAGTTGTTGGGATACGCTCGGTGACGAGCGTATCGGATTGTGCCTTATGTAGTGTAAACAAAGGTCAGAAGGAAATCAGCCCCTAACCCGATTTTATATTTTCAACAAAAAGGTGCACCGAAGTGCACCGTGGATTCTCTTCGTTGTGAGTTACGACGATCGACTAAAGGCCCAACGCCTTCTTCAACGACGATACGCGACGACGGGAAACCGGAATCTTTTCGTCCACCCCTTCGAGTGACAGAAGCAGCGTTCCACCCGACTGAGGCTCGACTTCCTTGACCAGAGCAAGGTTGACCAGATACCCGCGATGTACGCGGAAGAACCCGTGTCCGTCGAGGGTTTTCTCCAGCTGCGCCAAGCTGACCGTGGAGAAATAACGATCCGTATCGGTTTGCAGATAGGCATAGTCGTCACGCGCCATGACGAAACGGATGTCGTCGATGTTGATGAGAATCTTCTTCCCACCCTTTTCGACGGGAATGCGTTCGGCCTTCTGAGCCTTGGCATGCAGCACCACGTGTTCGCGCACCCGGGCCAGAGCATGATTCAGACGCTCGGTTTCGACGGGCTTCACCAGATAATCGATGGCATTGACCTTGAAGGCATCCAACGCGAATTCGCTGTATGCCGTGACGAATACGACCGCCGGAGGGAACTTCAAATGCTGGAGCGCTTCGGCGAGTTGGATACCCGTCGCTTCCGGCATATTGATATCGAGGAACATCACGTCACAGGGATATTCCTTCAATTTCTCTATCGCTTCGCGAACGCTTGCAGCCTCAGAGACGACCTCGGTCTGATTGAGCTCGCTGAGCAAAAAGCGTAGCTCGGAGCGTGCTGGTGCTTCGTCATCAACAATAATCGCCTTTAGCAACACGGCCTCCTACTTAGTTACTGACAATCAGACTTATTATAGACTACTTTTCACATGAAACGGAACTTTTGTCAATACTGAAGACTGGCGCAATCCTTGAGGAAAAGGGTCACCGCCGTGCCTTTGCCCAGTTCACTTTTGATATCCATGTAGGATTCGTCCCCGTAATAACCACGCAGACGATCGTTGACGTTTTTGACCGCAATGCCCAAACCCGTCTGGGAAGCGGGATTCATGATGGTGGCAAGCGATTCGTCGGACATACCGATGCCGTCGTCGCTGACGTAGATATACACGTCGTTTTCCTTTATCTCCCCGGAAATGGAAATGGTGAGCTTGCCTTCCGCCGGCATGGCGTGCTTGACCGAATTCTCGACCAGAGGCTGGATCATGAACGCCGGCACCATGAGCGCCTTCACGTCATCGCCCACGTCGGCCCGAACACCCAGACGTTCCTCCCCGAAGCGCGCCTGCTCCAAGGAAAGGTAGCGGATCGTCTGCTCCAATTCGCGCGCCAAGCTGATCAGATCCGAACTGTTTTCGAGCGTCTGACGATAGAACACCGCGAATTCACGCAGCAGCACGCGTGCCTTTTCGGGGTCGGTACGGACGAACGAGGCCATGGTGTTGATGGTGTTGAACAGGAAATGGGGGTTGATCTGGCTTTGAAGCGCCTTGAGTTCCATGCTGGTGGCAAGCTTCTTCTGGTCCTCCAGCTCCATAGCCGCTATCTGGGTGGAGATGAGCTGGGCGAACCCTTCGGCGATGGACACCTGCGTTTCGGTTATGCGGGAAGCGTGCGGGTAATAGAACTTCAGTGTACCCTGGATCACCCCACCCACCGAAAGCGGCACGATGATGGCCGCCTTGATGCTGCGCACGGGGCTGGGCAAACCCACATCCTCCTGCGTGCTCAGCACGCGCGTATGGCCATCGTGAATGGTGGATTTTGTGGCCGCCGTACGCACGGCACCGCCGAGATGTCCCAGCTGTTCGGTGCCGGCTCCGTAGTAGCCCAGCACCACTTCGTTGTCGGTGATGGCCACCGCCGAGGCCGCCGAGGCGGGATAGAGCACCTCGCACACGCGCTGCGCACTTTCGGTGTTGAACCCCCCCTGCATGGCCTGCAAGGTGGCGCTGGCCAATTCCAGCACCGACATGGACTGACGCGCACGGATGCGATCGGGGTCCAGCATGAGGGCGATGGTGATCAGCAGAAACAGCGTGAACAGGCCACCCGCGATACAGATGATGACGAAGTTCTGGGCGGGACCGAACATGGCCCACCCCAACACGCACCCGGCGATGAGCGCCAGGCAGAGAAAAAGTATTTCGAGAGCGACATAGAAATTATGACGGGGAAAGTGCATGGGAGCCGCCTTTACGAACAGCGCGACCCGCCTGATAGGAGGGGCGAGAGTCTGTTGAAAACCGATGGTAGTCAAAGGATAGTCTTCACCGGCGTTCTATTCAAGAAAAAGCCTTGAGGGAAATCACCCGAAAAGCAAAGGAGCGAATTCGTTGATGGCCAGAATCAGGGCCGAAACCAACAGAAACCCTCCGAAGATGAAACGCAGACGACGCTCGGGCACGAAGCGGATGAGAGACGCTCCGATAAGGGCGCCGGGGATGCTCCCCACCGCCATGGCGATACCGGCGATATAGTCGATGTTGCCCAGAGCTGCCTGGCTGACAACGCCCGGCAGCGCCAAGATGCACACTGCCAGAAGCGACGTACCCGAAGCCTGCTTCATCATGACGCCCAACACGGCGATGAACAGCGGAACCATGATGAACCCGCCCCCGACGCCGACGTAGCCCGACGCCAGCCCCGCCACCAAGCCGATGAGCGCCCCTATGAGCAGCTGGCGGGTGGTCAGTGAAGGAAGGTCGTCTTCTTGGGGCGCATCCCGATGGGCCTGAGCTTCTTCCCTACCGCGAAGTTCCCGATCCCCCTCTCCGTCGCTTTCGAATTGACGGCGCATCAGTTCGATACGTGCCCTGAGAGCGAGTTCCGAATGGGAGGGTTTGGGCATGCGTATCGCCTTGCGTATCATGGTGAACGCGGAGTAGCCGATGATGAGCGCAGCCGCCAACATGATGGTCCAAGCAGGGGAAATGCTGGCCAGATACACACCCAGCGGAGAGGTGCATGCTCCGGCAAGACCCGTCACCACACCCAAGCGGGGAATGCAGGTCTTGTTCCTGATGTGCGTGATGCACCCGGCAAGGGACGTGGGGATGATGGTGAAAAGCGATGTGGCCGTGGCCCCGATGGCAGGCAACCCGAACCCCAACCGGAACAGGGGAACCATAAGCGTCCCCCCGCCGATACCCAGAAGCCCGGAGAAAATGCCGATGACCACGCCGCATACGGCGGCAGTGACGAACAATTCCACGCGATCGCCGGCTACTCGTTATCGTCGATGTCGAGATGGATTTCGCCGGTCATGCCCGGATCGAAATCGGTCGTGGGCAACTCCTGAGTGGAAACGACGATCTCCTCGCCCGCCTGACGTGCGATGGCGGCCTGGATCAACGCCTGACGCAGGACCCGGTCGTTTTCCACCTGCACCATGACTTCCACCCACGAATACTGGAACTCGAAGTACTTCATGCAGTTCGCCTGCGCATATTCGGTGGCCTCCCCCGTGGCGACCTTGGCCGCATCACGATAGGCCTTCTTGTCGGGGCGCGCCAACGACCGCAGAAACGCGGTCCGCTTGATGCGCTTGACGATACCCGGCTCCAGGAAGGGCCCGGGATAGGGCTCCAGCGAAGACGGCTTGATCTGCAACAGGTCTATCTGAGCGCGGGAGAATTCTATCTTGTAATATTCGTATATCCAGCGGAAGATATCCCGGCGGAACCGGTGCCCTTCATGGCGTTCGCGCGGCGGCAGGTGTAGCAGCGTCCATTGGTTGTCAAACCATACGTCGGAACCGTACATACGCAGGTTGAGCAGGTAATCCAAGTCTTCCCCACGCATGATCCACGGATCGAAACTCAAACGGCGATAGGCTTCCTTGTGAAGCGCCAGGCAGCCGCCGCAGATATGGTTGGAACGGGACAGGCGCGGACCGGCCATGGCTTTGGTAATCCAGTTGTTGAAGGCGCGGCCCTGTTGCCAGAAGTGGTTGTACCACTTGTTCTGGCTGAGGGAAAGATAGGTACCCTCACTGTTGATGTAGTAGCCGGATTTGGCAAGGATGGGGATGCCCTTCTTGGTCAGCTTGCCCAGCCCGTACATAGCTTTGGAAAGGAATTCCGCATCTTCCACCACTTCATCGTCATCGATGAACACGACGGCGTCGAACCCCAGCGAATGAGCCACCACGATACCCAGATTACGCACGGCCGAATACCCCGAAAGTCCTATTTCGGAGGACAGATCGCCCAAGCCCAGCTGCTCTAAGCGCTGATGGACGATGGCGGCTTCGGGGCGCGCTATGACCAGGGTGTGCATCTGCGGGAAGGCATCCGTCACCGCTTTCACCTTGGCGGCGGCTTCTTCATCGATCCCCTCTTCGGCGGCCACCAAGATGATAACCTGACCCAACCCGTTGACCTTTTGCAGCGAATCCAAACAGCGGGCCAAATCGCCCGATTCGTTGAGCGCGGTGGGATGGTCGTAGAGCGCCTGCGCTGCTTCGCGGCGCTTACGTTGCGGCGGTACGTGAAACGTTGGAATGATGATTGCCGGATTCATGGCTTCCCCTTATGAGAACAATAGAGTGCACACCACGCGACACCGCTGAAAAGTGCCCCGCTGGGATTTTCGATATTGCGTATTGTACCTCAAAGCGCACAAGCCGAACGATGCCCGACACAGAAGAACAGAGAAGCAAAGGTGTACCCGCCTAGCCCCCTCCACCACCGAAGTGATGGAGGGGGATCGGGTCGAGTCTGTGCGGGGGACAAGCC
>CAJMLT010000009.1 GCA_905214325.1 uncultured bacterium
TACAAGGTGACACCGTTGCAACCGGTTCCTGGCAGCGTCGTGCAAGCGATGACCCCGTTGTTGATCCTACCGACTCCAATACCTCTGCAGACGACACGGACACTTCCGCTACCACCACATCCAAGACCGCTGACACCACCGGTATCCTCATCGGCCTTATCTCCCTTGTCATGGCGGTATCGGCTACCGGTGCCACCCTTGCATGGAAGCGTCGGGGGTTGCGGGAATAGAAAAGACACGTTTTGTTTATCCTGCTGATAGGGAGCCATGTCTAGAAATATTTCCAGTAAAAATGTATAATTCCACAATCGATGGAAATATGCAAAAAGGATGGTATAGATCTTTCCGCTTATCCTTGCGCTCCTTTGCCGTTACCTGCCCCATGCCCACTGCCGTCATGGGAGCCGTTGTCGCTGGTTGCCCCATAGCCGCTGCCATCATGGCTTCCGGTGCCATTACCGCTTCCCGCTCCCGATCCGTCGTGGGCTCCTTGACCGTTACCGTGGGAGGCGAGGCAGGTCTGCGTTGTGGCGTCGATGGAGTTGTATTGGGTGGCGTTGTCGCATTTCACCGAGGCTGAAACCGTTGTTGCATCGGTGAATACTCCCTGTCCGTAGGCCTTATCGAGCAATATATCGACCGCCTCATCGTAGGTTAGATGCATGATGGAACAGGAATTCAACAGCGCTTGAGCGTCTTCACCCTGTGCCGTGGCACCGACAACGTAATTCCAGCGGTTGACCGTCAGCTCGATACCCGTAACCGTTTCGCCCCCGTTGAGTTCTCCCGCCACTTGGGTGGAGGCCTCCAGGGCGATAGCGGCGGTGGGGGTGCTGTAGAGATTGAAGCCCGATCCGCCACCGAGAACGAGCGCGCAGCATAAAGCTGCGGCGACGGCGATACGTCTGCTGCGCTTCCGTTTGGTGCGTGGGCGCTTCGCTGAAGGATAATTCACGATGTGCGCTTCGCTCGCTGCAGTATTTATTTCCCGAAGCGTTTCGGCATCGGCTCGATCATCGCATTGACCGGGATTGCCCCCGTCGACTTCGTCGCCTTCGTGTACCTGTTCATCGCGCGCTGCCTTCATGGCCTTCAGGGTACGCATTTTCAGGTTCTGAGGTGCGTGTGTCTGCCCTATGGCATCGGAGAGGGGCTCGAGTCCGTCAAGGATGTCGACGATGTCTTTCGGATCGTTGTGGTTTTCAGGTATCTTCTTCACGTTCGAGCACCTCCTTCAGTTGCTTTTTCGCACGTGCTATCTGGGTGTATAAGGTGTTTACCGGCTTGCCGAGGATCTTCGCCACTTCGACTACCAGATACCCTTCGTAGTAGATCAGGTAGAGCAGGTGGCGTTGTTCGTCGGGTAGGGTTGCAAGGGCTTTGTCCAGTTTTTCCTCAAGGGGACTCGAGGGCTCATGGAATGCATCCCATGGCGCTTCGTCACGAGTGGGGACAACCGGGGTGGCTTCCGCTCCGGGCGGTGGTTGAGCCGTGGTTGCCGTTGCTTCTCCCGACATATCCGAGGTACCGCTTGTCGGCACGGGATGGATGTCGGCGAGCGCATTGTTGATTTCCGGGTCGGTGGGCCGAGCCTGTCTTTTCCGTGCTCGGAGGGCATCTTTGCAGATGTTGGTGGCAACGCGGATGAGCCATGCTTTCACGTGTTCGTCGTCGTTGAAGACCTGTTCATGGGTTGCGAATTTCACGAAGGTGTTCTGGAAGGCATCTTCGGCATCGGCTGCTTGAGGAAGCATGAGCGTACAGACCCGCCATACGGTGTCGGCATGGGTCGCCATCACCTGCTCCAGTTCTGAATCTGCGCGCATCATTGCTTCCATGGGGGATACTTATCGAATTCCGTGTGGGGCGAAGAAGAGGTTAGGCGCGTCCATGGTGTCCGCCTGCACCTTGACCATGTCCACCGCCGTTACCACTGTTGGAGCCATGATACCCTCCGCTTCCCTGGCCCTGTCCACTTCCGCTTCCGGAATTCGCGTTGTCGCAGATGCCGTCACCGTCTTCGTCGACGAAGTTGCCGCCGTTACTCGTACCTACGTTGTCGCAGACACCATCCCCGTCGGCATCGACGAAGTTGCCGCCGCCGTTGGAAGAGCCCCAACCGTTGCCGCCACCGTTTCCGGTGCCTACGTTGTCGCAAACGCCGTCACCGTCGGCATCGATGAAGTGACCGCGGACCGTATCGCAGGCGCCGCTCAGATTCGCTCCCGCTTGCTGGAAAAGCTGCGCGCAGCGGGTGGTACCTTGGGCGGATGCGCCCTGGTCGGCCGGGGCGGCCGTTGCCATCGTGGCACCTGCGAACAGGCTTCCCGCAAGGGCCAGGGTTGCGATGCCGGCCGTAATGGATGTTTTCGATAGTGCTTTCATGGTTTCTCCTTTATATCGGGTTTCTGCTCATAACACGAATGAGCGCCCCCGATCCTTTCAGAAAAGTATAATTTTTTTCGAGGGGGAGAAAATTATCGGAAGAGGGAATGCGTCGGAAGCGAAGGAAGCGTCAGCCGTTCGTCCGTTCGCGCAGAGCCGACAGGGCATCCTTGAGGGTCTTTTCACTTCGAGCCAGACGGTCTTGGGTGTTCTTCAGTTCGGTGATGTCGACGATGGTCACGTAAAACCATTTTTCACCGTCTTCATCTTCTATGAGGTGTCCGATGTCGTGTACCCAGCACAAGGTGCCGTCTTTCTTTTCTATGCGGTAGTCACATTGATCGGTGTCACTGCAGGCTATTTGTTCGTCTATTTCGGCCAACGCGCGTGCCCGATCCTCATGCCAGATCATGTCCGAAAAACGGTTGTTGAACTTTCGCGTGAATTCGGCCCGGGTGTAGCCCAGCATGTCCAAGAGGTTTTCGCTGATGAAATCGAAAACTCCATCGCCTTCGGCATGGTAGCGGAACATGCCGCCGGGAAGAAGGTCGAGGATGCGCTTGCGGTCGTTGGACAATGCGGTCAGCTTGCGTAGGGCGCTGACCCGTTCGGTGTTGTCCTGTGCGTACTGGATGCGGGCGAGGGTTCCTCCCCAGTCGACCAACTTACCTTTGATGAGGAAGTGATGTTCGCCATGGGTGTTGGTGGTGATTTCGTGCTCGCAGAAATCGTGGCTCATGCGATCCAGGCTGACGCAATGACCGCAGGGTTGACGTTCGTTCCACATAACCTCGTAACAGGGACGCCCGATGCAGTCGCGTCGGTTCTTGTTGGCAAGGCGGCAGGCGACGGCATTGATATAGAGAACGGAATAATCCTGGGCATCACAGACAAGCACCCCGTCGGTCGACTCGTCAAGGAGCCAATCCATGTTTCGAAACAGGACATGGGATGGTATCTCGATACCTTCGTCGTATATCTGGTACTGGTTTTTTCCGTAGCGCTTGGCCACCAAAAGAGCGATATCCGCGTTGTTGTAGAGGGTTTGGTAGTTCTGTCCGTTGTTCGGTGCCATGCAGACACCGATGGAACAGGACAGATTCATGTCACCTACTTTGAAGTTGAGATGGTGACACAGGTTATCGAGCATCTCATCGAGAGCTTCATCGGAATAGGGAGTGGGGGAGAACACGACGAATTCATCGCCGCCTATACGGGCGATAATGTCTTGTTCGGTGAAATTATCCCGCAGTATGTCCGCAACGTGCTGAAGGGCCTTATCTCCTTTAATGTGCCCCAGTTCGTCGTTGACCATTTTGAAATCATCGATATCGAGGATGAGGAACAGGGCACCATGGGAAACATCGCCCTCGAAAAACCGCGTGATTCCCGCTTCGAGTTTCGTGCGGTTATAGAGATTGGTAAGGTCGTCGAACGATGCCTGATGCTCGACTTCGCGGATATGTTTGGCCAATTTCCAGGTTTTACGCAGGTGTTGTAGTTGAGATCGCGCAGAAGCGTTTTCGAGGCGGCGTCTTACGACATCGGGCGAGAAGGGCTTGGTGACGAAATCGTCCGCTCCCGCGGCGAAGGCCTTCTCTTCGTTGCCGGTTCCGGGGGAGGCGAAGGCGATGAGGGGAGGAAGGGTCTCTTCTTCATCGGGATTGAGGGATGGCGAGGGCGCAAGGTGCCGAATGACATCGGGCGTCGTCTTGTCCATATCGAAAAATATCGCATCGATGAAGGGAGTATGCATTTCCAGCATCTCCCGAAGTCGTGTCATGTCGGTTACGGCAACGAGTTCATAGTCCGTCGAGAGAAAAGAACTCAGATCTTCTCGGTCGTTGGTGTGGCTGCTTACCACGAGCAGAATGGGGGTGATCCCGTCACCTGCTAAAGTGTCGAGAGGCTGCCTGCCCCCGCTCATCGTCGATACTCCGAATTCCCGAAGGGATGCGAAGTGTCCTTCTTGCCGACCGGCGCATGCTCGATCGTTGTCGTGTGGTTCGATGATGGATGCACCATGCCCGCCTCCCTACGCGAGATCAGTAATAGATAGAGGTTCCTTTGGCGGTTCGTTTCGCCCGATAAAGTGCCAGATCGGCGTTGCGGTAGAGCTCGATGAAGGTTGCGCCGTCCGAGGGGTACCGTGCGAATCCCGCGCTTGCGGAAACGCTGAGACGATCGTGGTCGGGCATGGTGATGGTCGTCACCTGTTCAAGGAATGCGTTGATGCCCTCGGCTGCCATCGCCTGCGAACTCCACGTTGGGACGAATACGACGAATTCATCACCGCCCAAGCGTGCGAGGTAGTCGTTTTCGCGGAAGCTTTCCCGCATCTTTTCGGCCACAGCGTGAAGCACTTCATCTCCGACCGCATGACCGTATTCGTCGTTTATGGGTTTGAAGTCGTCGAGATCGATGATGATGAAGAAGGCACTTTGGTTGGATGTTTCGATGTAGTGTTGCACTTCGCGTTCGAAAGCGAAACGGTTCAAGAGACCCGTCAGCTCATCGGTATCGCGCTGCTGATGAAGGATTCTGTTCTTGCGCCGCTGAGACAAGACGATGAGCAAGAAGATGGCCCCGATGAGTGCTACGGCACCTCCGAACACGGCGGATCGGTGCTGTCCAACCCAACTTGAGAGGATGTGGTCACCCGAGGTTGCATCCATCATTCCCAGATAGACCGCTTGGTTGGTACGGTTGTAGGTCAGGGAATCGATTCCCTTGTTCAATATTCCGATCAGAAGGGGGTCGACCTCTTCGTTGGCTCCGAAACAGAGTTTCCAGGTGAAATCGTTTATCAGGATAGAATTGAGATCGGCATAGGCGATTTCCTTGCCGTAGTAATCAGCCGCGTAGGAGGCGATGAGTGCCATATCGACTTCTCCCGACTTGGCGGCATCCATACACTCGGCATTGGAGGAATATTCGATGAACTCGTAGTCGGGCATGCGTTCCCGCATGGCCATGGTCGCGTAGGATCCCACGCAGACGGCCACACGATGATGCGCTCCCGTGCTGAACAGGTCGGGGATGTTCTGGTTCGAAACGGCACAGTAGGAAATGCCGATATAGGGTTTGGTTCGGTTGAGGCCGGTCTTGTCCGCCATGGTCTGTTCGTCGGCTATGCCGGACACGAGATCGGTCCTACCGGACTGAACCGTTTTGAGTGCTTCGCCGTAGGAGTCTTTTGCGACGTAATCCACCTGGAGTCCGACGGAATCACTGATGGCATCGAGGAGGTTGACCAAGATACCCTTGACTTCCCCCGTGACCGGATCCTTGAAGGCATACGGCACCCATGAGGTGTCCATTGCGATACTGACACGGGGATTTCGCTCCAGATAGTCCTTCTCTTCGTCGGTCAAGGTCACGGAACTTAAAAGCGGTTCGAGGGTTTCGGTGTTCTGCGCCTCCGTGGCAAGCGCATCGTTTTGCCGAAGCGTGCTCGAGAGGATCGTGAGGGAGAGAAGGGCGAGTACGGAAAGAAGTACGCAGAGAAGCGGGGCTTCCTTTCGTACGGTATGGGGTTTCGTTATACTCATGGATCCACGCAGCTACCTTGGCGGGTTGATAGTACAGGATCGCTTCAGGTGGAGCATGCGTGTCTGTGGGCGATCTCCCTTGAGAGTATACTCCCGTAAATGGCCTGCTGCCTTGGGTTTTGTCCTATTTGGGACAGATATGACGCATTGTTGGGATTGCGGATCGTGAGGGAATGTAACCGTATGACGGTGATGAAACCTGCGGAAAACGGAGAAAATGATACCGTTTTCCCTTGTTTTGAATTGCATTTTGTCCGTATGCAGTATAGACTACAAAAGTTCGCTTTCAAAAGCCCCGTGTGTGCTTGTGGTTCGAACTTCGTATGACGGAAACGGCGTTGCGCCCTTTCGTGGTTGGTCCAGAATCGCGAAAGGAAACGACAACAGGTCGCTTTCTCGGCGAAGCGGTGGAGTAGGATCCCGCCTTTTCGATCTGACAGCAACTTTTGAAAAACGACACTTGTTACTTTAATGGAGGAACACTGTGAAGACTTATTACGCAAAGCCCAACGAAGTTGAGCGCGAGTGGCTTCTCATCGATGCAACGGACCAGGTTCTCGGTCGCGTAGCTTCTAAAGCCGCCCACATTCTGAAGGGCAAGCATAAGCCGCAATACACCCCGCATGTTGATACGGGTGATTTCGTGGTCATCATCAACGCCGACAAGATTCGAGTCACCGGCGTCAAGGCGACCGCCAAGGAATACTACCGTCACAGCGGTTATCCCGGTGGATTGAAGAGCGAGACTTTTGAAGAGGCCATGGCCAAGCACCCCGAGCGTGTCATCGAACATGCAGTCAAGGGTATGCTTCCCAAGAACACGCTCGGTCGTGCAATGGGCAAGAAACTCAAGGTCTATGCCGGTGCTGAACATCCGCACATGGCTCAGAAGCCCCGTGAGATCAAGATGGAGGATAACTAATGGCAGGCGAAGCAATGTATTACGGCACCGGCCGCAGGAAGAATGCAGTCGCTCGCGTCCGCATCGTTCCCGGAACCGGTAAAATTACCGTCAACGGTCGCGATGGCTTGGATTTCTTCGGCCGTCAGGCACTGGTTGATTACGCGAAGACTCCCTTCGATGTGACCGACACTCAGAACCATTTCGACGTCATTGCCCGCTGCAACGGCGGCGGCGTTTCCGGTCAGGCCGGCGCTCTGCGCCACGGTATCGCCCGTGCACTCCTCGAAGCAGGAGATTATCGTGCGGAATTGAAGCGTGCCGGTTATCTGACGCGTGACTCCCGTATGGTCGAACGTAAAAAGTACGGTCTCAAGAAGGCTCGTAAGCGTCCGCAGTTCAGCAAGCGCTAAAACGCGGTCGTCATCGACGATATTACAAGAACCCGCAGGTTTACCTGCGGGTTCTTTGTTTATGAGGGGTTTCGGGGGTTCGTATCATAGATGTACTGTTGATGAAACGTTGACCCGCCGGCTGCCAAACCCGATAGAATAGGAACAATTACTTCGAACAAAGGGATACGATGACACAAAACACCGATCCGAATACACAGAAACCGACCCACGATGAAGCTCCGGTGCCTGCAACGCAGAACGGCGCACCTGAAGACACTTCGTCCGTTGCCCCTTCTCAGCCGCAGCCCACGCAAGGCGACAACGGCAGCGCGCAGAATACTCCTCCTCGTCCTCCGGAGGGTTACGCCGCTCCCACCGAGGGCACCGAAGGATCGCAGCAAGAACGGACTCCCCAGCCTCAATCACCGCAGCAGGACCCCGATGCCTTCGATCCACGCTATCCGTTCAAGATGGGTAACGTCGACGATGATTCTCCGGCTATGACGTGGCTTTCCCGCGCAGGATGGTTCGCGCTCGGTTTCGTCGGTGGCATCTTCGGTATGTTGGCGGCTTGGATGTTCACGAGCAGTCTTTCTCCGCGCCGTCGCAATCAGGCGGTTCTCGCGTGTTGGATAGGGTTCGCCTGTCAGGCGGCCGTTTTCTTCATCATGATGTTGACGGGTGGGTCGCTGCCCAATCCCTTCGGTTCGACCGCCGCTACCTCGACGGCACCTTCCACGTCGAGTGCGGGCAATGCTTTCGGCTGAGTGAAATGAAAAGTTCTTCCCTCTGAAAAGAACTTGAAACAAATGCTGGATAGTTTAGACAAGTAAGTTAAATCGTGTAAAGCGGTTTTGTGGCACAATGGATGTGATGTTTGGCATCATTATGCTGCGCTACCGGTACGTCTTAAGGAGAACTAAGCATGGCTCACGTCTCTGAAATCTATGGTTCGATGGTTTTCAATGATCATGTTATGAAGGAGCGCCTTCCTTCCGCAACATACAAAAACCTTTCCAAGACCATCAAGGAAGGCAAAGCACTCGATCTCGAAGTGGCCAATGTCGTCGCTCATGCCATGAAGGAGTGGGCCATCGAGCATGGTGCTACGCACTATACGCATTGGTTCCAGCCTCTTTCGGGTATCACGTCGGAAAAGCATGATAGCTTCCTGAATCCCACGGGTGACGGTCTTGCCATCATGACGTTCTCGGGCAAGGAACTCATTCAGGGCGAGCCCGATGCGTCGAGCTTCCCTTCGGGTGGCTTGCGCGCCACGTTCGAGGCTCGTGGTTACACCGCATGGGATCCCACCAGCTATGCATTCATCAAGGACGAGGTTCTCTGTATTCCCACGGCGTTTTGCAGCTATACAGGTGAAGCGCTCGACAAGAAAACGCCGCTGCTCCGCTCCATGCGTGCCGTGGACGATCAGGCGCAGCGTGTGCTTCGATTCTTCGGTGAAGACGGCCACCGAGTCATCACCACCGTCGGTTCCGAGCAGGAGTACTTCCTTATTTCCGAAAAGGACTACGAAAAGCGCCAGGACCTCATCATGACGGGTCGCACACTTTTCGGTGCCGCTCCCAGCAAGGGTCAGGAACTGGAAGAGCATTACTTCGGAGCTATCCGCCCCACCGTCAACGAGTTCATGAAGGAACTCGACGACGACTTGTGGGCGCTGGGTGTATCGGCTAAAACGAAACACAACGAGGTGGCTCCCGCTCAGCACGAATTGGCGCCCATCTTCACCAATTCCAATCGCGCCATCGATGAGAACCTTCTCACCATGGAGAAAATGCGTCTTGATGCTTCCCACTACGGGTTGGTGTGTCTTCAGCACGAAAAACCCTTCGAGGGTATCAATGGATCGGGCAAGCATAACAACTGGTCTCTGTCATACGGCAACGTCAACCTGCTCGATCCGGGCGAGACGCCCATGGACAACCTGCGCTTCCTGATCTTCCTTACCAGCGTGATCGAATCGGTTGACGAATATCAGGAGCTCCTGCGCATGAGCGTCGCTTCCGCCGGTAACGATCATCGCCTCGGTGCCAATGAGGCACCTCCCGCCATCATCTCGATCTTCCTCGGCGACGAATTGGGTGCCATTGTCGAAGCCCTGATCTCGGGCGACGAATATCATTCTGCGGAACGCGTTGCCATGGATCTGGGTGTTGCGGTTCTGCCTAAGTTCCTCAAAGACAATACCGATCGCAATCGAACCAGCCCCTTCGCCTTCACGGGTAACAAGTTCGAGTTCCGTATGCCGGGTTCTTCGGTGAATCTTTCGGATGCGAACATGATTCTCAATACCGCCATGGCGAAAAGTCTCAAAGGCTTCGCCGACGCTCTCGAAGGTAAAGAAGGCGCCGATTTCGAGGCAAGTGCCATCGCCTACATCAAGAAAACCCTGGCCGACCATCAGCGCATCATCTTCAACGGCAACGGGTATTCCGATGAATGGGAACAGGAGGCTCTGCGCCGTGGCTTGGCCAACAACCGTACGACGGCGGAGGCCCTGCCTTGCCTGCTGGATCAGAAGAGCGTCGATCTGTTCGGGGAATTCGGCGTTCTTTCCGAAGTTGAAATCCGCAGCCGCTATGAGGTGAAACTCGAGAAGTATACCAAGCTCCTCAACATCGAAGCTCGCGTTATGATCCGTATGGCCCGCCGTACCTATCTGCCCGCCATCAGCGATTATATGGGCAACATCGCCACCACGATTTCGGCTGTCAAATCGGCATCGGCCGGAGCCGACATGTCCGAACATGAGGCTCTGCTCAACCGTTTGGTTCTCGGCGTGAACAACACCGCCCGCTGCATCCGTGAGCTCATCAAGCTCCACGATGGTGCCGAGGCTATCGAGGATCTGCAGGAGCAGGCCAACAAGTATGCCGAAGAGGTCATTCCCGCGATGGAGGCGCTCCGTGCCGAGATAGATGCTCTCGAGTGTATCGTCGAGCGCAATTACTGGCCGGTTCCCACCTATAACGACATCCTGTTCTACGCATAGGACGGCTATCGTTTAGCTATGGGTTATTCAGGGCCCGGAGGTTACGTTCCTCCGGGCCCTGATTCTTTTATGGAAACGTCGAAGCCTTCGTGTTCTTTTGCTTAAATGGGAGCAAGGCAATGGGACAAGGGTCGGTTCTCGTCGCATGAGACGAAGGCGGCTCAAATCCGCAAGAGATTCGATACCCGTGGATACGAAGGGTGTGTTAAACGATATGGCGCAAGAGGAAAATCCCCGCGACGCGGTTCGCAAGGCGGCGGATCGCTATCGGTTGTTCGAGCGGGCGAGTAAGCAACTCTTCAAGAAATACGATGCCGCCATTCGGGATATGAAGACGCGATTCGAGATTCTCGATACTGACCTCGAATACCGCTTCAACCGCAATCCCATCCACCACATCGAAACACGGCTCAAGAAGCCTCAGAGCGTCTTCGACAAACTGGAGCGTTACAATCAACCCATAACCTTGAAGGCCATGGAGGAGAACATCCTCGATATAGCGGGTATGCGGGTCATCGTGTCTTATATCGATGACGTATATGCTTTGGTGAAGGTGCTTTCCGTTCATGATGATCTCGAGATAGTGAAGGTGAAGGATTATATCGCCAACCCCAAACCGAACGGGTATCGCAGCCTGCATATCATCGTGAAGACTCCCATCTATTTTCTGGATCGCAAGCAATACGTTCCCGTCGAAATCCAATTCCGCACCATCGCCATGGACTTTTGGGCTTCGCTGGAACACACACTTAAATACAAAAAGGATTCCAAGCTCGACGGGATCGACATGTACGACGAGTTGAAGGACTGTTCGAGCATCATCGAAGACGTGGAGCGGCGCATGCAGATACTGATGCATGCCGTTCAGACGAGTGATGTCGAGGAGGCGGCCCGCAAGCGTCGCCATCAGATGGCCGAACAGGAAGCCGAAGTGGAGAGCAGTGCGGTGAATGGAATCGAGGGCGAAAAACCCGGGATGGACATCGATGTTGCAGTGAAGGGCGGATCAGGGAAAGCCGACGAGGCGCCGACGAAGAGTGGCGCTGCTTCGGCGCGATCCTGATCGGTTTTTGTGCAAATCGGTGTGTGGCGCACTTCGAAGTCGAGACTCAATGAAAGAAGGGCATCGGAATCGATCCGATGCCCTTCGATGATTCGGGTCCGTGAGGGAAGTCATTCGCTCTCGGCGGCTTCTCGCACCAACGCTTTGAAGAGGCGGCGATGGATGAAGTCGTGAGGCCACAGGTATTCGGGGTGCCATTGCACGCCGATGATGAAGCGTTTATCGGGAATTTCCACTCCTTCGATGATGCCGTCTTCGCTGCGGGCGTTGACCACGAGGTCTTCGGCCAACGTGTCGATGGCCTGATGGTGGATGGAATTGACCGGCGTCCGTCTGACCTGCAGGATTTCTGCAAGTTGCGAACGGGGAGCGATGTCTACCAGATGCACGGCATCGGCGTAGGGCTGCTCCTGTACGTGGTCGAGTGCTTCGGGCATCGCACGACTCAGATCCTGGGTCAAGGTTCCGCCGAGTGCCACGTTGATGACCTGTTGACCGCGGCAGATGCCGAGGAGGGGCTTGTCTGCATCGACGATCATCGGCACGATGGACAACTCCATGGTGTCTCGCTCTATGCAGCAATCATGGAGTTCGTCGCTGCGCTTCTGCCCGTAGTTCTTCGGATCGACGTCATGCCCACCGGGAATGAGGAAACCGTCATAGCCTTCCACGATGGATTCCAGAAGGGTGGGGTCATCGGTTGAGGGAAGGATTAAAGGGATGCCGCCTGCTTCCAGAATACCGTTGATGTAGCCTAAGCCGACGGAAAGCTGGGTGTGTTCCATGTTGTAGCGGGGAAACACGCCGATACGGGGAATCTTCTTATAGGGAGGATAGATTCCGGTATAGCGCTCGGCTAAGGTTTCCCGGCTGTCCACCAATTCACGGAGGGGTGCCAGATAACGGGCTTCTTCTTCGTCGAGGGCCCGTTCGGCCATATCGAGAAGACTCGTCAGCCAATCGACGGGATCCCGATCACCCAGATAGGCATCGTATCCATCCTTCATCATTTCGCGTTTGCCGTGCTGGATGGAGCTTTCGGTCACATTGGCTATATCCACGGTCAACTGATCGAGATTACGCTGGTCGTAGAAAAGACCTTTGATCAAGGCGACATAGCCCATGGCATAGGCGGTGGGCAAGGCGTCGGCGGGGCGGATTTCGAGGAAACGTTTCAGGCGCCCGTCGGGGAATACCATGGAGAGGGCATGTTCGGTTTCGATGACATCCATGACGCGATCGGAATAGACATCGGCGAAGGTTTCCTCTCCGACGTAGCGCCATCCTTCGTTTTTGTCCGGCACCACGATAGCTGCGGTATTCATGATGAATTCGGCGTATTTGCGGAAACTGAAGTCCTCGTCGAACGTGCCGGGTATGACCATGCAGCGGTTGGTGTCGTAGTTGTTCCAGATCAGCGTGCGGATCATGTGCTGCTTGACCGGACGTCCCTCGAAGATGGGGGAGTTGTCGGTGAGCAGGGCGAATAAAGGAGCCAAAGCGTTTGCGACGCGTAGCTTCTTCAGGGCATCTTCTTCGCTGGTGAAATCGATGGATACCTGAAGGGCGGCCGAGCAGCGCATCATGCAGGCACCGAAGCGTCCGAAACCACGCAGGTAGCGGTTCATCGAGTAGTATCGCTTTTTGGGAATGAGCTCCAAATCGCGTGCGCGGGCGGAAGGATGGTAACCCAGTTCGGCCATGGTGAGACCGAACTCATCCAAAACCGGTTCGAGCTTGGAGCGAAAATCGAGAAACGATGCCTCGACTTCACCTACCGTATGATAGGGGCCGGCACTGTATTCCAGACACGCTGCGGGTTCGAGCGTGATGCTTGCATCGTCGGTCGATAATCCGAGCAGATTGATGCCTTCGTAGACCTTATGAGGGTAGTACGCGCTCAATCGTTCGAGGATTTCGCGTACCCCTTGCTCTTCGCCGTAGGAGACGGGAGCATAGGTGTCCTTCTTGACCAAGATGTTCTCGAATTCGACACCGAGTCCTTGATCTTTCTTGCAGCCGCTCATGATGAAATCGACGATCTGCTGTACGTTCTGTTCGTATATGGTAGCGTTGTCCATAGCCATGGGAACCTCCTTTTGAGGCATCTTATCACGTGTGGCTACCGTACGGAGCGCAAGGGTGAAGACTTGAAGGAAAAACGCGTGAGACGTTTCTGTCTTGTTTACAAGTTGGTACTTGCCTAGTGCAGGATTCGGTCTATTACGCTAAAGTAGTCAGTTACGGATGGTCATAGGTGAAACAGGGAGAGAGTACATGGGAAAGACAGCGCGGATTTCCGGCGCTACGAAACTGATTGGTTTGATCGGTAGTCCGGTTCAACACTCGGGGTCTCCGGCTATACATAATGCGGTGTTCGAGAAACTGGATCTCGATTACGCCTACATCGCCTTCGATGTGGATGCGGCGCGTCTCGAGGATACGGTTCGGGGCATGGCGTCCATGGGCTTTTTGGGCTACAACGTCACCACTCCCTGCAAAACATTCATTCTTCCCTATCTCGACGAGCTTTCGGAAGCGGCGGAGATCATGGGTGCCGTCAATACGGTGGTGATCCAAAACGGACGTTCCTTGGGCGACAACGCCGATGGAGCCGCTTTCATGCGAAACCTCGTTTTGCATGGGGTGAACATCCTGAACAAGAAAATAACCGTGCTCGGTGCCGGTGGTGCGGGTGCTGCGGTTATAACGCAGGCGGCGCTCGACGGCGTGGCACAGATCGACGTATTCAACCGAAACGACGAATTCTATTCCAAGGCGGATGAACTGATCGGGCGGGTCCGTGAACATGCGCCTGCTTGCGAGATCGCCCTCTACGATCTCGATGATACGTCACGTCTCAAGCAGTCGTTGGCCGAGTCGGTTCTGGTGGTCAACGCGACAAGCGTCGGCTCTCCCGAAATTCCGGGGTGCCTGGTGGAACCATCCATGCTCCATGATGATCTCATCGTTGCCGATGTCGTGTACGTTCCGCGCGAAACGGAACTGATAACCCTTGCCCGTGAGCGGGGAAATAAGGTGATCGACGGTGTTGGTATGTTCGTTCAGCAGGCTGCCATCGGCGAGCGTTTATGGATAGGGCGCGAAATGCCTCTCGATTTCGTCATGGAGGAACTTTTCTCCCGATGATCCTCGGATGCATCACAGCGCTACGAAAAGAGTGGTGGTTGCATGGTGGGGGGATTGGTCATTCGATTCGCCCCTGTATCGGGTACCTTGATTGAAAAAGCCGGAACGATGTTCCGGCTTCGAGAATTCTGGCGGAGGAAGTAGGATTTGAACCCACGGTACCTTTCGGCACAACGGTTTTCAAGACCGCCGCATTCAACCACTCTGCCATTCCTCCAGAAGATGCGTTGATCAGGATAGCATATTATGACCGACAACTTGGACAATATCGATATCGAATACATGAATCAGGCGATCGATCAGGCGCGTCTCGCCGCCGCCAACGATGAGGTTCCCATAGGGGCCGTTGTCGTTTACGGGGGCGAAGTCATCGCGCGCGCGTGCAACCGACGGGAGACGGATCGGGATCCGGCCGGACATGCGGAATTTCTCGCCATGAAGGAAGCCGCACGCATTCTGGATGCCTGGCGCCTTTCGGGGTGCACCGTCTACGTTACGCTCGAACCCTGTATCATGTGTGCCGGTCTCATGCATCAGGCGCGTATCGATCGCTGCGTCTACGGTGCGGCGGATCCCAAGGCGGGTGCGCTGGGGTCGTTGTACGCCATCGACCGTGATGAGCGGCTCAATCACACCTTCATTGTGAGGAGTGGGGTTCAGCAGCGGGAATGCGCCGATCTACTCACGCGCTTCTTCGCCGATAAAAGGGAAGAGAAGAAACGCACCAAGCGAATTGCGAATCAAGGGGAAAAGGGAGCGGGTACATCATGCATCAGGTAAAACTTATCGCACCGGCGAAAGTGAATCTCGTTCTTGCCGTAGGGGGCGTGCGTGAAGATCGCTACCATACGGTCGATACCGTCATTCATGCCCTGGCGCTTCACGACACCTTGGAGATGCGCCGGACACAACTCGATGATAGGGATGGGGAAGGGCTTGAGGTGGCCCTCGAAACCGAGGTGCTCGGAGGTGTTGGGGAATTGAGCATTCCCGCCGAAGAAAACATCGTCTATCGCGCCGTTTTCCTGCTGGCCGAAGCACTGGGGCGGGACAAGTCCGAGCATATCCATGTCACCTTGACCAAGCGTATTCCCCATCAGGCCGGTTTGGGAGGAGGGTCCGCCGATGCCGCCGCCGCGCTTATGGGGGCGGCCCTGCTGTGGGGGGTCGACCTCGGAGATGAGCGCATCCATGAAGTGGCCGTGCACCTCGGTGTCGACGTGGCGTTCTTTCTTCATGGGGGATGCGTCTATCTCACGGGCAAGGGTGAATGTCCGGATCATCGTCTTGCCCCGCGCAAAGACTTCGTCGTCCTGATCCATCCGAACGAGGGGATTTCGACGAAGGAAGCCTATGCCGCCTTCGATGAAGCCCCTTGCTTCCCCGCCCCTGATTTCGTCGCCTCCCTTTCCCATCTCGTTTCGGCGGATGATGTGGAGCCTTGGAACAATCTTCAGGAGGCGGCCGCCCGCTTGGTACCGACGTTGAACGAAGTCTATGATCTTCTCGCCACGAGTGAGGGGGTTCGCTCATGGGTGCTTTGTGGTAGCGGTTCGGCGGTGTGTGGATTCTGCGATTCCTTCGATGCCGCTCGAGCCGTTTCCGTGGAGGCGCACAAGAGGAATTGGTGGTCACGGGTGACTTCTCTCGCTGATATGGGGGCTTGCGTGTTGGAGGCGCACTGACGGTTTTCAGGCGGTTTTCTATGTTAGACTGATGGTGTTCACAAGGAGGAACCATTATGGAGATAGCAATCGTCATCATCGTCATAGTTGTCGTGTTGGCCATCATTCTGATCGCCCTCTACAACAATCTCGTTCAGTTACGCAATCGCGTCGATAATGCGTGGGCTCAGATCGATGTGCAGCTGCAACGTCGTTTGGATCTGATCCCCAATCTGGTCGAAACGGTCAAGGGGTATGCTGCGCACGAAAAGGGCACGCTGCAAAACGTCACCGAAGCCCGAAGCGCCGTTATGAACGCCTCGACTCCCGAGGAGAAAATGGCTGCGGACAATATCCTTACGGGTACATTGAAAAGCCTGTTCGCGGTTTCCGAGGCCTACCCTGACCTCAAGGCGAACACGAATTTCCAGCAGTTGCAGGCCGAATTGTCCAATACCGAAGACAAGATCAGTTATATGCGACAGAGCTACAACGATACGGTCATGATCTACAACAACGCCATCCAGACGTTCCCCGCGGTTCTGGTGGCGGGTATATTCGGTTTCGTCAAGCGTGAAAGCTTCGATGCCAATGCCGCCGCCTCTGCAGCTCCGGTCGTGTCTTTCGATCAGGGTAACGCCCCGCAGACTCCCACGGTCAACGTCGCTTCCGCGCCGACCGATGTGCCGGGCTCCCCGCATATCGAAGGGAATGACGTCCAGCCTCGATAAGGTATCGGTTTCGGGCCTCCCTTCTTTCGACGGGGGAGGCCCGTTACGCTGAAGGAGGAAGAGTGCTTAACGTTTTGATCGTCGGTTGCGGCGGCTTCATCGGCGCAGCCCTGCGTTATGGTGTCTCTCTTCTCATCAATGGCGTCTATCATGAGGCTTTTCCGTTGGCGACGATGCTCATCAATGTGGTGGGGTCGTTTCTCATCGGTTTCGCTTCGGTATTCTTCGTCGAGATGATGCCCGATCGAAAGTCGCTGCTGTTGTTCGTTTCGACAGGCATCCTCGGTGGGTTCACGACGTTTTCGACGTTCAGTCTGGAGGCCTTCGGTCTTCTGGAGCAGGCCCGTTACGGTATGGCCGGTGCCTATATGGTGCTTTCCGTGCTGTCGTGCGTTCTGGGTGTTTTTCTGGGGTGCCTGTTGGCGAAAACGGTTTGTCTACATTGAGCTGAAAAATGAAATACCCCCTTTGAACAGGTGATATTCAAAGGGGGTACGGTATTTCGGTGGCGGAGAGCTAGGGATTCGAACCCTAGATACGCTTTTGGCGTATACTCGCTTAGCAGGCGAGCACCTTCGGCCTCTCGGTCAGCTCTCCAATTTAATACGCGGGTAAAGATGATAACGTGCTTGATCGCATCTTGCAAGGAGAAGAACGATGCAAAACACAGTCGTTTTGAAAAAGGACACAAATCCGTCCGGTTCCGTTACCCTTCGGGCGGCATCGGATATACACGATGGGTCCTCTTCGAAACAGGTACGGATGACCTCGCTATTCTTTGCCGCCGTGCTGGCCGTGATGATAGGCATGCTGCTCATCACGTGGTCTCCTCAGACGGCGCACGCCCGATCCTACTCCATGCCCGAAGTCACCATCGATGCGACGGCTCAGTCAAACGGGGATCTTAATGTCGTCGAACAACGCACGTTCGATTTCGATGGTTCCTATACGGCGGTCTGGTGGAGTTTCGACAATCTTCCCTCGGGTGCCTATATCAAGGTCAACGGTGTCACCTTGCAGCAAGGCGGCATCACCACCACGCTTTCCTCCACGGCATTCAATCTCAAATGGCGCGACTCGGGTGGCCCGGGAACGACTTCCTATTCGCTCGATTCCCCTAAGAATACGGTTTACCTGTTCATGAACGTCTCCGATGAACAGGTTACGGCTACGCTCGATTATACGGTCGTCGACGCCATCGCTCGTTATCAGGATACGAGTGAGCTTTACTGGCAGTTCGTCGGTGATGGCTGGGCGGAAGACTCGGATAACGTCACCATGAACCTCACGTTGCCCATTCCTCAGGGAACGGCAATCACTCCCGGAGAAACCATCCGCGCTTGGGGTCATGGCCCCCTTGACGCTACGGTGAAGATCAATGATAACGGTACCGTCACCTATACGGCTCCCTCGGTCGCCGCGGGTAGCTTCGCCGAAGCCCGCGTGCTGTTTCCCGCGTCATGGACAAGCGGTATAGCGGCCACCGATGCCAATGCCCACTTCAATACACAGCGTGTCGATTCCGTTTTGAGTGAAGAGCAATCCTGGTCCGACCAGGCCAACAACCGCCGAATCGTTGCTTTGGGCGCTTTGATCGCCACTATGATCATCGCTATTTTGGCCTGTCTTTGGGCTTTGTGGTCCTTCCGTCGTTACGGCAAGGAGCTGGAGCCGCAGTTCAAAGAGAAATACTGGCGTGATATCCCCGTCGAAGGCGAACACCCCGCCGTCGTGGGTCGTTTGTGTCGTTTCGACGCCGAAAGCAACAACGACCTGACGGCGACCATCATGCATCTGGTCAACGCGGGAGCCATACAGCTCAACAAGGGGTCGTATGACAAGCCCGGCTTGTTCGGGGGCACGAAGCCGCAGGAAGATTATTATCTCACGCGTGTCGAAAATCCGGTGACGCCGGTTGAAAACGAGATCGATCGCAAGGCGATGGAATTCCTTTTCGATGTCGTAGGTCAGGGTGAGGATTCCATCTGGATGACGTCGATTTCCCAGTTCGCCGAGAAGAACCCCGATGAATTCTCCCGAGCTCTCGATGAATGGCAGGGGTTGGTTTCCGCTCGCTCCATTCAGGGGGAGTATTTCGAGTCCTATTCTCAGGCGAAAAAGGGGCAGATGCTCGCCGTCGGTGTCGCGGTGTTCATTCTGTCGTTCGCCATCGGTTATTTCGCCAACAATTTCTTCGCCCTTCTGCCGGGTATCGTCAGCATGATCATTCTGATCGTCGTGAGTCGCTATATGGATCGGCGCACACAGAAGGGTGCCGATGCCTATGCGCGCTGCAAAGCGCTCGAACACTGGCTCACCGACTTCTCCGCTCTGAAGGAACGCCCGACGCTCGATATCAAGGTGTGGGGCGAATTCATGGTCTACGCCTATATCTTCGGCGTTGCGGAAGAGGTCATCAAGGAATTGCGTAACGCCGTACCGGAGATATTCGAAGATGATCCTATGACTGCGGGCTCGGTTTACTACGTGCCGTGGTGGGTCATGTATTCTTCGAGCTGGCATGGAAGCACCCTGCCCTCGTTCGATTCGGTGATGGACAATTCCATAGCAAACTCGATCAGTGCGATGAGTTCGGCTGCCGAGGGAAGCTTCTCCGACGCGGGCGGCTTCGGGGGCGGCTTCTCCGGAGGCGGAGGCGGCGGCTTCGGAGGTGGCGGCGGTGCCCGATAGGGTTTCGACGCGCTCGGATTCACGACCGCAATGGGTTTACAAGGCACTTCTTCTGGCGGCCCCCGTTATATGGGGGGTCTCCTTCGTTTTCATGAAGAACTCCGTCGACGTGTTGGGGCCCGCCACCTTGATCGGTGTGCGTTTTCTCCTTTCGGCGGTACTCATGTTGGCGTGCTTCGGCAAGCGGATACGGCGTTCGCTCGATAAGGATCATCTCAAAACCGGTGTGGTGCTGGGGGTATTCATGTTTCTCGCCTTCTGGACGCAGACCATCGGCATCACCGACACGACTCCGGGGAAGAACGCGTTTCTCACCGCTTCCTATGTGGTGTTCGTCCCCTTCGTTTTTTGGCTCATCAGTCTACGCAAGCCGGGATTGCTCAATATCGTTGCGGCCTTCATCTGTCTTGCCGGCATCGGGCTCGTGTCTCTCAATGGCGATCTCTCCATCGGCTACGGGGATGCGATGACGCTCGTCTGCGCGGTTTTATTCGCGTTCCATATCGCCTTTTTGGGAAAGTATGCTTTCGGGCGCGATATATACACGTTGGCGTTCATGCAGTTTCTGGTCGCGGGGGTTTTGGGGTTGCTGTTGGGTCTTCCTACCGAAGCGCTCCCTCGGGCCGATCTGATAACTCCCGACTTTCTGGGGCAGATGGCTTACCTGGTCATCGGAGCCAGCTTTCTCGCTCTTCTGTTTCAGAATATCGGGCAGGCCCATGTGCCCCCTTCCCAAGCATCGATATTCTTGAGCTTGGAAGCGGTTTTCGGCGTGGTGTTTTCCGTTCTTCTCTACGGGGAGGAGATGAGTGTGAAGCTCGTTTCGGGTTTCGTTCTCATTTTCGTGGCGATCTTCATCAATGAAGTCGTTGCGCCGAAGCTGTTTGTCAAACGTGTTATAGTTGCACACGGTAGACAAACGCGTGACAAGGATTGATCTTATGTTGAACAACACATCGAATATCATTCTCATCGGAATGCCCGGCGCGGGTAAATCGACATTGGGCGTTGTTTTGGCCAAGATCCTCAATTACGCATTCATCGATGCCGATCTTCTGATTCAAAGCCAGTGCGACAAAACCCTCCAGAAAATCATCGATGCCATGGGCCCCGATGGCTTCATCGAAGTCGAGAACGAAGTGTTGCGTACGCTCGTCGCCGACCGAAGCGTCATCGCCACGGGTGGTTCGGCGGTGTATTCGGAAGAGGCCATGAATCACCTTTCCTCCATCGGTACGGTGGTATATCTCAAAGTGTCCTACGAAGAATTGGAAAACCGTCTCGGGGGCTTGCATGAGCGTGGTGTCGTCATGAAGAACGGTATGAGCATGAGCTTGAGCGACCTCTACGATGAGCGTAGCCCGCTGTATGACAAGTACGCCGAAGTCACCATCGACATCGATGGTCTTTCCGTGCGCGACGCGGCTCGTCGCGTGGTCGATCAGCTATCCCTGCGCTAGACGCTTCGCCGTTCGAGGCGAAAATCATTCATCGACTTTCCGGCTTTCGTCGCGTTTGACGCGCGATGTCAGGCGATGGTGATCCGTCGTTCACTGCCGTCGATATCGGCGATCTTGGCCTGACCCTCCTCAAGGGAGAAGAAGGTGAGTCGGGGATCGTCGGGTCCCTCGTAGGTTTCCCCCAGCCCCGTCATATGCTGATATCCGATGAGACGGGTGTCTTCGCTGACACCATCTTCCATTCCGGCCTTGCCGGTGACGACGATCCAGCCATGACCGGGATTCCATCCGGAAAGCTCGAATTTGGGGTTTGCCTGCAACTGTTCGTAAACATCTTTATCCGTGGCGGTGCAAAACCAGATTTTGCCGTTATCGATTGCGGCGAAACTGAAGGGTCGCACACGTGGCTGATCACCTTCGCAGGTTGCAAGGTACCAAGCGGGGATGGAGGTGAGATAGTCGATGATTTCGTCCATGGGTGTTCCTTTCCGGATGATGGTTTCTTCAGATGAGAGACATGATGATGTTGGTGGCGACAACGGCTCCGAGGGCGGCCAGCAGATAGATGAGCCCCCACAGATCGCGACGTGCATACTGCAGATCCTTCAGTCTCGAACGCCCCGTACCGCCATGGTAGCAGCGGGCGTCCATGCCGAGCGAAAGGGTTTCGGCATGACGGAAGGCGCTGGTGAATAGGGGAACGATGAGGGATGTCATCATGGCAAGCGAGCCTTTGGGGCTACTGGAGAAGTTCGCCCCTCGACTGATCTGAGCCCGATAGATGGTTTGCAACTCGATTGCGAATTGGGGGAGGAAGCGCAGGGCGATACCCATCATCATCGATAATTCGTGAGCGGGGACACCGATGCGCCTGAGGGGCTGGAGTAGCCTTTCGAATCCGTCGGTGATATCGAGGGTCGTCGTGGCTAAAGTGAGAAGGCTCATCCCCAGGAGAAGCAGGGTGAGACGGATAGCGATGAAGACGGCCTGCTCTATACCTTTTTGGCTGATACAGATGATCCAGAACTGAAAGTAGACATCGCCACCCTGAACGAAGAATACATTGAGCAGCGCGGTGAGGATAACCAGAAAAGCGAGGGGAGCTATGGAGATGAACGCCTGGCGCAGTGAGATGCGCGAAAAGGCGAACATACCGAAGGTGAAGACCGCTGCCACCGCAAGAGCCACGTAGGATTGGGCTGAAAACACGACCACCATGAACAGCAGGGAAAGCAAAAGCTTCGCACGGGGGTCCATACGGTGAACGGGGGAGTCCTTGGAAAGATAGCGGCCGAAGATCGTTTGGATACTCATGGTTTCAGGCACCCTTGATCAACGAGGCCAGCGCATCGGCGAGGGATTCGGGGGAGTAGAGCGCTTCAGGCAGGGCCATTCCCTTTTCCCGAAGCTCATTGGCCATGCGTTGGGCGTGGGGAACCCCCAGACCGATGGAACGGAGGTCGGCTGCATGGGCGAATACCTCTTCGGGTGTTCCCAAGCCGGCAATCCGTCCTTTATTGAGGACCATGACGCGATCGGCCAAGCGGGCGATGTCGTTCATGTTGTGGGAGACCATGATGATGGTGAGCCCCGAGCGATGAAGTCCGTCTATCAGATCGATGAAGTCTTTGCGTGAGGCGGGGTCGAGGCCGGCTACCGGTTCGTCTAAAACGAGAACGCTCGGCTGCATGGCCAAAACTCCGGCAAAGGCGACGCGTCGTTGTTGCCCCCCGGACAATTCGAAAGGGGAAACGTCGCGGAGTTCTTCGAAGGAGAGGTCGACCGAACGAAGGGCGTTGCGGACGCGTTCGTCCACTTCGGCGCCGTTCAGCCCGAGATTGCGTGGTCCGAACGCCACATCCTCGAATACCGTTGCGGCGAAAAGTTGATGCTCGGGGTACTGGAATACGAGCCCGATGTCGCCGCGGGCCTCGATCGCGTTCTTCTTTTCCGTGAGGTCCTTGCCGTTCCAGAGCACCCGTCCCTCGGTGGGATGGATGAGGCCGTTGAGATGCTGGGTGAGCGTCGATTTGCCCGAACCCGTGTGTCCGGCGATGGCGAGAAATTCACCTTCCCTCACCGTGAACGTCACATCCTGCAAGGCGTACTTCGGCGTTTCGCCTGCCTTGATCTGGCGTTTGGAAGGAGGATTGTAGGAAAAGCTCACGCTCTCGAAGCTAATCGGCATAGTTCCTCCTTCAGCGATTCGGTTTCGATATGGGTGCCGATGTCGACACCGTGATCCTGTAGCAGCCGGGATAGCTGTGCTGCGAAAGGTACATCTAAGTTGAGGTCGCGCAGACGGTCATCTTGAGTGAGAACCTCTTCGGGGGTTCCGTCGAGAACGCAGCGGCCTTTTTCCAGGACGATCACCCGATCGGCCTGAGCGGCCTCTTCCATGAAGTGGGTGATCATGACGATGGTCATACCCTGTCCGTGTAGTTCTTTACATACGCGCATGAGTCCGCGCCGACCGCGGGGGTCGAGCATGGCGGATGCCTCGTCGAGAATGAGAATGCGGGGCTTCATGGCCAAGACTCCGGCGATGGCGACGCGCTGCTTCTGACCTCCCGACAAGGCGGTCGTTTCCCGCAATTCGTAGCCCGAAAGGCCCACTTGGGAAAGAGCTTCTTCCACGCGTTCGCGTAATTCCGGGTTGGCTATGCCGAGGTTTTCAGGCCCGAAGGCGACATCGTTTTCCACCAGACTCGCCACCAGTTGATCGTCGGGGTTCTGGAATACCGCTCCCGCGTTACTGCGGATGAGGAAAAGGTTTTCGGCATCGGCGGTGTCGAGTCCATGGGTCGTGACGACACCGGTATCGGGCAGGAGCAGGGCGTTGATCAATTTGGAAAAGGTCGACTTTCCGGATCCGTTGGCGCCGAGCACGCAGACGAACTGTCCTTCATCGATGGTGAGATCGATATCGGAAAGGACATAATTCGTTCCCGTGTACGTGAATGAGACGTCGTCGAAGGTGATCATGGAAGTCTAGATACCCTTCGTCTGGTCTTTCTTGGGAGTGATGACGTTGGAGATGGATTTGTAGATGATGAGGGTCAAAACCGAATTCAGCAATCCTTTAAGCAGATTGAAGGGAATCAGAATGGGGATGATCATGGCGATGACCGCATCCAAGGGAACACCCAACCAAGCGGGAGTGAGGATGAGGTTGCCCACGACCGCGGCTGCGACGCCGGCTATCGTGGAGAGCACCAAGCCGAGGATGGCCCAGCCGAACGAGCGTTTCCGCTTGTAGATGAGAGCGGCGGGCAGCACGAAGCAGGTGACGATGAGGATGTTCATGAGGGCACCCGTGAAGTCAGCCATGAGAAGACCGTGGATGACCGCCGTGACGATGCCGACCGCGATGCCGCCGGCGGGCCCGTAGGCGAAACCGGCCACCATGGCGGGCATGTTCGATGCGTCGAATTTCAGCCAGGTGACTCCCGGCAGCAGGGGGAACTCGACGAAGGAGAGTAAAACGCCGATGGCACACATGAGAGCCATGGTGACCAGCTGGCGGGTGCTCCAGATATTCGAATTGCCTTGAGAGGGTTTTTCTGCGCGTGCAGACATGGGAAGCCTCCTGTCTCTTCCGTCCGGACTATAACCGTTGGCTTTGGGTTCACACCAAATCAACCTGCCACATCGTCGGATGCGCAGGGTCGCGGGCTCAGGCCGGAGCCTCTTCTGCTCCTGATAGCCTATACCGCCAGTGAGGAATCGCACCTCGCCCTGAAACAGCTTCGGTCGAATATGCTAGCACTACCACGGAGACGCTTCAAGGTTGACGATGGGTCGCGTGGCGTGGGCGGGAAGAGGGGTGCTCGATTCGGGTTCGATCCTTTTCGAAGGATTGCGTTATCGGCGAAACGGGGCGAATCCGCTCCCCTTATTTATGGAGAAGGAAGGCTTATATTCGGGTTAGTTATGAATTTGCCCATCAGAAGCTATGAATTGATACGGTTTTGATACGAGGCGCTTTCTAGAATGTGTCGTCTGCGACTCTTCCGGTGATTTCGGAGGGAGTCGGATTCGATAACACATGAACGGAGGCGGATGATATGCAGGAAAATCAGGACTCATCTTCATTGGGGAGGGGTCGCTCGTCAAGAAGGGGACGCATCGTCCTGCCTTTTCTCTGTGCCGGCTTCATCGGTTGCGGGGCCATGGCCGCTCTCATCAACAGTACGGATCGAGTCGCATCCGCGTCTTCGGCCTTTTTCGAAGGTGAGCGCCCCTTGGTTCTTATCGCCAACGGAGTGGGCGGGGCCGTCGAGGCCACGCGTTCCGTCACGCTCGAGGAAGCTTCCGATCATTATCTCACTACCATGACGGAGCCTATCGAAGGTTTGACGTCGCGGGTGGTCGATCCCGTGGCCGTCGATCCGTTGGTTCTGGCGAACCTCAGCGTGGCGCAGGAACGCCTGAGCGTTGCCATGCAGAATGAGGCACAGGCAAGACAGGAAATAGAAAAGAGAGCAACCGTTCTCGAAGAGAAGAAGGCTGCGGCTTCCGTCGCCGAAGAGAAACTCGATGCTGCCCGTGCCGATTCCGAACTTGCCCAGGTTCAGGTGGTGAATAGGCAGCAGGTCGTCGAGGCGGTCCAGACCAAGTTGGCCGAGGCCGACGAGAAGCTGGATGAAGCCACAGCCGAAGTAACGGCCTCCACCGCCGATCTCGAAGCGGCGCGTAGCGACCTCGAACAAGCTACGGCACAGGTCGGCGAGGCTAAGACTTCGGTGACGGAAGCCACGCAGCTCGTCAAGGAGACACAGGCGGCGATCACCGAAGCCACGGTAGCGCAGGAGGAAGCGAAAGCTTCGCTCGATGTTGCCGCCGAAGCGGCGCAAGAAGCGCAGAAAGAGGCGGAGCAGATCAACACGGCCGACTCGATGACGGCCGACCTCGCTGCGCTTATGGCCGATCTCATGGGTTCGAAGCGCTCGACGCTGGATGGGGACGCACTTGCTCTCTATGATTATTTCTATGGTCAGTCGACCCGCACCATCGATGCGACCGGATTGAATTGGGCTCCCGTTCTCAATCGGTATTTCGAAAGCGTCTATCCCGATTCTCCTCAGCAGTTGAGCGATCGCTACTATAAGATCTCCTACGTGCGCAGTACGGGTGCCGCCGACAAGATAAGTTCCTTGAAGGTGCTCGTGAGCAGCCCCGACTATTCCTATGATGCCGTAACGCGTACGATCGTCGATAAGGACGGAAAGCAGGCGAAGACGGCCGTCACCTATGAGTATGACTACAAGACCAATGGTGTGGTGAACGACAAGTATCTATCCCTTTGCGAGTATGCGGTTCTTTCCACGACTACCGGCGGCAAGCATGATATCGTCGATCTCACCAAGCCCGTGGAGGGAACGTATGAATCCATCGACATCGCCGGTATCAATGCCGATGCCGAAGATAAGCGCTCTCTCGCCGATGCGGCTCAGAACCATTTCGATCAGACGTGCGCCGATTTGGATCAGGCTATGGATTCGGCCGAACAGGCCGTCGTAAATAAGCAGCAGGCCCAGGAAATACTGAGCCGACTGGAGGCGCTGGAGGCCGAAGGCGCATCGGCGGTGGATGCCGCCACGCAGAAGGTGACTGCCGCAACGGAAGCTCTCGAAGGAGCCAAAGACGATCGGGCTCAGGCCGCCCACGAGGCATCATCGGCTCAGGAGGAGCTCGATGCCGCTGCAGCCGATGCTGCTCTCAAGGCCGCTGCGGCACAGGATGCGCAAAGTGCCTACGATCAGGCGATCGATGAGAAGGACAAGGCCACTATGGATCTTATCGATGGTGAACAGAATCTCCTTCAAGCCCAAGACGAACTGATGAAAGCGCAGGAGCATCTGCGTAACTAAGCGCGTATCGACAGAGCCGAAAATCAAAGCACCCGGGTCGTTGGATAAACGGCCCGGGTGATGTGTTTATGGTGCCCCCGAGTGGACTCGAACCACCGACGCACGGTTTAGGAAACCGACGCTCTATCCTCTGAGCTACGGGGGCTTTCGCTGGTAGCTTCGTCATTCTACCACTAGTCTCTGCCACTCCATGAAAAATGGGTATCGTCGACGAACGAATACCATCCGATACCCGGTCTTGGAGGAGAGCCTCGAAGGAGAGGGGTTATACGAAAGCCGCCGGTGTATGACCGGCGGCTGTATGATGATTGGGATGAGAGTAAACGAGGATGGAGCTTCAGTCTAGGAGGACGGTCCCGAAGAAACGATGATCGTCACGGTGGTTCCCTTGGCTACCGTTCCCGAGCTGGGGCTCTGTGATATGACGGTACCCTTGGCTACCGTCGAGCTGGAAGAGGTCTGAACATCGTAGCGCAAACCGGCGTTGGAAAGTTCCGTTTCGGCTGCCGATTGCGTCTTGCCTACCACACTGGGAACCGAGACGGTGGATTCGGGGCCGTTGGAGATGGTTATCGTGATGGTCGAGCCCTTCTTGGCTTGGCCGGTGTCGCTTTGGGAGATGACCCGACCTTCGGCGACCGTACTGCTGTAGTCGTAGCTTTTATGTACGGTGAATCCTGCGGAGGAAAGCGAAGAAGAGGCACTGGCTTCGGTTGCTCCTACGACATTGGGGATCGATACCATCTCGGGTCCCTTGGAGAGATGGAAGGTGACGGTATCGCCCTTGTTGACCTTGGTTCCTGCAGCCGCTTCCTGCTGAGCCACTTTGTTTTCGTCGGTGTCGGAGTAGACGGCATCGCCTTCCTTACCCACCAAGCCGGCGGCGGTCAGGGCTTTCTGAGCTTCGTCTTTGGTCATCCCCGACAGGTCGGGAACCGATACCTGTTCGGTGCCCTTGGATATGCTGATATCCACTTTGGAGCCCTTTTTGGCTTTCTGTCCTGCTTCCGGATTCGTGCTTACCACGTTGCCGGAGGCGACATTGGTGCTGTAGACCTCGGTTTCGGCTCCGACTTCGAATCCTGCACTACGCAGGGTTTGTCGTGCCGTTTCGACTGATTGATTCGATACGTTGGGTACTTCGACGGTGTCTCCCTGGTTGGTGAGGGTGATCACCGATATGGCGATGATGATCACGGCGATCAGAGCGACGATGCCCCCGATGATGAGGCCTTTTTTACTCTTCTTCTCCGGCTCGTTGTTGGTGCGGTAGGAAGTTTGAACGCCGGTGGCATCAGTGGCGTTTTGGATGTTTTGAACCGGCATGACCGCCGTAGAGTCGCTGATGGGGGGAATGACGCCGTTCATGACCTGCGTCTTCAAGCCGTTGATGTCATCGCCTAGATTGACGGGGCGCCCAGCGAGATAGTCATTCAGAACCAGACGCATGTCCGACGCGTTCTGGAAACGTTTCGTGGGATCCTTTTCGAGCGCCTTCATGATGATGGCTTCGAGAGTGGGATCGATGTCGGGGTTGATGGTGTGGGGAGCGGCGGGAATTTCGTTTACCTGTTTGACCGCCACGCTGACCGCATCGGTACCATCGAAAGGCAGACGACCCGTCGTCGCTTCGTAGAGTACTACGCCCAACGAGTAGATGTCGCTTGCCGGGGTGAGGTCTTTGCCCTGAGCCTGTTCGGGTGAGACGTAGTGGGCGGTGCCGAGCACCGTTGCCGTTTGGCTCAAGCCGGCATCTCCGGCACGGGCGATACCGAAATCCATGACCTTTATGTTGCCATCGGGCTGGATCATGATGTTTTGCGGTTTGATATCGCGATGGATGATGTCGGAGGCATGGGCGACACTCAGGGCTTGCGCGACCTGAGATCCGATTTCGGCGGCCTTGCGCTGATTGATGCAACCGCGTTCGAGGATGGCCGTTTTGAGATCGGTTCCCCTCAGGTACTCCATGACGATGTAATACGTTTCATCATCCTGACCCCAATCGTAGATGCTCACGATATAGGGACTCTGCAGCTTCGCCGCCGATGCGGCTTCCTGACGGAATCGCTTCGTGAAATTGGGGTCTGCCGCATATTGGGGCAGCATGACCTTTACGGCGACCATACGACCCAATACGTTGTCTTGTGCGCGATAGACCTCGGCCATGCCGCCGAGACCCACGCGTTCGGTGATTTTGTAGCGGTTATTGAAAACCCTGCCAACCATGCTTCCGGCCACGTTTAAACTCCTTTTGGAACCCATGCTTTAGCAACTATGATTATTGCCATCAGCATACCTTATTTCTTGTATCTTTACCTCTTGATTCAGAGAACTCCTTGAGCTTTCAACGACGCTTCGAGAACTCCCTTGGCTCGGGAAGCGGCTCCTCCCGAAAGATCTGCGCCTTCCTCGAGTACGATCGCCACGACGACCTTGCAGTCATCCGCGGGTCCCATACCGACGAACCAGCTGTTGTCTATTTCCTTACCCGTTTCAGCCGTACCCGTTTTGCCGGCTATCTGCACTCCCTGAACCGCCGCCGCAGATCCGGTGCCGGAATCGACGACGCCTTCGAGGACGGCCTTGACGCGATTGGCTACCGCGCTCGAAGTGGCGCTCATGAGCGTGGAGGGTTTGGCGGTGAAGCTGTTCGCCCCATCGGCGTTGTAGATGCTGTCGACCAGATAGGGTTGTTGGATGACGCCGTCGTTGGCGATAGCGCATCCCGTGAGCGCCATCTCCAAGGCGCTGGCCTGAGGTCCGGCGGGACTTGCGTGTTCGCCGACGGGTTCACCCGCTGCCGCCCAAGCCGTTTCCCATTCGGTCATTTCCTTGGGGTCGGGCATCAGTGATTTGACGAGAGGGAGATCGAAGGAGATGTCCTTGCCGAAGCCGAATTTTTCCGCCGAAGACACCAGCAAATCCGCTCCGATCCGTGTACCCAATTGAGCGAAGACGGTGTTGGCTGAAACCTCGGTAGCCCGGGCGAGGGTGATCTCGCCGTAGGAATTGCCGCCGAAGTTGGTTACTTCGGCGTTGCCGATGGTCATTTTTCCGGGAGCCGAGAAGATGCTCTGCTCGGTGGCTATATTGTTTTCGAGCGCGGTGGTGAGCGAGACTATCTTGAAGGTCGATCCGGGTGAATAAAGAGCTTGGGTCGCTCGGTTGTAGAGCGCCGATGAACCGGAATTGCTCGACAGGATGGTTTCGATGTCGGAGGCGTCATAGGAAGGCGATGAAGCCAGCGCCAGAACCGCACCTGTTTCGGGGTCGATGGCAACACAGGCACCGGAATACCCGTCGAGCGCTTTTTCGGCTGCCTTCTGAATGGAGGAGTTGATGGTGAGCTTGATGTCGTTTCCGGGGGTTCCGGTTCCGGTGGCGGCGTTGATGACGTCGAGCCAGGAAGCGTAATTCTGCTCGCCCTTCAAGGTTTCGTTGTAGCTGGCTTCGATGCCGGCGGTGCCGTAGGTTTCAGACGCATAACCCACGACGTGCGCCGCAAGGGTGCCGGCGGGATAGACGCGTTGATAGGTACCGTCGTCCTGCTCGACGCTTTGTGCCAGAACGACGTTGTCGTAGGTGGATATCGTTCCGCGTTCGATCTTCGATTCCTTCGCCAAGGTGTGATTGTTGCCTGCCATGTTCTGGTAATCATTGGCCTGAACGACCATGATCATCGTGAGGTTGGCAACCAGCAACGCGAACATGATGGAGAAGGCGAGCATGGTCTTGGTGAGGCGCTTGCCCAAGGAAACACGCCCCAGGACACCTTCGGTGTTGAGGATGCCCGTGCCCGATACCATCTCGGTTTTCAGGCCGGTACTCTGATCTCCGCATTTGAGCAGGAAGCCGACGGCGATGAAACTCGCGAGCAGCGATGAACCACCCTGACTGACGAAGGGGAGGGTGAGACCGGTCAGTGGGATCAGGCGGGTGACACCGCCGACGATGATGAACGCCTGCAAGATGATGGACGCCGTGAGACCGACCGCTATGAAGGAGCTGACATCGGACTTGGCGCGTGCGGCGGTAACCAAGCCACGGATGGCGAAGCACAGGTAGAGCAACAATAGACCCGCAGCTCCCATGAGGCCGGTTTCTTCGGCGATAGCTGCGAAGATGAAGTCGCTTTCGACGATGGGGATCTGATCGGCGAGACCGTTTCCTATACCGACACCGAACAGGCCACCGTCGGCCATGGAGAAGATGGACTGCACCAATTGGTATCCCGTGTTGGTGGGGTCGGCGAAGGGGTTGAGCCATGTGTCGACACGGATTTGGACATGGGAGAAGAGGAGGAATGCGGCAACACCGCCGATGGCCGCCAGGAGAAGGCCGATGAGGAGGTAGGATTTCTTACCCGTTGCGACGTAGAGCATGGTGAGGAATACGAAGAAAACCACCAGCGCCGAGCCCAAGTCCTTTTCGAAGACGACGATGAGAAGGGAGATGGCCCACATGATGAGTAAGGGAAGCAGCGTGGGGAGGTCGGGCAGATGGAAGGGGCCGACACGATGAGTGAACACGGAGAGCATCTCGCGGTTCTGGGCCAGATATCCCGCCAGGAACAGCACGATGAGTATCTTGGCTATTTCACCCGGCTGGAAGGAAAGACCTCCGATGCTCAGCCAGATACGGCTGCCGTAGATCTCCTGTCCGATGAAGGGGAGAAGCGGGGAGAGCAGCAGGAGAACACCGATGACCATGAGCGAGTATTTGTAGTTGGCGACCTTGTCGAGGTTCTTCATGAAGAGAAGGACGAGCACCATGAAGACGATCCCCAGGAACAGCCACATGACCTGTTTGACGGCCAGATCCGGCGCGAGGCGCGTGACGAAGGCGATGCCGATCCCCGATAGGGTGAAGGCGATGGGAAGAAGCGCCGGATCGGCTCCCGGTGCCAGTTTACGCACCGCGAGATGGGCCAAGATGAAGGCGATGAAGATACCCACGGGAACCCCGAGGGTCTCCCCGCTCAGGTTTTCGCCCTGGTTGAGGGCGATCATGGCGAAGAGAAGAATGACGAGGGGCGCCGCTATGCACAGAAGCGCCAATTCTATGTTACGACGCGTCATGAGTGGCTTTCACCTCCCGTTGAGGAGGCGGTGTTCACGGTGGTGGCGGTGCCGTCCGTCGTGGTTGTGGTGGTGTTTTTCGTGTCGTTCACGCCGTGCTCCGCGCGATCGATCTCCTCCTGATAGGAAGAAATGAGGCTATCCGCTTCATCGAGCCCGCTGACTCGTAAGCCTTCTTTGATACGGTTGGCGACTCCGGGTTGGAGCTTGTCCACTTCGACGTCGGTGGCGTGGTCCATCGAGGAAAGCGATATGCCGAATATCTCTTCGGGAATACCACGGTATACGACGACCTTTCCGTTTTCCTCGATGAGGTAGGCGGAATTGTCGACATAGGAATAGCCGCCGAAGGCACCAAGCGCGAAAATGGCTACGAGGGCCAAGGCGAGGAATGCGAAGAAGACGCGTGACTTACGGGCTTTCTTCTGTTCTTTTATAGGTTCATATCCCACGACATCGATCACGATGACGGTAACGTTGTCGTGTCCCCCCGCTTCGAGGGCGGCGTCGACGAGATTGCTGGCGCATTTCTGCGGGTCCTGCGTCCGTCGCATGATTCCCTCGATGGTGGGATCTTCCACCATGGCGTTGAGCCCGTCGGAGCAAAGCAGTATGCGGTCACCGGCCTCCACGTTGATCTCGTAGACGTCGGGTTGCATGCGGGGATCCGATCCGATGGCCCGGGTGATGACGGAACGGTTGGGGTGTACGCGCGCTTCCCGGGGGGTGAGCTGTCCCGCTTCTATCATGTCGGTCATGAGAGAGTGGTCGCGGGTGATCTGCTGAAGGGCGCCTTGATGGAGAAGATAGGCGCGGGAGTCACCGACCTGCGTGACGAGAAGACGTTCCCCTTCGAGAATGGCAGCGGTGAGCGTGGTGCCCATTCCTTCGCGGCCGATACCTCGCTGGGGTCCTTTGAGGACGTTGAGGTTCGCCGCTTCCACCGCACGGACGAGCGCTTCGGCATCGGGATGATGGGGAGCGAGTTCGGTTAGGGTTGCGATGGTGATTTCGGAGGCCACCTCACCTGCTTCATGCCCGCCCATACCGTCGGCGACGGCGAAAAGGGGAGGCATGACGACAAGGCTGTCTTCGTTGTGGTCACGTACATGGCCCACGTCGGTACGGCTTCCGAAAAAGCTGTTGTTCTTGTGGGTGACGCGTGTGCGGGGGATCGGGGTATCCATCAGGCGAACCTCACCCGCATCGTCACATCACCGACACTGACCTTGTCGCCGTTTTTGAGGGCGGTGGGTTCGGAGATGTAGAGGCCGTTGACCGCGGTACCGTTGAGGGATCCGAGGTCTTCGATGAACAGGTTCTGTCCCATGAGGACGAAGCGCGCATGGCGTGAGGATACGTATTCCGCACCGATGACGATATCGGCCCCGGGGCTGCGTCCGACCACGATGGGGCCGTTTACGGTGATATTGACTCCGCGGAGTTCCTTGGGGCCTTTTTCCACCGCCACCGACCAGCTTTTCTCTTTGCGCCGTTGACCGCGCACCAACCCGATTCCCGTCTTCATGATGGCGAAGAGGAACAGGTAGAGGAGTGCGACGAACAGAAGGCGGCCGATGAGAAGAATGATATCAATCACAAAGATCCCTATCTCGAAATAGCGGTGGTTGGGGTGGATAGATGCGATCGGCTAAACATGTTAGTGCGATGTGTAGAGAAACGTGGTGGTTCCGACCGTGACGCGGTCCCCCTCGTTGAGGATGACCGATGCGATATGCTTGCCGTTTACCAAAGTGCCGTTGGTGGATCCCAGATCGGCGACACCCCATACGGCAGGTGATTCGCAGCGGATTTCCGCATGGATGCGACTTGCATTGAGGTCGTCGAGCACGATATCGCATTCGATGGCCCGCCCGATCAGGATACGGGTGGCATGCAGGGGGAAGGAACGACCGGTGGTGAGGTTCACCAGGTGGGGTTCACCCTGAATGACGGCACCGCCCGACACGGGTGCTTCGCCGGCGAAGCGTGTTGTATTGGGAATGACGACGGGCTCGGCGATCGAAGAGGCCAAGGCGTGATCCTCGGCCATGACGTCGATGCCGCTACTCGTGTAGGGACGATCGGGTGCATAGGCTTGCGGACGTTGGGCGGGTGCAGGTGCCGGAGCGGGCACCTGCACCGACGCAGCGGATCCGACGGGCTGCAATCCGTAACGCTCCATTTCCTCATCGCGCAACTGCTCGATGATGGGAGCGGATACCATTTCCGCGATGACATCGAATTTGCCCGATTTCAATTCCTCGTCGACGATGAAACGTACCAAAGGTGCGCCGTCCATGACCAGACCTTCTTCGGCGGCTTTGGCGCGCAGGTAGGTTTCCGTTTCTCCGGCGAGGGTAGGATAGTAGCCGAACAACCTTCCATCGTCGTCGGGATTGACCAAGATGGTGTAGAGCGTGGGGGCGAATTCCTTGCCCGCGCCGACCATCTTCTCGCGGCGCATCTGCTTCTCGGATTTCTTGGCTATCTGAACGGGAGAGATAGGGGCATCGAAGAGTTTGTCGTTCATGCCTTCGAAGCCGTCTTCGACACGTCGTTCGAATCTCGAGAATAAGCCCATCGCTGCTCTCCTTGTGAAAATAGGGGTAATTTTCGGCGTGGTTCAGGTGTTATCTTGCCATAAATGCAAGACGATGGGGGCTTTTTTACGCAATCGTCATCAAAAGGGGCTCCGCACCGGAAGAGAGAGGGCGATATGGGGTGTCGGTGGCGATGTCGGTCGATCGGGTGCGCGGAGAGTCAGAGGCGCCATTGCCTGTCTGCGAGGAGGGGGCGTAAGGTGTCGAGGGCGTCCAGCCCGTCAAGGTATCCCTGCCGCCCTGCCGCTTTGAGGCGGTTGCCGTCCTTTTCCATGCGATCGAGCTTCAGTTCTTCGCCGGGGGCGAGGACGAAGGCTTTTCCGGCTTGTTCGAGTGCGGATAGTTCCGCGAGCTCCCGATTGTAGACTTCGTGGCGAAGACTCATCGCCTCTATGAGGGCGGGATAGTGACCCAGCGCCTGTTCCATGATGTGAAGGCCTTTCTGGGGGGACTTCCGATAGCCGCGTGGCTGCGTGAGCACGACGACGAGGAAATCGCATCCGTCGGCCAGCGCCTCTTCGAAGGGAATGGGACGGGTGACCCCGCCATCGAGATAGATATGTCCCTGCCACTCGATGGGGCGGGAGAAAAGAGGCATGGAACAACTTGCCCGAATGACGGTGAAGCGCTCGTCGAGATCGCTTTTGTCGAAGAAGTGGGGAAGGCCCGTTTCGATATCGGTGGTGCCTATCTTGAAGGCGCAGGGGTTGGCCCGACAGGCGTCCCAATCGTAGGGATCGTAGTGTTGGGGGATTTCCCCGAAGAGGAAATCCATTCCGAAATAGGAGCCGGTTTTGATCCAACTTTTGAGGCTCGCATAGCGGGGCTCATCGGTGTAGTCGATATTGCAGCGCAATGCCCGGCCCCGTTGTTTGGATAGATAGGAGGCTCCGTTGGAGGCACCGGCCGAAACGCCGACGACGTAATCGGGCATGAAGTCCCGTTCGAGAAACGCCTCGATCACCCCTGCGGTATATACGCCGCGCATACCGCCGCCCTCGAATACGACACCCACCTTCACCGATACTCCACCTTTCTCCGATCATGCTTTTGTTTCAGTATAGATTTCCCGAGATGGAAAGCGTATCAGTTCACAATTTCTTAAGGATTCCTTAAAAGGGTAAAGCGTGTCGGATCGACGGTGATCGTAGACTCAACAAATAGAAGAGCCTGGGTTCTTTATGCAGGAAGAAGGCTTTTCCTCCATCTCAAACGATACAATTTCATCAAAGATGGAAAACAGGACCGTCGTCGGGGTACGTGGCGGATGAGACCCCGGTTTCGAACACGATCACCGCTCCCGCGTGCTATCGGGGCTCTGCGTCGTTCATGAGGGAGGAGGGGCCCGTCATGGAGAAGATACATGGTCGACCCGTCGTCTTGGTGGTCGACGATTCGTTTACCAGCAGAGCGCTACTGAAAAAGGCTCTTTCAACCGACTTCGAGGTGATCGAGGCGGATGACGGTCGTAGGGCTTTGGAGGTTTTGTCTCGCCGCGCAGATGTGGCTGCAATCGTTTTGGATATCCAAATGCCCGAACTCGATGGCTACGGGGTCCTTATAGCCATGATGGAAGACGAGCGTCTGCGCTCCATTCCGGTTATCGTCTGCACCGGCTACGATGACGTGGAAAGTCAGATCGCCGCGCTCGACCACGGCGCCGTTGACGTATTGGTCAAACCTTTCAATCCCCAGGTCACTCTCGCCCGCGTCCGCAACGTCATCGTTCGGCGCGAAGTGGCGCAGAAGGCCGCTCTCGCCCAGGCGCTCGAGCAGATGCTCGAGCAGGCCGACATCGACGAGAAGACGGGTCTTCTCGACAGGCGCGCCTTCTGTCGTAAGACCACGGAGGCCATCAAGACCCATCCGGATCGGGCGTATGTGGTTCTCCTCTGGGATGTCGATCGTTTCAAGGTATTCAACGAGGTGTTCGGTGTGGAGGCAGGGGATGCCTTCATCTCCGAAATCGGTTCGGCGATAAACGCCCGATTCGGCTCTCGGATGATATGTGGGTATTGGGGAGCCGATCGCTTTCTCGTCTGCATGACGCGGGAGCAGATGGAAAAAGACCATTTCGTGGCGACCCTGGAGGCGCTTGTAGCCGACTTCCGAATCGATTTCGAATTCGTGTTGAGGATCGGCGTCTACGAGATAGACGAACCGGATATCAGTGCGGAACTCATGTGCGATCGCGCCTTGCTCGCCCTGCGCTCGACCAAGGGCGACTATGCGACGAGGATGGCTTACTACGATGACTCCATGCGCGTGGAGCTGGTGGAGGAACAGCGTATCGTCAGCCAGATGGATACGGCGTTGGAGCAAAGACAGTTCGCCTTGTACCTGCAGCCGCAATATGATTGTGGAGCGAAGAAGATCCACGGGGCCGAAGTCCTCGTCCGTTGGATACATCCGCAGCGGGGTGTCATGTCTCCCGATTCTTTCATTCCGATGTTCGAGCGCAACGGGTTCATCAGTAAATTGGATGAATATATATGGCGACAGGCGTGTCGTCTTCTCCGTTCATGGTTGGATGCCGACAAGCCCGTGATACCTCTTTCCGTCAATGTGTCCCGCCGTGATATCTACAATCCTAATCTGTGTGAGATATTCGAAGGCTTGATGAAGGAATATCGTCTGCCCCATTCCCTTTTGAGGCTCGAGATCACCGAATCGGCTTATACGGAAAACACCGATCAGCTCATCCAGACGGTCAATTCCCTGCGCGCGGCGGGGTTTTCCGTTGAGATGGACGATTTCGGTAGCGGCTATTCGTCCCTGAGCGCTTTGCGTGAAGTGCCGATCGATGTATTGAAGTTGGACATGAAGTTCTTCGGTGACGGTGATGGTGGTGCCCGAGGGGGAAGCATCCTCAGCTCGGTGATACGTATGGCCAATTGGATCGACTTGCCCGTGATAGCCGAAGGGGTCGAGACGAAGGAGCAGGCGGAGTACCTGCGAAGCGTGGGTTGTGCGTGTATGCAGGGCTACTACTACGCCAAGCCCATGTCGGTGACGGATTTCGAGCTGCTTCTCGCCAAGGAATCGATCGAGGAGGATCCCGGCCGTCGTTTCTCCACCAATATAGAGGGATCGACGAACTTTCTCTCCGCGTCCGCGCAATCGGTGTTGCTGTTCAACAGTTTCGTCGGTGGGGCTGCCATCGTGGAGTACGACGGCGGAAACGTCGAGGTATTGCGCCTCAACGATCGCTACCTCGAGGAACTGGGAACCACGCGGGAGGAGTATGCGCAACACAAGCTCCATCTGTTGGAACGTTTGGATGGAGAGAACCGCTCCGTGTTTCTGAAGGCGGTGCGCCAAGCTATCAGCACCGGCGAGGAAAGCCATTGCGAAGTGCAATCGCTGCCGCTGGAAGGCCACTCCGATGGTTTGTGGACGAGTGTCCACATGCGTTTGCTCGCCCGTGCGGAGACGCGCTCCATTCTCTATCTGTCCGTCGAGAACATATCCTATCGGGTGCAGCTCGCCACCCGCCTCCAGTCCATCATGGACGGAGTGCCGGGGGGAATCCTAGATTTTGAGAAAACCGATCGCCCACGGATCACCTATTTCAATCACACGACCGCTTCCATGTTCGGTTATGGGAATGAGGAGTATCGCAAAAAGGTGGAACGGGCACCGTTGGCCATGGTTCATCCCGATGATTTTCTCATGGTTCGAACCAAGGTGCGGGAAATGCTCGACGACGATACGCAGGCAACCGAAGTGACCTATCGCCACCAGTGCGCCGACGGCGGGTGGCGCTGGGTGCGTTTGCGCTCGCGCGTCACGCGTCGGCAGGGGGATTCGGTGTTCGCCAGCGGCGTGTTGACCGATGTCGATGATGAAGTGAAGGCTCAGAAACTCGCGTCGCGTCAAACCCAGAAACTCGACCGACAAAGGGTCGCCCTCCGAGCTCTCTATGACACCATTCCCTGTGGGGTCATGCAGTTCGCCGCCGATACGGCCACCAAGGGAGTCGGTGGGTTGGTGGACTTCAACGATACGGCGTGGAGGATATTCGGCTACGGCAATCGTTCCCAATATGTGGAATCCATTCATGCCAAAAGCAAGTTCAAAGATGTCCATCCCGATGACCTTGCGGAATTGGAAAGATGCATCTCCGGTCTCTTCGAGGCGCACTTGGGTGAAAAGGCGAGTTGCGATCATCGTGTCATCAGGCAGGATGGAAGCGTTCGTTGGGTGCGTTCTCTTCTGCAGAGGGTGCGTTTTCCCGGCGGCGGTGACGAGACGATCCAGTCGGTGTTCACCGATGTCACCGAGCAGAAGCAAGAGGATGCCGGCAAATTGGTAGACGTTCTATTCGAACTCTACGATGAGATTTTCGAGTTCGACGCCGAAACGAATGACTGCCGGATGCTGTCCGCAAAGAATCCCGATGACCCTCGGATCGGGGTGTTCGTGTCGTTTGAGGCCCATCTCGATACCTTGTGTGATCGCTACGTCACGCCGGACGACAGGGATCGTGTGCGTGATTTCTACGAGACGATCCGTCGTGGCGGCTACAGCGTTGCAACGAGGACGATCGAATACCGCTACACCTCTTCCGATGGCGACGAACGTTGGGCTTCGGCATCGATCGCCCCGGTGGGAGGAGGTCGGTATCTGACATGCAATCGAGACATCACGGATCGAAGGGAAGCTGAAATGCTCCATGAAGAGGCCGATGTCTTGCGGGATCGGATCGATGCGGAAAGAAAGGAACTCGAACGGGTTCGCATTCTCGTCGATTCCGCCGGGATGCTCATCTACGATTACGATTTCGCTTCCGATACGCTGAGGATACAGCGCAGCTCTTCGAAGGAAGGCGAAGAGGAGGTAACGAGACGATATCGCGCGACGCTTTCGGAAAATGCCGCGATCGGCTTCGAGGATCGATCGCGCATCGGTGGCCTGATCGATGAGGCATCACAGACGTCGGGCCTATATACCATCGTCTACCACGGCAACCGGTTCGGTGGGGGATTTCGCTTGTGTCGGGCTCATCTCGTCGTTGCTTGTGATGTGCCGGGTGGGCCTCGGCGTATCGTCGGGCTTATCAGTCCGGCCGAAGAGGGGTCGGAGTTCGGAGGGGGTGCGCCCTCTCGTATCGGCTCTCGTTCTCATGGGGAGGACCTGAATCGCTATGCTCACATCCTTTGCGGTCTTTTCGATGAGGTGCTGGAGTTCGATTTCGGCAGCGGATCGTTTTCCTCTATCGCATCTAAGCATTCTTCTCTGCTGCCCGCTTACGGCGCATCGGATCTCGACGGTGCATTGAAGCAATGGTTGACGTTGCTTCCCGATGGGTCCGACCGCGAACGACTGGCCGATTTCTTGCAGCTCGATCACATCGGAGATCTTTTTCGCAGGGGCATCGTTCCCACGATCGACTATACCGTCATTTCATCCCAAGGTGCGAAGCGCCGTTGCCGCACTACGCTTCTCCGGTTGGATGGGAAGAGGTATCTCTGCTGCAACAAAGACATTACCGGATATGGGGAATGGGAGACTTTGCGGGCGCAGGTCGAAGACCTCGAGCGATCTCTCGAAGAGCAGGATCGTTATCGTATCGCCGCAGATCAAACGGGGATTGCGATTATCGACATGAATTACGAAACCGACTCGTTCTTCTCCACGAAAACCTACGATCGTTACGAATTCAGCAAGTATGATCCCCATGACGTATTCACCAACGCCTTCGATGGGGACTTGGTACAAGACGATGACCTGGCGACCTTCCAGTCGTTTTTCGCCGAAGCCGATCGGGGCGTGCGTAGCGCAAGCGTCGATCTTCGCCTCAAAATGTCCGATGGATCGTATCATTGGACCCGGATGGGGGGAAGCTTCATTCGGTCGAAGCAGGGCGATCCCCTGCGGGTCGTCGGTACCCTCACCGATATCGATCGGGAGGTGAATGCGCGCTTCACCTCCGCCCAATTGGCCGATCGCCTGAAACGTATCGTGGACAATATCGCCGCCGGAGTGATCATCTATGAAATGGAGCCCCGCTCGTTGCCCGTCTATGCCAGCGATCGCGCTTGCGAGTTGCTCGGCTATACGCGCGAGGAATGTGACCTGCGGATAGCCAATGCGCAGGTCGTCGGCTTCGAGCCCGATGAGGGTATGCTCTCCGAGGAGGAACGGGAGGAGCTTCAGAACGGAAAACCCGTCGTCATCGATCGTTTCTATCCGCAGGGGGCCGTCGGAGGGGGCTTGTGGTTCCGTGTCCTGTGCAGTTTGAGCGAGGAGCAGGATGGAAGGCTGTTGTGCTATGCGGTCATAACGGATATCACCGGTGAGGTGAAGCGGGAGCAGGAGCATCTTTGGAAAGCCGAGAAATACCGCCTACTCAGCGAATCGGCAGATACGATCACCTTCGATTACGCTCCCGATGACGACACCATGCGGGTTTCGCTCATGATGTCCGACGGTGTTCCCATGGAAGAGGCGATCGAATGTTATCTGGCCAACTTCATCGATAACAGGCGCATCATCGACAAGGAGAAACCGGGCTTCCAGCACGCTTTACGCTCCGCGTGTCGAAAGGCGAAAAGCGGCGTCTATGATTTCGAAGGGGAGTTCTATCCCGGCGAGCGATGCTGGTATAGAGCGCGTTACACCAGTCTCGCCGATGAGCAGGGGCACGTTTACCGCGTGGTTGGCCGCCTCGATGACATAAGCGATATCATGCATCGCCAAAATCAATTGCGGGCATCCGCCCATATCGACAAAGTGTCGGGAACCCATAACAAGAATTATGCGCTCTCCATGATCACGGAAACGCTGAAGCGGAAGAGTCCGGAACGTCTGGACGCAGCCTTCTTCCTGGATATAGATAACTTCAAATCCCTGAACGACACCTATGGTCATCTGGAAGCCGACCATGTTTTGAAGCAGGTCGGTGAGATATTACAGAGCCTGTTCCGCGAAGATGATATCATCGCGCGTTTCGGCGGGGACGAATTCGTCGTATATATGAAAAACCTCAAGAACTCGAACGTGATAACGACCAAAGCGAGAGAAATAGTGAGGCGTATCGGTGAAATAGGTGTCAACGATGAACATCCGGTACGCTGCAGCGCCGGTGCCGCCTGTGTCGTCGGTGAGGGAATGGATTACGATACGGTGCTCGGTCGTGTCGATGAGGCGCTCTACCGTGCGAAGGACAACGGTAAAAACGGTTATGTGATCTACGACGATTATGCGTTGTAGGCATATCCATGTCCATGGCGGAGCCGCCACGCATGTGTCCACGGAGGGCTTTCTCCGCGGTTTTCCCGATGGTCCACAAGGCGTTCCCGTTGCTTCGTGACGGGCCTATGCGTTCGTTTCCAAGGTTTCCTTGCGTTTGATGAGGCAAAGGGGCACCTGCATGTTTTCATCATCATGAAACGGCACCGGTTTGGTACGGAGGTAGTCGGAATCCAATCCTCCGAGATGGGGAATGATGAACGCCCCTCCCTTATCGAAGAAGGCGATCTGTTCGTCTATGGCCCGTGTCGATGAGCCGATATCGGTGATGCCGTGTTCGGTTTCAAGCAGGGCTTCAACCGTTTCATTGAAGAAGTCGAAGTCGGGCCACAGGGCCAAAGGTGTTCCGTCCAATTCGGTGAAGCGCAGCGTGGTTTTCCCACTCAAGGGGTTTCGCTGTGACATCTGGGCAACGCAGGGCAGATGGCATAGGATCTCGCATGTATAGGGCATGGGGACATCGGATATATTTCCGATTATCATGACGGCATCGGCGGCTTTGTTCGCAAGAGCCTCAAAGCAAAGCGTCTTCGATCCGAAATGGATGATCGCGTTCATTTCGAATCGCTCGTTGAGATAGGTGGCCGTTCTCAGGCTCGATCTTTCGGTTGAGGAATAGGAGGGCGTGCAAAGATATACGTTCAGTTTTTCGGTTCCGGCGCTGCTGCCGACCCTGTCGTGCACGAAGCGCTCGAGGCTTTCATACTGAAAGAGGAAAGGCCGGGCCTCCTGATAGAATTCGATGCCGAATTTCGTGGGTACGGAACCACGATTCTGCCTTTCCAGTAACGGTATTCCCAATTCGGCCTCGAGATCGGCTATGGCTTGCGACATGCCCTGGAGAGAGCTGAACTGATCGCGTGCTGCGGCGGTGATGCTCCCATGCTCGACGGCTGAAATGAAATACTTTATCTGGACGATATTCAATGCTGTGACCTTTACGGGGAAGTGCGGTGTTGTCTACCCTGGCCTGAAGTGCGTGCGGCGTAGGGATCATCAAGGATAATAATAAAAACCCCCGATCGATGACCGAGGGTTTTAGCGAGTAGACAAATGGTGCGGGTGAAAGGACTTGAACCTTCATGAGTTTGCACTCATACGGACCTGAACCGTACGCGTCTGCCAATTCCGCCACACCCGCATTTGTTTTCTTCCGGTCGCAACCGAAAGCAGACTGAATAATACAGGACTTGGCGATGCATAGCAAGAACGATATCGAGGAAGGACCGCCATGAAACATCGGGCGGGTTTTTCAGAGGCGGGTGTGATCGGCGAGGTAGGCGGAGAAATCGGACGCCGGCAGGGGACGGGAGAAGACATACCCTTGAACCATGTTGCATCCGTGGGAACGTAGAAGGTCGAGTGTCTTTTCGTCTTCTATGCCTTCGGCGACAACGGTCATGCCGAGACTTTTGATGAGCGCGATGACTCCCTCTATCGTTTTCTGCATCTGGGGGTCGAGGCTGTCGTTGCCGCTGACGAAAGAGCGGTCCATTTTGACGGTATCGATTTTGAGCCTTCCGAGGAGCCCCAACGATGAGTAGCCCGATCCGAAATCATCGAGTGAACAGGTGAAGCCGATACGGTGGATACGCTCGATGGTCTTTTTGAATTCATCGATCTGGTTGTAGAAGATGCTTTCGAGAAATTCGAGCTCGATCAAGGAAGCATCGAAGTTGTAGCGACGCCAGATGCTTTCGTAGGAATCCAGAAAATCGGGGTTATCGAAACAGCGTTTGGACACGTTGACGGACACGGGTACCGGTTCGAGTCCCTGATCCAGAGCGTTTTGTATCTGCGCACACACCAGATCGAACACATGGAGATCCATCTTACAGATGACCCCGGTCCGCTCGAAAGACGAAATGAAGAATCGGGGGGTGAGGAGCCCATAGGTGGGGTGCTGCCATCGTACGAGGGCTTCCGCTCCCGCCACCGTGTCGTGTGTGAGCTCGTGCTTGGGCTGAAGGTAGAGGAGGAATTCGCCTTCTTCGAGTGCGCGTTCGGCATGGTCGATCAGATCCTGTTGAAAATCGAGTTCGTGTTGGAGAGCCGTATCGTAGATGCCGCAGGGAACCATATCGTCGTAGGAATAGGTCGAGATCATCTTCCGTGCAGTGTTCGCATGATCGATGAGGTGGCGAATCCGGTCGTCATCGGTGTGGGTGAAGCAGATTCCCGCGCTCAGGCGAAGATTCACCGGAGGATCGAGTTTTCTTCCGTAAGCCTTGAGACTGTTCGCCCAGGCTTTGATGCGGTTGGTGATGTAGTTGGGATTGCCCCCCTTGAGGCAGACGCAGAAATGGTCGGCCACGAAGCGGCAAACGCATTCGTTTTCCGTCAAACCATCGTCGATGATTTCGTAGAACGCTTTGAGTATCCCATCCGCCGTCTCCCGACCTATGCGCTCGTTGATTTCCTTGAAATCGCGGAGATTGAGATAGATGATCGCATAGATCTGTTCCGAGGCCACATTCGAAAGGATGGCCTTTTCGAAATAGAGCAGCGTATGACCATCGGTGACGGGGTCGACATAGGCGGCTTGCTCCAGTTCCCGCTGGCGACGGCGATTGACCACTATGATGACAAGGACGAGCAGGGCGAAAAGGGTGGCGATACCCGTACAGGCCGCCGCCGTGAGTGCATAGAAAGCCGATGATTTCTCGTAGACGAAGTCGGCGGGTAGCACGGAGATGAGATACCAATCCTCGACATCGATAGGGGTTATCGTCGCGTGCTTCTCCTGGTCCTCCAGCTTATAGTGGAGCTGTAGGGACTCCCGTTCGTCGATGGTGGTTCGTATGCTTTCATCGGTGGTTGCATCGAGGAACTTCGCCTGATCGAACGTGGTGAAAAGATTGTCTCCATAGAAGGGCGTTGTTTCCTTGTCCGAAAGGAGGATTGCGCTTCCGTCCGAAGATACGATGTGGGCGTAGCCGAGATCGGAAAAAGCCGAAAGGGAGAGTTGCTCTTTGATGCTTTCGGGAGTGATAGCAACCACGAGTCCGACGAGGTGGGTGTCGTCGACGGTGAGATCGAGAGGGGTTCCCAGAGCGAGGAAACTGCCGTTTTCCTCGTCGAGGATGGTGCCCGTATGGGTTTGCTCTTCGCCGACGATGGGGGCGGAGAAGTCCTTCAGGGTGTCATGGTAGTGACGGGTACCGCCCGAAAGCCAGGCCCCTTCTTCGTCTATGAGATAGACACGGGAGATTCGCTCCACGTCGCAGGTCGATTCGAGCCATTGTTGGAGATCTTCGACGTTGTCCCAGTCGTGTTGCCGGGCAAGGGAGGCGAGCGTTTCGGCCTTCGTTTCCGTGGAATCGACGTTTTGCGCGACGTTATCGGAAAGCTGAGAGGATATTTCGTTGAGATAGCTATAGGTTTC